>NZ_JADPUN010000177.1 GCF_015690345.1 Plantactinospora alkalitolerans | reverse complement strand
CCGCCGCCACCTGCTCCACCAGCGCCTTCAACGGCCCCCAACCGGTACCACCGGCCAGCAGCAGCAGGTCACCGCCGGCCTGGCGCAACGACAGCCGCTCCCCCATCGGCGCCGCCAGATGCAGCTGGTCCCCGACACTCGTGCCGTAGACCAACCGGGAACTCACCGCGCCGCCCGGAACCGCCCGGACATGCAACTCGATCGTGCCGTCACTGCGCGGAGCGTTCGCCGGCGAGTAGTAGCGCCAGGCCCGGGTCGCCGGACTCGACACCCCGATCGACTGACCCGGATCGAACGGCAACAGGTACTGCGGACGCAGGGTCAGGACCGCGATGTCGAAGGTACGGGGTTCGTGCGCGACGACCTCCCCGACCCACCACGGCGGGCTGACGTTCTCGGCCGACGTGGCACCGTCGGACATCACCTTCGCGACCAGCCCGTACGCCGCCGTCCAGTCCTGGGCGAGGTCCTCGGTCCAGTGCTCGCCGAGGAAGTGCGCCAGGGTGGCCAGCAACGCCTCGCCGACCGCCGGATAGTGCTCCGCCCGGACCGCGAACTTGCGGTGGTCGGCGCCGAGCGACTGGAGGAACCCGACCAGCTGGTCCACCTGGTCCACGTTGGAAACGATGTGTCCGAGTGCGGTGACCAACCGGTCCCGCTGACCCGCCATGTTCGTCGGGAACATCTGCCGGACGTCGGGATGGGCGAGGAAGAGAGTCGAGTAGAAGTAGAGCGGCACCTGGTCGCCGTGCCCGGCGACCAGGTGCCAGCTCTGCTTGAGACGGGCGACGTCCACGGTCAAACGCCCGCCGAGGTACCGCTCGACACCACCTGGTCACGGACCGACACCAGGGTTGCCCGCACATCGTCGAGAATGTCCGCCGGCACGCCGAGTTCGGTCAGCGTGTCGATCAGATGTGCGCCGACCCGGGCGTAGTGCTCGTCCGGAATATCCAACGGCTGGTGCGCCTCGGCCAGACCCCGGCCGGCGTAGTTGTTCGGGCCGCCGAGCACCACGGTCAGCATCAACACCAGATGCCGCCGCTGCTCCTCCATGTTGATGGCGGTGAAATACGGCGCCAACTCGGCGTCGGCGAGCACCCGGTCGTAGAACAGCCCGACCGCGGCCTTCACCGACTCCGCTCCGCCGATCCGCTCGTAGTGCGAGGGGCGGGTAGCCGTTCCGTTGCCGGGAGTGCCGGCGCCGGCCGAGGGAGATGACACGGCGCTGTCTTCTGATTCCGTCACGGTCTTCCTTCCAGCGCGAGAGGGGTCGCGCGGCGTTGAGGGGCGAGGCACAGGCTGCCGACCCGGGGGGCGGATCGCCGCCGAGCGGCACTGCGTGGGGGACACTACCGCGCCCACCCGTTCTGTGTCATCCGCCCCGAAACGGTGTGTTCCGTACCCTGCCACTTCGGCGTTCATCGATGCGACTCGAGCGCGCGGTCATCATCCCCATTGGACCGGAATCCCGCAAATCACGAGTACCGCAGGGACAATTCACCCAGACAACGCATCCCGCAGACCCGGCTCGGGCGGACCGAGAAACACCGGATCGCGCCCGCTCAACACGTCGTACACCGCCTTCACCGCCGCGAAGTTCTCCCGGAACCCACCCCGGTTCCAGGCCCGTTCGAAGCGGCGCACCGAATCGTCCCCGACCCCCACCGCGTCCAGACCGACCCGCCGGCACACCGTCACCGCCCGCGCGATGTGGAAACTCTGGGTGACCACAATGGTCCGATCGACACCGAAGATCCGACGGGCCCGCAGACACGAGTCGTAGGTGTCGAAACCCGCGTGGTCCTCGACCACCTGCCGGGCCGGCACACCCCGGTCCACCAACCAGCGGCGCATCGCCCCCGGCTCGTCGTACTCCCACCGGCGGTGATCCCCGGACACCAGAATCGCCCGCACCTTACCGGCATCCAGCAACTCCCTGGCCAACCCCAGCCGGGCTGCCAGGAACGCCGACGGCGTGCCGTCCGGATTCACCTGGGCACCCAACACCAGCGCGACCGGTGCCGCCGGCACCCCGGCCAGATCGTAGACGTGGTCCTCCGCCGACTGCCGTACCCAGAGCACACTGCCGACCACCGAAACCGGCAACAGGAACGCCACGGCCAACATCCCGAGAACCAGCCGACGCCACCAACGACGCCGGCCACCAGGACGGACAACAGGGACGGGACCGGACGACTCAGGTGGACCAGCTGGCATACCACCCATTATGCGGCGACGATCATGTCCGCTCGGGCCCTGCCGCGGCACGCCCGCACCACCGCGCTTCCGCAGACAGCGCGAACCGCCTCAGCCCGCCCGGCGACGCGCCCGCCGGGCCGCCAACTCGTCACCCGCATCCGCCGCCACCGGCTCCGCAGACGTACCAACCGGGGTCGGCTCCCCCGCCGGCTCGGCCGGCAGATGCGACAACGACCCCTGGATCTCCTTGAACGCACCACCGATGGCGATCCCGAACACGCCCTGCCCACCCTGCAACAGGTCGACGACCTCCTCCGGAGACCGACACTCGTAGACCGTCGTACCGTCCGAGATCAACGTGATACCGGCCAGGTCCGCCACCCCGCGCGACCGCAGCGTCTCGATGGCCCGCCGGATGTTCTGCAGCGACACCCCCGCGTCCAGCAGCCGCTTCACCACCTTGAGCACCACCAGGTCCCGGAACGAGTAGAGCCGCTGCGTACCCGAACCCGAAGCGTCCCGCACACTCGGCACCACCAGCGTCGTACGCGCCCAGTAGTCCAACTGCCGGTAACTGATGCCGACGGCGGAACACGCCGTCACACCCCGGTAACCGACCGCGCCATCCTCTATCGCGGAATCGTCGACCGGGTGATCCTCCGCTACCCGACCATGTCCTTCGACCTGACGCTGATCCTCACCGCGTCGGTGACCAGATGTCCCCGGATCAGGGTCCTGTGGCTCATGCATCGGACAACCTCCCCGCCCGTGCGGTGACACGTCGTTTCCGGGACGTGCACCCCTTCGACAGGCCCAACCCTATAGCCCGGCTGGAGGCTTACCTCGCAGGATTTGCCGCGACACGCCGCACCTCGACGATCACCCCCCGCGTACCCGGACGAACCAGAGGTCACGGCAACCCGACGACCATCCCGGCCGCCAACGGGCCGACACTCAGCCGGCGAAGTCCTCCGGGCGGACCTGCTCCAGGAACTCCCGGAACTTCTCCACCTCGTCCTCCTGCTCGTCCGGAATGATGATGCCCGCCTCGGACAGCACCTGCTCCGCACAACGGATCGGCGCACCGACCCGCAACGCCAGGGCGATCGAATCACTCGGCCGGGCCGACACCCGCAACCCGTCGCCGATCAACAGATCGGCGTAGAAGACGTTCTCCTTCAGCTCGACGATCTCGACCGCGCGCAATGGTGCCTCCAACGCGGCAAGAATGTCCCGAAGCAGATCGTGGGTCAACGGACGGGCCGGCTTGACCCCCTGCTGCTCGTAGGCGATCGCCGTGGCTTCGACCGCACCGATCCAGATCGGCAGGTAACGGTCGCCCTCGACCTCTCTGAGCAAAACGATCGGCTGGTTGGTGGGCAGTTCCACCCGAACCCCGACCACGCTCAGCTCGCGCACCGCCGCCTCCGTGTCGCTGTCGTCGTCCCCACCACCGTCCTGCGGCGGTCGATGCTACCCGCCGCCGGAGCCGGCATGCCCCTTCCCTGCACGGTACACGGACCCGGATACCGCTGCCCCACGCGCGCCGCCCGCTCCCGCCGCACCCGAACCGGTTACCCCAGGAAGCCTACGCCACGCCCACCGCCGCAGATCTTTCCTGCCGGGCCCGTCGGTCCCCGTCGCAACGGGCCGGAAGCGCCGGCACACCCCCCGGCAGAAGGGCCCCGACGATCCCGCCACACACATCCGACCGACGATCCCGGCCAGGGCTCCGGTCAGCGCCCCAGCGTCCCCCGCAAGCCGACCCGGACCAACGCCGCGTGCAACCGCTGCGACAGCCCCACCAACTCCCGCGCCGCCTCCGCGGCCCGAGCCCGGGCCGCGGGATCCGACTGCCGCGCCAACGGCGCCACCAACTGGGCGAACAACCCCACCTCGCGGTCCGCCGCCGTCCGATAACCCCGCAGATGACGCGGCTCCAGACCATAGGCCGCCAGACCCGCGACCGCCTGGGCAATCACCAACGCATCCGCGTCGTACCACCCCGGCGGCTGGGACACCACCAGACCCATCCGCTCCAGCTCGGTCAGCATCGTCTCGTCGATCCCACTACGGGACAGCAACTCGACACGCCCCAGCCGGGACTCCGCCGACTCACCCGGCCCACCGGCACCGACCTCCCGGCCCGGCACCTCACCGTCCGGCCCGACCGCCACCAGCGACGGCCTCGGGCGCTCCGGCCCCGGCAACCCGTCCCGAGCAGCCTCCGCGAGCTGCTCCCGAATCACCCGCAACGGCAGGTACTGATCCCGCTGCGCCGTCAGGACGAACCGCAACCGCGCCACGTCGTCCCAGCTGTACTTGCGGTAACCCGCCGGCGTGCGTTGCGGCTCGACCAGACCCTCGGACTCAAGAAAGCGCAGCTTGGAAATCGTCGTGTCGGGAAACTCCACCCGTAGCTGCGCCAGCACCTCGCCGATACTCATCAAGGGCTGGCCTCGAGCGACCGCCCCCGGATCGGGAACAGCCGCCGCCGCGCGCTCGTTCACCCCCGGATGGCCCCCTCCTCCGGACGCGGACCGGCGATGAAGACCAGCCGGAACTTGCCGACCTGCACCTCGTCGCCATTGCTCAGCGTCGCCGCCTCGACCCGCTCCCGGTTGACGTACGTCCCGTTCAAACTGCCCACGTCACGGACGGTGAACGTGCCACCGTCCCGGTGGAACTCGGCGTGCCGTCGGGACACGGTGACATCGTCGAGGAAGATGTCACTGTCAGGATGCCGACCGCTCGTGGTCACATCGTGGTCCAGAAGGAACCTGGCACCGGCATTCGGTCCACGTCGCACCACGAGAAGCGCCATGCCCGGAGGCAGCGAACCCGACATGCGGCTTGGCACGACGTCGGTCTCTGGCCCCTCCAACATCTCGTCGAGCGAACCAAGATTGAGCGTCGATGTGACGTCGAGTGGGGGGAACTCGTCGTCTGGGCGCGTCATTGGGACCACCTCACGGATCTGTTCGGTCGGCGTCAGGGTTGACGGGTCTGGCCGCCGGGCGTTGTCGAGGCCCAGCGGCTGGCTCCCCCGTGCCCGGGAAGGCATTTCCGCAACGCGCAACTATTGGTTCTCGGTCGACTGGGCGAGCCTAGCCAGCGCCGAAATACAGGGCAACCAGACGCGCGGACAGAACCCCGCGCTGGCATCACCACGATCAGCTCTCGGTCAGGTCCCGATAAGCCTCGGCGGTCAACAATTCGGCCAGCGCCGCCGGATCGCTCGGCGCGATCTGGACCAGCCAACCCGAACCGTACGGGTCAGTGTTGATCACCTCAGGGGTGTCGGCGAGCTTCTCGTTGCGCGCCACCACGGTACCGGTCACCGGGGCGTAGATCTCGGAGACACTCTTGGTCGACTCCACCTCACCGAACGAGTCGCCGGCCTGGACCGTCGCACCCTCGTCGGGAAGCTGGACATACACGATGTCACCCAACGCGTCCTGCGCGAAGTGGGTGATGCCCACCCGCACCGGTCCGCTGCCGTCGCCCGCCACCCACTCGTGCTCGGCGGTGTATCGCAGGTCCTCAGGAATCACCAGACGCGTCCTTCTCCGTCGCACCAATCAACACCGGGACCGGCAGTCGCCGGCCCCGGACGCGCCGGTCAGGAAACCGGGCGCGCGTGTTGCAGATCCTTGGGCGGGCTGAGGGCCGTCACGTCGACCACCTCCCGCTCCTGGATCGCCACGTTACCGCCGTCGCCACTGACCGATGCCACCACCCCGCCCGGGATGTTCAACGCGGTCTGCATCGTCTTCGGATCACCTATGACCATGATCATGTACGGACCCGTCAGTCGGCGTCCACTCACTGAGATGCCGCCGTTCGCGTCGAGGAAGTACGTCGATGCGACAATCCGTACCGTCGCACCGTCACCCCCCGCGATCTGCATCGCCTCCGCGCCGGCACCCCGCAACTCCTGCACCGCGTCGAGCACCCGGGACGCCCCGATCGGATTGCTGACCGGCATGAAGCTCACCGTCAACCCGGGCCCCCGCGCCGCCAACGTCCCCGCCAGAATGCCCAGCTCGTCCGCCCTCCGGGTCGCCTCGTCCAACGCGGCCTGACGCCCCTGCGCCCCCGAGTTCAGCTGCCGCTGGCTCTCCTCCAGCCCTTCGATGTCCTGCCGGACCCGTTCCTTCTGCGCATCCAGGTCCGACAGGATCCGCACCAGGTCCTCCTGGCGGGCGTTCTCCAACGACGCATCGGTCGAGTTCGACTTCAACTGCACCACCAGGGTGAACCCCAACAGCGCCAGCAGCACCGCGATCATCGCGTTGGCCATGGTCAGCCGCGGCAGCACCCGACGGACCGGCGATCCGACCACGGCCGGCCCCGACGACCCGACCGACGCCGTCTCCCGCTCCGACGGCAACGGCACCGTCTCGTCACCGTCGCTCGGCAACGGCACCGTCTCGTCGTCCGACGGCAACGGCACCGTCTCGTCGTCCGACGGCAACGGCACGCTGGGACCGCCACCGGAACGCGCCGAACCGCCCACAACGCCGTCTCCAGGCCGGCCGCCCCCGGCAGCCGGTGAACCGGCCGCACCGGAATCACCCGCCACAGCCCCCGAAGCCCCGGCGTTCTCCTTCGCTGGCTCAGTCATCGCCACGAACCTACGCCCGGAACAGGTGCCGGCGAATAGCCGCCACGTTGCCGAAGATCCGGACACCGAGCACCACCACGACACCCGTGGACAACTGCCCACCCACACCCAACTGGTCACCGAGATAGACGATGATGCCCGCGACCAGCACGTTCGAGATGAACGAGATCACGAACTGCTTGTCGTCGAAGATGCCGTCAAGCTTGGCCCGCACCCCGCCGAACACCGCGTCCAGCGCCGCGACCACGGCGATCGGCAGGTACGGCAGCAGCGCCGACGGCACCGTCGGATCCAACCAGACGCCGAGGAGCACCCCGGCGAACAACGCGAGCACAGCGATCATCGGCCACCTCCAAGCGGACTGGGGGACGCCCCCGACCCCGACGACGACCCGGACCCCGACGACATCGGAGTGGGTCTCGGCGAGGGTTTGGCATAACGCAACTGCGGCTCGGTCGCCGCCGGCAGAGTGAGATCGTCCACATCCCGGAACTCGAACGACATCCCGTGCTCCTCCGCGACACTGTTCAACAACCGCGCCGCAGCGCTGTCCCGGAACCGCCGCTCCAACTGTCGAGGCCCGATCGCGGACACCTCGTACGGGCCGATCACCGGTTTGAAGTCGACCAGAATCGCGCCACCAGCCGCCCGGATCGTCGAGGTGGCCGTCAACCGCTGCCCGTTGATCGAGATCGCCTCCGCCCCACCGCTCCACAACGCGTTCGCGATGTCCTGCAGATCCCGGTCCAGCACCCGGCCCAGATTCGTACCGCCGGCTCCCGTGACCGCATCCTCCTCGGTCGGCGCATCGGCGACCCGGACCACGACCCCGTCACCCCGGACCCGACCCAGCCCCGTCGACGCCTCCAGGTTCCGCAGGTTGGCGGCCACGCTTCCGGACAACGCCGCATCCCGCTGCCGGGCCACCTCGTCACGCAACCGGTCGGACTCGGCCGTCAACCCCGCGTTCTCGGTCTCCCGCTGCTTGATCTGTGCCACCAGGCCCGCCCGGGCCTCGCTCCGGCTCGGCTCCGCCGCCATCGTCTGGCGATAGGCCACGGCCAACAGGAAACCCAGCAGAACCAGGGTCACCACGCTCACCGTCCGAGGCGTCGACCGTCGCCAGCCCGTGGCCGGACCAGTCCGTCGCCGCTGCTCGGCGGCGTCGACGTACCCGGGATCGAGGGGATTGCGGAACAGCTCGGTGAGGAAATCCGGAGCGTAGGCCCGCTTGCCGGGCTCGGTCATGCCACCTCCGCCCGGGATGCGCGGGCCGCTCCGATCAACCGGCCCGCCTGGATCACGTACAGCCCACCCGCCAGCCAGTAGAGCGCCAACCCCCACAGGGCCAGGGCCCACCCGATCGCCCCGGCGACGGTGGCCGCGCCGGCGGACGCGTCCGCGAGGAGCAACGTCGGGAAGGCCGCCAACAGAACAAAGGTGGCCGTCTTGCCGAGATAGTGCACGGGCGGTGGACGGTAACCGTACCGCCGGAGCACCGCGATGTTGATCGTCATCACGGCGTCCCTGGCCAGCAACGCGACGGTGAACTGCCACGGCACGACGTCGCGGACCGTCAGCGCGACCAGCGTCGCCAGGATGTAGAGCCGGTCGGCGACCGGGTCGAGCAGCTCACCGAGCCGGCTGACCTGACGCAGACGTCGGGCGACGTACCCGTCGACCCAGTCACTGAGACCACCGACCGCCAGTACGACGAGGGCGGCGACGTCCGCGTGCGTCACCAGGAACAGGTAGAGGAAGAGCGGCACCCCGAGCAGTCGGGTGAAGCTGATCAGGTTGGGGACGGTGAGGATCCGCCCCGTGGAGCCGGCGGACTCGGCGGCGGCGCCACCGGTTGGCTGGGTATCACTCGCCCGCGCCGGCCGACGCGACACCGAACCTCCCTCCGCGCCACGGCTCGGGCCCCGCCGCATGGACGGGTCCGCAGGACCGGTACGCGTTTCCGGCCGACCCCTCCCCCGGAATGCATGGCGCACCCCCGGTGATGCCGGCGCCCGACACAGCCCGGCCTCCGCTGACGGAAGTTCCGTTGCTGCTCAATTGCCGTGCCACTATATCCGGCCAAAATTCGGGCGGGCCGAGCGTGCCCGGTGCGTTCGTGGTTTTGTCGGCGAACAGGATGTGACGTCGGGCACGTCGGGTAAGGCATCCTAGGAAGCTAGAAAGACACTTGCCTGCCGACGGCGCGCTGGCTGTCTTCTCCAGGGAACCGCGAAGGCTTCCGGGGACCGAAGAAGACGCAGGCAGAGGGTCCCTCTGCCTGCGTCTGACGATCTTCGTGGCCGCCGCGGGCTTGCGGGGTGATGCCGCCGCCCGGACGCGGAAGTCCGGCTACGAGCCGGTCAGCCGCCCAGGCCCGCCCGGCCGAACAACGGGGCGTATCCCGACGGAAGCTGGGTCAGCACGTCGTTGAGCTCCCCGCCCGACACCGCCTCGGTCACGGTGCACAGGACCGCACTCGCGTCCCACTCGGCGGTGCGGGCCGTCGCACCGGCCCCGGTCGCCACCCGGGCCAGGAACTCCCGTGAGCCGAACCCGCCCGCTCCGCCCTGCGCCGCCGAGATCAGGGTCGCCGCCAGCGGCCCCGGCAACTGGGCGGCCAGGTCCTCGGCCTCGTCCGGATGCAGTCGCTGCGCCAGGATCCCGAGCACCAGGTGGGTCACCCGTTCCGCCTCCGCCGCGTCGGCGTACTCGCCGCGCTCCCGCACCTTGGCGAGAAACTCGTCGTACCGCACTCCCCCACCCCCGTTCGGGACCAGACCGCCGAATGTCGACCGCCGGCACGGTCTACCCGCCGGTGTGGCGATGATGCGCGGCCGGTCCGGTCCGGAACGGGGCCGGTCGGTCAGACCCGGGTGATCCGGACAGCGTCGGCGACGACGTATCCGCTGGCACCGCTCCACCGGCTCACCCCGACCACGTTCTTGTCGCCGGCGGTCAGGGTGAAGGTGCCCAGCGACCGCCACGCGCCGCCGCCGGTGCTCTGGTCGACGACCACGGTCTGGTTGCCGCTCTTGGTCACCACGACGTACGGGGTGGCGGTGTTGTAGCCGGCGATGCCCGGGTACCACGCGTCGATCCGGTAGCTGCCCTCCGCCGGAATGTCCGCCTTGTAGTAGGCGACGTCGCTGATCGCCTCCGGGTTGGCGTACCGGTAGTCGGCTCCGTAGCGCTCGGCGGAGTAGCTGGAGGTGAGCCAGTTGGCGCTCGCGGTGAACCTGCCGCTCGTGGTGTTGTCGATGATCGTGCTGAAGTCGGGCGGCGGGGTCGTCCCACCGCCGGTGAGCGCCTCCGCGACGTCGCTACGCAACTGCGGGAGCATGCCGTAGAGCACGTTGCCCGGACAGGCGGTGGCGATGTAGTCGCGATGCCCGTAGATCCGGGAGGCGCCGATGTCGTACTGCTCGCAGATGTACGCGCAGAACTGCACGAGCTTGTCGTACAGGGCGGCGGGCGGGGTGGCACTGGTGTAGGTGCCCTCGTTCTCGATCCCGATGCCCTTGTCGTTCTGACCGGGACAGTGCGCGCCGACCACCATCCCGCTGCCGGCGCGGAGCCGGGCCAGGCTGTTGTGCCGGCCTTCCATGATGTATCCGCCGCGGCTGATCGTGAAGTGCTGCCCCGAGTCGGACCAGCCGTTCCCGTCCATGTGGAAGTTCTGGATGCTGCGGGCCATCGCGTACGCGTGCGCCTGGGTGTAGGTGGTGCTGTTCGCACCGGCGGTGTGATGGATGACGATCTTGTCGGGCGACGACGAGATCACGCTGAGCGAGCCTGGTGACCGCGCTCCCCAGGTGGCGCAGCTCGCGATGGTGGGGACGGGAACGGCCAGCGCCGACGAGTCGTCGGGAGCCGCCAGCGCCGGTGGGCCACCGGCGATCGACAGGCCGCCGGTGGCGGCGCCGACACCGAGGAACACCGCGCCGCGTACGACATCGCGGCGGGACAGAGGGTTGCCGGTCACGGATGGACCTCCAGTAGACGGGGGTTGAAGGTTTCCTTGATTGCGCCGAGCAATGTTGAAGGAATTTTTACCAGACCATCGACGTGCGCCGCTAGAGGCGGCACACGTCCACGGAATTCCGTCCTGGTGGTGGGACCGTCGCGGCCTATGCGGCCGGCTGCGCGGCGGACTGAGTGGCGGTACCGGGGTTCAACCCGCCGGGGTACCGCCGCCGGCCGCCGAAGCCTCGCTCCGTCGCATCGGGTTCTCGCTGTGCTGGATCGGGACCTCGTGGTGGATCCGGCCCGCCAGAGCGGAGAGTCGCTCGCCGCTGCCGCCCCACCGGGCCGCGACGATCTCCGCCGCGATGCTGACCGCGGTCTCCTCGGGAGTCCTGGCCCCCAGGTCGAGACCGAGCGGCGAGGCGAGCCGGCCGAGTTCAGCCTCGGAGAGCCCGGCCGCGCGGAGTCGGGCAAGCCGATCCGAGTGCGTCCGTCGCGAACCCATCGCACCGACGTAGCCGAGCGGCAGCCGCAGTGCCACCTCGAGTACCGGAACGTCGAACTTTGGATCATGGGTCAGTACGCAGACCACGGTGCGGCCGTCCACCCGTCCGGCATCCGCCTCGGCCCGCAGATAGCGGTGTGGCCAGTCGACCACCACCTCGTGCGCGTCCGGCAGCCGGCGGCTGGTGGCGAAGACGGGCCGGGCGTCGCAGACCGTCACCCGATAGCCGAGGAAGGCGCCGACCCGGGCCACGGCCGCCGCGAAGTCGATCGCGCCGAAGACGATCATCCGGGGCGGGGCGGCGTAGGCCGCGACGAAGAGCAGCAGCTCGTCGCCGCGACGCTGGCCGTCGTACCCGTAGCGGAGCGTGCCGGTGCGGCCGGCGGCCAGCAGCCCCCGGGCGTCGTCCGTCGCCGCCGCGTCCAACCGGTCCACGCCGAGCGATCCGGCCGTCCGGTCCGCCCAGACCACCATCCGGCGGCCGAGCCGACCGGCCGAATCCGCCGGCCCGGCCGACACGACCGTGACCACGGCCACCGGGACCCCTGTCCGGATCGCCGCCGCCACCTCGGCGAACTCGCCGAATCCGGTCGGATCCACCCGCTCGACGAAGACGTCGAGGATGCCACCACAGGTAAGACCGACCGCGAACGCGTCGTCGTCGGTGACGCCGTACCGCGCAAGTGCCGGCACTCCGGTGACGGTCACCTGGCGGGTCAGCTCGTAGACGGCTCCCTCGACGCAACCGCCGGAGACACTGCCGACCGCCGCGCCGTCCGGCCCGACCAGCATCGTCGCGCCCGCCTGGCGGGGTGCGGAACGCCAGGTGGCGACAACGGTCGCCATCCCGACCGGCTCGCCGGCCCGCCACCAGCGGTCCAACTCGTCGAGTACGTCACGCATGGCCGTTCACCCGCACCCGTTCCTCGTGCCGGACGGGCCGGCGGCCGGCCCGCCCGCAGTGGCTTCGCCCCGTTGCCGCCGTCCTTCCGCCATCCGAAGATCGTCCCATATGTCCGATCACTACCCTCGGTCGACCCGTCACCCGCACTGAGAGGTTACGCGGACGCCGAGCATCCGCCGGCGGACGAACGGCCTGGCGCGAATGGGCCGGAGCCGGGCGGGTAGACCGGCCGGGTACGGCGCCGACACGACGGGACGGGGGCAGCCTCATGCCAGGACCACGACCGGGAAGCAACGCGTACGACGTCGAACGTGCCCGGCTACGCAAGCGCATCGAGAACTCGGGCCGCGCCAACGACAAGGAGGCGGACGAGGCGGCGAACCGGTACCTCCGGGAGGAACAGCAGCGTCCCGGCTTCGTCCGGGGCGAACGTGGCCTCGGCCCGAAGGGTGAACGGGGCCGCGGAGAACCGAAGTGATCAGCCTCGCCGCCGTCACCGGGTCGACGCGCCGGGCGGCCTCGGCCGGTCAGGTCACCGACCTGGTGGACGGGGCGATAGCGGGCGCGGTGGGCAGTGTCGCCCTGAACGTGGTCACCTACCTGGACATGACGGTGCGGGGCCGCCCCGCCAGCAGCACCCCGCAGGAGAGTGTCCGGCGGCTGACGGAGGCGCTGCACGTCGGTCTGGGGCCCGAGGACCGGGCGGCGAACCGCCGCTCGGGCCTCGGGCCCCTGCTCGGCTACGCGGTCGGGGTGGCGTGCGGTGCCGCCCTCACCGTGGTCGGCCTGCGCCGCCTCCCCGGGCCGGTGGCGGCCGGGATCTTCGGAGCCGGTGCCATGCTGACGTCGGACGGCATGCTGACCGTCCTACGGGTCACCGATCCGCGCCGCTGGAGCGGGACGGACTGGCTCTCCGACGTCGTGCCACACCTCGCGTACGGGATGGCCGCCGTGGCAACCCTCGACCAGCTCGGCCGGTCACGTCGCCCGCACCGGCGGTTTCCGCTCCGAGCCCGTGTCCACCCCGGCTGAGGGTTCGGTCCACCGGCGCCCGGGGCGTTATCCGGTGCCGCCGGCGACCGGACGCGCCCGGCTCCGGCCGGCCGCCCGCTCGTCGGGATCCTCGGCCACCGGCCGGGCCGCCGGACCGTACGGGGAAACCTGTTCGGGCGGGATCCGCCGGCCGTCACCACCCCGGACCCGCGACGGTTCACCCGGGCGCGGGCCCTTGCTGTCCTGTACGAGGGGGGTCCGCTCATTCCGGCGCATCTCCGGCTGCTGCACGTTCGTCATCGCCGTCCCCTTCCACCGTCGTACCACTCGTTTCGGCTCACCGGCCGGAGCCGTCCCGACCGGTCGGGTAGCCGATTCGGGCGTGACCGGCGTTTCCACCGGTGCCACGGACCGCTCGGGCACCCGCCGTTCGATTACCCGGTGCGAGTGGCGCCATTCGGTCCGCCCGGCCCGGTAAGGCTCCGGACAGCGTGGGTAACCGGGGTGGATGAACCGTGAACGCGCCCTGGTGCGGGTGCTGCTGGAACGACAGGGACGCACGTACGCCGAGGAGGCCGGGATCCGCCTCGCCGACCGGCCGGGTCCGCTCTATCAGCTGCTGGTGCTCACGACGCTGCTCAGCACCCGGATCCGGGCCGGTGTCGCGGTCGCCGCCGCCCGGGAACTCTTCGCCGCCGGCTGCCGTACGCCGCAGGGGACCATGTCGTCGAGCTGGCAGGACCGGGTGGACGCGCTGGGTCGGGGCCACTACCGGCGCTACGACGAGCGCACCTCGACGATGCTGGGCAACGGTGCCCGTTTGTGCCTGGATCGCTGGCACGGCGACCTGCGCCGGCTGCACCACGAGGCCGGTGGCGACCATTCCACGCTCCGCCGGCTGCTGACCGGCTTTCCCGGCATCGGACCGACCGGAGCGGACATCTTCCTCCGGGAGGCGCAGGCGGTGTGGCCCGACGTACGCCCGTACGCCGATCGGAGGGCGGCCGGTGCCGCGCAGCGGCTCGGTTTGCCGTCCACCCCGGACAAACTGGCCAGGCTGGTCGGCGGCGGTGATTTTCCCCGCCTGGTCTCGGCGCTGGTACGGGTTTCCCTCGGTCAGCAGTCGATCGGCGAGTTGACCAGGGCGGCGGGGGCCCGCTGAGTCTGATCCGCCCCGCTCAACTCACCGGTTTGCCGGTACTGGGCCTGGTCAGGTACCAGACGGTCAGGCCCGCCGCGACCGCCAGCAGCAGCACCGCGTTGGTGACGCCACCCTCCTCCTCGCCGCTGCTGCCGAAGTAGATGACGGCGAGCGCAGCGCCGACCGACAGCAGGGTTCGTAGTCCCTTATTTTTCACGCAAATTACCCTAATTGCGGCATAGAGTTCCAGTAGCGGATCGGCCCGACACCCCCCGATCCGGGTGAACACGGAAAGGGCCCGGACGGGGCGCCGAGGGGCCCGCCGCGGTGCTCAGCGTTCGGATGGCTCCGGTCGCAGCCGGACCAGCCGGATCGCCCGCCCCGCGACCTCGACCACCTCTGCGGTCATCCCGGGAAGCCGCAACGTCTCGCCCGCGGCGGTCGGGATGTGGCCCAGCCGGGCCAGCACCAGCCCGGCGACCGTGGTGTAGTCACCCGATCGCGGCAGGTCGAGCCGGACGCCGATATCCGGCAGGTCGTGCAGGGGAAACGAGCCCGGCACCAGCAACGCCCCGTCGTCCTCCCGGACGACGGTCTGGACGTCCCGGTCCGTCTCGTCGTACAACTCGCCGACGACCTCCTCCAGCAGGTCCTCCATGGTGACCAGGCCGTCGGTGGCACCCCGCTCGTCCACCACCAGCGCCAGCCGCTGCCGCTGCGCGCGCATCTGCCGCAGGGCGTCGGAGACCTGCAGCATCTCCGGTAGGAAACAGACCGGCCGGACCTGGTCCCCCACCAGCGGCCCGCCGCCGACCAGGTCCCGGACGTGCACCACGCCGACCACATCGTCCAGCCCGTTCGGGCCGGTCACCGGCGCCCGGGACAGCCCCGCGTCGGCCAACCGGCGCAGTCCCTCCTCGATCGGCAGATCCGCCGGCAGGCTCGTCACCACTCCCCTGGGCACCAGGATCTCCCGGAGCGTGCGGTCGGCGATCTCGAAGGCGCCGCTGACGATCTCGCGCTGCTGAGCCGAGAAGTTGCGTTGGGTGAGCATCTGTTCCCGCAACTCGTCGCTGTCCACCTCCTCCCGGGCGGCCTGCGGATCGCCACCCAGGATCCGGACGACCACGTTGGTGGTACGGCTCAGCAGCCACACCACCGGCCGGGACACCATCGCGAACACGTCCAGCGGCCGGGCCACCAGCAGGCCCCAGCGCTCCGCCCGCTGCATGGCGAGCCGTTTCGGGGCGAGTTCGCCGAGCACCAGCGTGGCGAAGGTCAGCACGGCGGTCACCAGCACCACCGCCACCGGCTCGGCGGCGCGGCCGAGGAAGCTCAGCGGTCCCAGCAACGGCTTGGCCAGGGACACCGCCGCGGCGGCCGAGGCCAGGAAGCCGGCCAGGGTGATCCCCAACTGGGTGGTCGCCAGGAACCGGTTCGGATCACGGACCAGCCGGACCAGGGTCGCGCCCCGCCGCCCCTTCCGGCCGAGCTGGCGCAGTTGCCCCTCTCGCAACGAGACCAGTGCCATCTCGCTGCCGGCGAAGATCGCGTTGAGCAGGATGAGGAGCAGCACCAGCACGAGCTGCACGCCGTACCCGCCCACCCGGCCGTCTCCCTCCACTGCCCTGCAAGCCACTTAACCCCAGCCCTTCCGGCCAGGGGCCGGTTTGCCGGTGCCGGTGGCGGAAACGGGCTGGCGGGCGCCGCTCGGCAGGTCCGCCGGAGGGCGCCGCCGGGTCGGGCCGGCTGCGCGTCCGGGGCCGTACCGTGCCGCCGGCTGGATGGTCGTACAGTCCTGCCGTGACCGAAATCCGGACCACCGTCGACCTGCGCCATCCGCCGGAGCGGGTGTGGCGGGCCCTGACCGACCGTGAGCTGCTCCCGAAGTGGTTCGGCTCGGTCGAACCACGACCCTCGTCGATCAGTCGGTTCGAGCTGCGGCCGACGGATTTCCCCGAATTGGACGAGCTGATCACCGTCGAGCTGGTCGAACTCGACCCGCCACATCGGATCGTGGTGCGCTGGCCCGAGGACGGCCAGCCGACCCAGGTGGTCTGCGAGCTGACCCCGACGGCGGAGGGATGCCGGCTGACGGTGACCCAGGGCGACCCCGAGGACCCGTTCCGGGACACGGGGATCGACGACCCGTTCCGGGACAGCGGGATCGACGACCCGTGGCGGCCGGCCGATCCGGATCGGCGCGAGCAGGCGTACCGGCAGCTCCTCGACACCCGGCTGCCGGCCGTACTGGATTGGCTGGCCTTTCGGGAGGTGGACCTTCCGGAGTCCACCGCGGTTCTCGGGGCCGTCCCGGCCGGCGCGGCGCCGGGCGACCGCGTCGTAGATGACGGCCGATACGGCGGCCAGCAGCGCGCCGATGGCGGCGATCACGACCTGCGCCCGCAGCACGTTGGACCGGGACTGCACGATGTTCAGGCCGGGGTCGAGCACCTCGGTGGTGATCTGCTCGCCGGGTTTCGGCTCGTACTGTGCCTGCTGCCCCTCGACCTCGTCGTGGATGAGCTTGGTCACCGCCTGCACGGTCTTCCGGGCGCTGTCCTCGTCCGCCGCCACGACGGCGACGGTCAGGATCGAACTGCGGTTCACCAGCCCGACCTCGTAGTCGGGGTCACCGCCGGCCGTGGCGATCTTCGTACGGGCGTCGTGCGCCGAAATCGAGATCTGCACCGCCTGGGCCATCGCGTTCTCGCCGATCCGCAGCCAGGGATTGCCCGGGCGTGGGGTCGCGTCGGGCGCCGGCGCGGCGGCGGAGGTGGTCGGCGGCACGAGCAGAATGGCGACCTCGGTCTTGTACTCCGGCTGGATCGCCAGGCCGAAGGCAAGGGCCGCGCCGAGCGTCACGACGACGACCGGAGCCGAGACATACCACCGCCGAAACATGAGTTTCAGCAGGTCGAGAAGGTCCATCGGACGGCCCCTTCGGGTGCGCGGATATGCTGAGGAAATTCGTCAGATCGGCAGGCGCGCGGCATCGGCCCCGTTACCGGATGAAACTTGGTTGTAGCCGTTCGGCGACGGGCGGAGCAATCGGTCCCAGAGTCGGATGTACGACTTCACCTGATGATCCCAGGCAAGCTCGTCGATGAACCGCTGCCGACCCGTGACGCTCATCGCCGCTCGGGCCTGCTCGTCGCCGAGCAGCTGGTCGATGGCCTTGGCGAACTCGTCCGGGCTGCCGGTCAGCACATAGCTCGCGGCCGAGTCGGCGGTACGTCGGGTCTCCAGCAGGTCCACGGCGACGACCGGTACGCCCCGGGCGACGTACTCCACGGTCTTGGCCATGGTGTACATCTCGGCCATCCGGCTCGGCAGGTCCGGCTGGATCGCGATCGCCGCCGAGCAGAGCAGTTCGTCGACCTCGTCGGCCTCCAGCCAGCCGGTGAAGCGTACGACGTCCTCGATTCCCCGCTGGATGGCCAGCCGGCGCAGCTCCGACACGCTCTCCCCGTCCCCGGCGACCACCAGCTCCCAGTCGTCGGTGCCGCGCAGTCCCACCAACCGCTCGGCGGCCAGCACCGCAGCCTCGACGTTGTCCTGTGGGTTGATCACGCCGACGTAGACGACCTTCTGCCGGACGTTGCCGGAACCCGGGTCGTTGCCGGAGCCCGGATTCCGGGCCTCGACAGCCGTTCCCCGGTCCGTGCTGCCGGCCGTCGGCTCCACCCGGATGGCGCGGTCGCGGTGGACCTCGGCCAGTGCCGGGCCGTTGCGGACCACCACCACCTTGTCCGGATGACATCCGCCCCGGTTCATCGCCAGCTCGCGGAACGACTCGTTGGTCGCCACCACGGCGGTGGCGCACCGCCAGGAGAGTCGCTCGAACAGCCGGAGCATCCACAGCACGCTCGTCCGGGGCTGCCCGGCCTTGCACTCGTACAGCTCCGGGCTCAGGTCGTGGTGGTCGAAGACGAACGGCCGCCCCAGGGCCCGCATCAGCAGCCCGACGACCCAGAAGACGTCCGGCGGATTGCACGCCTGCACGGCGTCCACCCGGGTGCGGAGCATCAGGCCCAGCAGCCGGACGGTGACGGCGATCAGCGCCCAGGCGAACTCGGCGGCGAAGGAGAGTACGCCCTTGCCGGCAAGCGGCTGGGGAAACGAGAGGATCGTGGTGGCCGCAGTGCCCGGCAGCACCGTCAGTGGCCGTGGGCCACGCGGGCAGATCACCGAGGCCCGGTAGCCGGCGGCCTCCAGGGCCTGGCACTCCCGGATCACCCGGCGATCCCGCTCAGCCGGCAGATTGACCACCACGATGACCACATGGGGACGTCGATCGGCCATCTCTAACTCCCATCCGCGCAGCTCGGACGACGTTTTCGATGGAAGGTCGCGGCGAATTCGAATTTCGCCGCGACCCAAAGGAAGCAAAGTTCACACACCGAGGTATCCCGCTACCGGCCGGTGTCCTACAAAGACATTGCTCTACCAGCCCGGCGGGGGCAAGGACCACGGAATGGCGGATCTGTCGACTTACTTACAAGGTAACGACCGATCGGACTATTGTTCCTTCACTCATTCATCGGGGTATCGACAGTCCGATCGGCCCTAATCCGGTTATAGGGTCGGGTGCCTGTCGCGATAGGTGTCTGGAGCGCGCCGATTTATTGATCTTCGTCGGAAACGCGATTTGGTGCGGGGCGCCCGCAACGACCGCCGGAAAACCTACCCTGTGCCGACGGGGAGGACGACGGTTCGGTTACGGACCGCGGCACCCCGACAGTGGGGAGGGTGCACCATGCGCCTGCGTCGCCGCATGCGGCTGAGCCTGGTACTGACACTACTGGTCGGCGTCCTGAGCCCGCTCCAGGGCGCCCCGGCCGCGGCCGTGACCCTGCCGACGGGGTTCCAGGAGCAGGTCGTCTTCAACGGCCTGACCGAGCCGACGAACATCGAGTTCGCCCCGGACGGCCGGGTCTTCGTGACCGAGAAGGGCGGGCGGGTGAAGGTCTTCGCCGACCTGGCCGATCCGACCCCGACGGTCTTCGCCGACCTGTCCAGGAACGTGCACAACCAGTGGGACCGGGGCCTGCTCGGGCTGGCCCTGCCGCCCGACTTCCCGACCAACCCCTGGGTCTACGTGCTCTACACCTACGATGCGCCGCCGGGGCAGACCGCTCCGGTGTGGAACGACACCTGTGGTGACGCCAACAACGGCCGATGTGTGGTCACCGGCCGGCTGTCCCGGCTGCGGGCCAGCGGCGACGTGATGACCGGCACCGAGCAGGTGCTCGTCCAGGACTGGTGCCAGCAGTATCCGAGCCACTCCGTCGGCGACCTGCGGTTCGGCGCCGACGGCATGCTCTACGCCACCGCGGGCGACGGTGCCAGTTTCAGCGCCACCGACTACGGCCAACTGGGCAACCCGGCGAATCCGTGCGGTGACCCGCCGGGCGGCACCATGACGCCACCGGGCGCCGAGGGTGGTGCGCTGCGCTCCCAGGACGTCCGGACCACGGCCGACCCGACCAGTCTGGACGGCGCGGTGCTGCGGCTCGATCCGGCGACCGGGGCGGCCGCCGCCGGTAACCCGCTGATCGGCTCGGCGGACCTCAACACCCGCCGGATCGTCGCGCACGGCGCCCGCAACCCGTTCCGGTTCACGACCCGGCCGGGCACGAACGAGGTGTGGCTGGGCGACGTCGGCTGGAACAGTTGGGAGGAGATCGACCGGGTGGTCGACCCGACCGGCCCGGTCACCAACCTCGGCTGGCCCTGCTACGAGGGCACCGGCCGGATGGCCAGCTACGACAACGCCAACCTGAACCTCTGCGAGACCCTCTACGCCGGCGCCGGGCAGACCGCGCCCTACTACACCTACAACCACAGTGCGCCCGTGGTGTCGGGGGAGAACTGCGGCTCGGGCGGGGACGCCGTCTCCGGGCTGGCGTTCTACCCCGGCAGCGGCGGCAGCTATCCGGCGGCGTACGCCGGGGCGCTGTTCTTCGCCGACTACTCGCGCGGCTGCATCTGGGCGATGCGTCCGAGCACCGCCGGAGGGCTGCCGAACCCGGCCAACCTCCAGGCGTTCGGCCAGGCCGCCGCCGGGCCGGTGGACCTGGCCGTCGGTCCCGGCGGTGAGCTCTACTACGTCGACATGGCCGGCGGCACCGTCCGGCGGATCCGGTACTTCCCCGGCAACCAGCCGCCGACCGCGGTGATCAGCGCGACGCCGACCAGCGGACCCGCGCCGCTCACCGTCGCGTTCGACGGCACCGGCTCGACCGATCCGGACCCGGCCGACGCGGGCCGGCTGAGCTACGAGTGGGATTTCACCAGCGACGGCACGGTCGACGCCAGTACGCCGACGACCAGCTTCCGCTATCCGGCGAACGGCAGTTACACCGCGACACTGACCGTCACCGACACCCTGAACGTCTCGGCGAGCAGCACGGTCACCATCCAGCCCGGCAACGGTGCGCCGACCGCCGTGCTGGACACGCCCGGATCGGGTACCCGGTGGCGGGTGGGCGAGACGGTGACCTTCAGCGGGCACGCCACCGACCCGCAGCAGGGGACCCTGCCGGCGTCCGCGCTGTCCTGGCGGTTGCGGATGCAGCACTGCGAGTCGGTCGACAACTGCCACACCCATCCGGTACGCGAGTGGTCGGGCGCGGCCTCGGGCTCGTTCGTGGCACCGGACCACGAGTACCCGTCGTACCTGGAACTGGAGCTGACCGCGACCGACGCGCAGGGCCTGGCGAACACCGTGGTGCGGCGGCTCGACCCGGACACGGTCGACCTGACCTTCGCCACCAACCCACCCGGGCTACAGCTCAGCGTCGGCGCCGCCACCGGGATCGCCCCGTTCACGCGTACGGTGATCGTCGGGTCGACGAACACGGTCAGCGCGCCGGGGCCGCAGCAGGTCGGTGGGATGCCGTACTCGCTGCGAAGTTGGTCCGACGGGGGCGCCGCGACGCACGTGATCACGGCACCGGCCGCCGCCACCACCTACACGGCGACGTACGCGTCCTCGGCGGGGGTCGGTTGCGGCAGCACGCCCGGCTACACCTGCACGACCGACAGCGGGCGGCCGTGGCTCCCGGCGGACGCCACCGTGCTGCCGTTGACCGGGGACGACCAGGTCACCCAGGTCGCGCTGCCGTTCCCGGTCCGGCTGTTCGGCCAGACGTACGCCGACGCGTGGGTGTCGAGCAACGGACATCTGTCCTTCGTGGACACCATCGACCCGGCGCCGGTTAACGGCGCCCTGCCCAGTTCCAGCCCCCCGAACGCGGCGGTGTACCCGTTCTGGGACGACCTGGTGGTACGGGCGGACTCGAGTGTCCGGACCGCCGTGCTGGGTACCGGATCGGACCGCCGGTTCGTGGTGGAGTGGCGCAATATCGGCCTCTACGGCTCCACCTCGGCACGGATCAGTTTCGAGGCGGTCTTCGCCGTGGACGGGGAGATCGTCTTCGGATACCGGGACCTGAACACGAGTGGGCGGGAGCGGGGTGACTCGGCGACCATCGGGATCGAGAATGCGGCCGGTACGACGGCCCTGTCAGTCTCGGTCGACCAGCCGAAGCTGACCAACGGCACGTCGATGGTCTTCCGTCCGTGAACGTACTGATTCGAGGCGCGTCCAGGGCCGGACGCCGGGGTTGGAGTGCGGCCCGGATCCGGTAGCGGCCACACCGTCCTCCGTGGCCGGTGCGGATCGGAGCGCTCCGGTGGGATCGGCACGGTGGTCGGTTGGATCGGCAGGGTGGTTTGGTGCAGTGGCGCGGGGGCAGGGGTCGCGGGTGCGGCGTGTGTCTGGTCTACTCCCTGATCGACCACCACGGGAGCACGAACCCCGTGGAATATGATCATGGGGCCCAAAAGTGTCACAGCGATACGACCGCGATGACGACCTGAATCTGGCGAGCCTGGACTTCCTCGGAGACAGCAACGTACTTCGTGCGCAGGCCCGGCGGGAGCTGGACGCGGCGGGTGGCCGGATCCGGCCGGCGGCCCACCACGAGGGCGCGGACCGGACGGATTCGATCCGGGTGTCCGTCGACGCCGAGGGGCAGGTGGAGAGCGTCGAGATCACCCGTGGCTGGCAGGAGCGAATCGATCCGGCCGGCTTTCCGGCCGCGCTGTTCGAGGCGTACGCCGCAGGGGTGCAGAAGTTGATCACGGGTAGCGCACTCGCCGCCTTCGCCAAGGAGGAGGAGTCCGGAGGCGACCCGTTCGGCCTCGGGCGGCGCCCGAAGTCACCGTTCGGACCCGACGAGCGCGGAACGGACCGGTACGCCCGACCCCGGCAGGTGGCCGAGCCGGAGCCCGACGACCGGGACTGGCTCGCCATCACCCGGAGCACCCTGGACGACCTCGACGACCAGCTACGTCGGCTGGACCGGATCGACATCGGACTCGTGGCGGCCGACGACCCGGAGCGGACGTTGACCAGCCCGCACGGCCACCTCACCGCCCGGATCCAGGGGCGGGGGATCGCCGGGATCACCGGCGACACCCAGCGGATCCGGGGGGCCAGCACCGAACAGTTGCGCCTGGAGGCGATCGGCCTGTTCCGCGCCGTCCGGGCCGAAACCGGCTCACACCGAGCCGTCTCACGAGGGAGCTGACATATGTCGGAAGTGACCGTCGTCACCCGGACGGTGTACAAGGAGGCGAAGAAGTGGAAACAGCTCGCCGACAAGATGGAGCCCGTTCATTCGGCGGTGCGGGACCTCGACCTCGACGCCACCGCGTTCTTCATCGGTGACGCCAACGCTGCCCCGCACTCCCAGGCGTACATCAGCTTCCAGAACTTCTGTGAGCAGGCGCTCGCGGGTGGGGTGAAGGAGTTCAACCAGCTCGCCCACGCGCTCGACACCATCGCCGAGGCGTACGACCGGACCGACAGGATCGTCAGCCTCGATCTCAACAAGATATACACGGCGTGACAAACGGGGGAAGGATTCAGATATGGCGCCGACGCTCAGCGAGCCCGAACTCACCGGCCCGTACAACGAGGCGTTCCAGAAGATCCAGGACGGCATAAAGAAGGCCGTCGACGGGTTCAACTCGCTCGTCCAGAAGGTGAACAAGTGGTCCTGGCTGCTCGGTGCGGCCGCGCTGTTGTGGGTCAAGCGGGGACTCGAGGCCGTGCGGGACGCACTCGCCAAGGCGATCGAGAAGGTGAAGTACGCGCTCGAACACCAGGTCCCGGTGCTGTCGCTGATCATCAACAGCTTCCGTTGGGTCAACTCCGTGAAGACGCCCGTCTCCGACCTCTCCTTCGCGATCACGGAGCCCGCGGACCAGGACCTGCCGAAGTGGACCGGCGACGCGGCCAGCTCCTACCTCCACAAGGCGGCGCAGCAGAAGGGCGCCGTCGACGACATGGTCCTCAAGGCCGAGTTCATCAGTCAGTGGCTTTTCAAGATCGCCAAGAGCAACGTCGACTTCGCCCTCGAACTGGCGAAGCTGGTGACCGGGCTCGCTGGCGAGATCATCGAGGCGGCCGGCGAGGCCGCCGGGGTCATCACGATCCCACTGATCGTCGAGACTCTCTCGGACTCGGTGGGCGAGCTGGTCGAGGCAGGGCTGAACAGGCTGGTCGACGTCGGCTCGAGATTCGTCGAGGCGCTCGGCAACGTCCGGGACATCAACGGCCAGGTCGGCGACCATACGAAGCTGCCCGGCGGGCGCTGGCCGGAGGCCGTACGCGGATAGTCGGCCGGACCGGCGCTCTCCCCGCCACCGGGGCGGGCGCCGGTCCGTTACCGGGGCACCTGGGCCAGGGTCGCCCCAGTGATCGCCGTCGTCTTCTCGGCCAGTACGTCCTTCGGGGTGAACGCCGTGCCGCCCACCGCCAGCCACACCTTGAGGACCAGGTTGCCGCTGCGCGCGTGGATCATGTATTCGGAGTACTTGAACCCGGGGTCCGATTCCTCGCTGAACCCCTCCGCCTCGTCGCCGATGCCGCCGACCGCCCCGTCCGGGCGCATCGCCGTGACGTCCCGGGTGGCCTTGTAGAGGCGGCCGGCCTCTTCGGCCGAGGTCAGTGTCGATGCCTCGACCAGCAGGGTCGCCTCGTGCCCGCTCCGGGTGCGCAGGTTGAACTGACATGCCGAGCCAGGTGCCGACCGTGGCGCCTGGGCGTTCTTCTTCTCGACCCTGAGTGAGAGGTCGGCCAGCGGGGCGAGGTCCGTGCCGGCACAGAGATCGAGCCCGACGGCGTCGTACGTCGAGCCGGACCCGTCCGGCGCCGCACCAGTGCTCGCCGACGGCGCCGATCCGGTGGCGGAGGCGGACGGTGTCCTCCCGGGGTTGTCCCTCTCGCCCGTGCAGCCGCCGAGAAGCAGGACCGCCGCGAGGCCGCCGGAACAGGCGAGCGCCCAGCGCCCGCGCCCCGAATGCCCGCGCCCGCGAACCGACTGCCCCATGCCGCCAACGTACCCGTCGTGGGCACCGGCCACAGACCGGTCGACGTTTCCCGGCCCTGACTATCGTGGGGGGCATGTCCAATCCGGATACCCCCGAGGCAATCGCGCGGCTGCGCATGGTGAACGCCGAGGCGGTGCTGGAGAACCGGGTCGACCTTCGGGGCTACCCGTACCGGAATCTGGTGATCCGGGCCCAGCGGGGTTTCAGCCCGGAGCGGGTGACGGCGGCGGTCGCCGCCGCGGAAGTGCTCGACCGGTTCGGCTGGGAGTTGCTGAACGTCGCCGAGTTCGGCAGCACGAGACAGGTCCTCGCATTCCTCCGAAGACGGCGGTAATCCGGCCCGCGCCACGACCTGTTCAAACGGCTGACCAGGGATGCTGATCGGTCGTTAAGTCGATCCGGTCGGTCACCCCCGAGGGTCAACCTCGTGACAGTCAGTCACGGCGCGAGTGGCGATTCTGGGTCAGGGCAACAGGCGCCGAACCCGGTCGCTCCGCCCGGAGGGAGACCGTCATGTCGCGCGCCGTGGAACGTGTCCAGGCATTCATCCTGGCATTCGTGTTGGGCGCGCCGGTCGTGGTCGGACTACCGACACTCGGACCCCGGCCCGCCGCAGCCGTACCGACCGGATTCACCCAGCAGGTCGTGTTCACCGGACTGACCCGGCCGACCAAACTGGTCTTCGCCTCCGACGGACGCGTCTTCGTGGCGGAGAAAAGCGGACTGGTGAAGGTCTTCGACAGCCTCTCCGACAACACCCCGACGGTCTTCGCCGACCTGCGGACCAACGTCTACAACTTCACCGACCTCGGCCTGATCGGCCTGGCCCTGGCGCCGACCTTCCCCACCGACCCGTACGTCTACGTCAGCTACACCTACGACGGGGTGATCGGCGGCAGCGCCCCCACCTACGGGGACGCCTGCCCGGTCATCGGAAACTGTCGGGCGAGCGCCCGGGTCTCCCGGTTGCGGGCCAGCGGCGACGTGATGACCGGCCCCGAGCAGGTGCTGCTGCACGACTGGTGTCACCAGATCGACAGCCACTCGATCGGCGACCTCGGATTCGGCGCGGACGGCGCGCTCTACGTCACCGGCGGCGAGGGCGCCTCCGCCACCTTCACCGACTACGGGCAGGCGGGCAGCCCGGTCAACCCGTGCGGTGACCCGCCCGGTCCGGCCGGTACGGCGGTGACGCCGCCGACCGCCGAGGGTGGCGCACTGCGGTCCCAGGACATCCGCACCCCGGCCGATCCGACCGGCCTCTCCGGCACCCTGATCCGGGTTTCCCCCACCACCGGGGCGGGGCTGCCGGACAACCCGCTGGCCGCGAGCGCCGACCCGAACAGTCGACGGATCCTCACGTACGGGCTGCGCAACCCGTTCCGCTGGACGTTCCGGCCGGGCACCAACGAGGTCTGGATCGGCGACATCGGCTGGCGTACCTGGGAGGAGATAAACCGGATCGTCGACCCGGCGGTCGGGCCGGTCCGGAACTACGGCTGGCCGTGTTACGAGGGCAACGCCGCACAGGGTGGCTACAACGCCGCGAACCTGACCCTCTGCGAGAGCCTGTACGCCTCGCCCGCCGGTACGGTGACCGCGCCGTACTACACGTACCAGCACAGCCAGGTCGTGGCGCCCGGCGACGGCTGCCGTACCGGCGGATCGGCCCCGTCCGGCCTGGCGTTCTATCCGACCGGCGGCGGCAGCTATCCGGCGACGTACGCGGGCTCGTTGTTCTTCGCCGACTATTCGCGCGGCTGCGTCTGGGCGATGCGGGCGGGCACGGACGGACTGCCCGACCCGGCCCGGATCGTGCCGTTCGCGTCCGCGCCGGGCGTGGTGGACCTGCGGATCGGGCCGGAGAACGATCTGTACTACGTGGACCTGACCGGCGGCACGGTGCGACGGTTCCACTACAACTCGGGGAACCAGTTGCCGCACGCCGTGCTCGACGCGACCCCGACCAGTGGGAACGCGCCGCTGACGGTCTCCTTCGACGCCGTCGGGTCGACCGACCCCGACCCGGGCGAGATCCTGGAGTACCAGTGGGATTTCACCGACGACGGCACCATCGACGCCACCGGACTGACCGCCAGCCACCGCTATCCAACGGTGGGCACCTACACCGCCCGGCTGCGGGTGGTCGACTTCGCCGGGCTGAGTGACACCGCGACGGTGCAGATCAGGGTGGGTACCGCCGCTCCGGTGCCGGTCATCGAGACGCCGACGGCGGCGCTCCGCTGGTCGGTAGGCCAGACCGTCAGCTTCAGCGGCCGGGCCACCGATCCGCAGCAGGGCGCGCTGCCGGCCTCCGGACTCTCCTGGCAACTGGTCCAGCAGCACTGCAGCACGCCGGACAACTGCCACAGCCATCCGGTGCGGGAGTGGACCGGGGCCGCCTCCGGCTCGTTCCTGGCACCGGACCACGAGTATCCGTCCTACCTGGAGCTGACGCTGACCGCCCGGGACAACGGCGGACTGACCGGCAGCACGACGCTCCGGCTCGACCCGCAGACCGTGAACCTCGCGCTGGCTACCAAGCCCGCCGGGCTGCGGCTCAACGTGAACGGCCGGAACCTCACCACGCCGAACAGTACCCAGGTGATCGTCGGGTCGACGAACACGATCAGCGCGCCCGGACCACAGACGCTCGGCCCGGCGACGTACACCTTCGAGAACTGGTCGGACGGGGGCGCGGCGACGCATGTGATCACGGCGCCCGCCACCGCGCGGACCTACACCGCAACCTACGACGGCGCGCCGGGAAGCTGTGCGGACAGCTTCGGCTACACCTGCCGGACCCAGACCGGGACGCCCTTCGTACCGGCCGGACCGAGCGAGATGCCGCTGACCGCCGACAACGACAGCGCCTCGGTGCCGCTACCGTTCCCGGTTCCGTTCTACGGGCAGAACTACTCCAGGGCGTGGGTGGACACCAACGGGTCCCTGTCCTTCGTCGACCCGCGCGGCTCCTGGCCGACGAACCGGCCGCTGCCGAACGCGGCGGCACCGAACGCGACGCTCTACCCGTTCTGGGACGACCTGGTGATGCATCCCGAGTCGCGGGTCCGGACCGCCGTGGTGGGCACCGCGCCGGACCGCCAGTTCGTGGTCGAGTGGCGTGACATGGGCCTGTCCGGTGCGCCGGCCGCCCGGATCAGTTTCGAGGTGGTCATCTCCGAGTGGGGGCAGATCACCTTCAACTACGCCGCGCTGAACTCCGGACGGGAGCTGGGCAACTCGGCGACCGTCGGTATCGAGAACGCGACCGGCACCGGCGCGGTGCAGTACTCCTACAACCAACTCGTGCTGGCGAACAGCAAGGCGATCATCTTCACGCCGCCGGCGGGGGGTTGACGAGCTACATCTCACGCTCCGTTGATCAGTTCGCTACGCTCGGGTGCCGACGTGTTCGATCAGAACGTGGGAGGACCGA
Source organism: Plantactinospora alkalitolerans (assembly GCF_015690345.1). GTDB lineage: Bacteria > Actinomycetota > Actinomycetes > Mycobacteriales > Micromonosporaceae > Plantactinospora > Plantactinospora alkalitolerans. The sequence goes on along the minus strand of NZ_JADPUN010000177.1, from coordinate 52,018 downwards.
TGGGAAGTCCGTTCAGCGAGTTCCTGCTCCGGGAGTTACGACGGACCCGACTGGCGGCGGGCCTGAACCAGGACGAGATGGGCAAACTAATCAACTTTTCCGGCTCGCACGTCAGCGCCGTGGAGGTGGGAACCCGACCGCTGAAGCTCGACTACCTGCGCGCGGTCGACAAGGCGTTCAAGACCGGCGGACTCTTCGAACGGATGTGGAAGGAACTGTCCGGGCTGGACGACGAGCCATCCTGGGTACGCGAGCGGGCCGCGATGGAGCGCGATGCGGTCCTGCTCCGCTGGTACGAGCACGCGTACGTGCCGGGCCTGTTGCAGACCGAGGAGTACGCCCGCGCGGTGTTCACGAGTAACCCCGCGTTGCGGACGGCCGAGGTGGAGAAACGGGTGGCCGCCCGACTGGAACGGCGACGGATCCTGGACGTCGCCGATCCGCCCCAGATCGTGGCGGTGCTGGACGAGGAGGCGCTGCGCCGGCCGATCGGCGGGGCGAAGGTGATGCGCGAACAGTGCCTGGAGCTGGCCCGGCTCGGCGAAGAGCACCCCCGGCTGCGGCTGCACGTCGTGCCAGCCGGCGTCGGAGCCTATCCCGGACTGGACGGGCAGTTCGTCATCGCCACCATGCCGGGCGACGAGGAGATCGCATACCTCGACAACCCTCTGCAGGGGCAGGTGACCGTCCGGCCCGAGGAAGTGGAACTGCTGCGCCGACACTGGGAGGCGATACTGAGCGAGGCACTGCCCCCGCAGCAGTCGGTGGAGAAGTTCCGGGAGGTGGCGGAGAGATGGACGTAACGGACGCGCGCTGGCGCACGAGCACCCGCAGCAATTCCAACCAGGGCACCTGCGTAGAGGTGGCGGACAACCTGCCCGGCCGGGTGCTGGTCCGGGACAGCAAGGACCGCGACGGCGGCACCCTGGCCTTCGGTCCGGCCGCCTGGCAGGCCTTCGTGGTCAACGTCAAGGGCTGACGAGGCGGTCGTTGTCCTCCCGCTATCCTTCGGCGGGACGGTGGGAGGACACGCTCGGTGGAGGATGCTGGTGCAGCGAGCGGAACTGGTCGGGGGATTGGTCGCGCTGATCCTGTCGATGCGGCCGGGACGCGTGCTCCGGGTGGCGGTGGACGGTCCGGACGCGGCCGGCAAGAGCACGCTGGTGGCGGAACTGGGGCAGCGGTTGTCCGTTACCCGGAACACGATTCAGGCCAGCGTGGACGGCTTCCACCAGCCCAGAGCCGTACGCCGCCGCCGAGGCGAGTTGTCGCCGGAGGGCTACTACCACGACTCCTTCGACCATGTCGCACTGCGCGACTCGCTGCTCGACCCGCTCGGTCCCGGCGGCAACCGGCACTATCGGACGGCCAGCTACGACCATCGGGCAGACACGGCCACCGAGCGGCAGTTCCAGGTGGCGCCCGACGACGCGGTCCTGCTGGTCGACGGCGTCTTCCTGCTCCGTCCGGAGCTGCGTGAACACTGGGACCTCAGCATCTATCTCGAGGTCGCTCCGGCCGAGTCGATCCGCCGGGCCCTGGTACGGGACGTCGAGTTGTTCGGTGCCGTGGAAGCGGTGCGAGAGCGCTACCTTGCACGCTACCTGCCCGGACAGCAGCTCTATCGCGACGAGGCGGCACCGACCCGGCGGGCGGACGTGGTGGTCGACAACAACGACCCGTCCGCGCCGAGGGTGCTGAAATGGCCGTAGCGAGCGATCGGCCCTCGACAAGCGGCGAGGTTAGCTAAACGGCTACGGCCGGACCTTCGTCGGCTTGGCGGACTACTCGGCCCAGGCCCGGAGGCACCGGTCGATGAGTTCCACCCGTTCCTCGACGGATCCGGCCGGTACGTCGACCAGCTCGAAGCCGTGGTCCCGGTACGCCTGCACGTGTAAGCGCTCAAACGTGACCGACTCCGCGAGGCTGATCCGGCGAACCGCCGTCGGCGTGAGAAACCCGAGCAGATGGATGAAGAAGACCCGAGGTTGGTAGATCCCGTCCGCGACCGCGCGGTCAACCTCCTTCGTCAGGATCGGCGTTACCGGCAGGCCGAGGTGGCGGGCCAGCGCGAGCGTGCAGATCGGCGACCGGTCGAAGATCTGGACCGATGTTGCCGGCGGTGCGGGATGCTCCAGACGCTCTCGCTGTAGGAGCGTGATCGCGTCGACGAACCCCTGATCACGCCACGGCTCGTCCTGGCCCAGCGCTTGCAGGTGGACAATGACGTCGGTCGCCGCCTCGTCGACCACGGCGTGTCCGCGACCCCGCAGCGCCGCCAGGATCGTCGTCTTGCCGGCGCCCGGCGCTCCGGTGATGATGAATCGCCGCATGGTGCAACTCCTCCTGGGGTTGGTGTCGGGCCGGGAGGACAGCCGCGCCCAGCATCTGGGTCACGCCTGGCGGCGACCGGGTATCCGATCGCGCAGCCGGTCGGGGAGCCGGGTCAGCACCAGCCGGCGTAGCCGCGCGTCGGTGAGCCAGAGCAGCACCCCGGCGACCAGGCTCGCCGTGCCGCCCAGCACCAGCAGGCCGACCACCGGCCCGACCGACAGACCGATCCAGTCGTACGCCAGCGGAACCAGCGCGGCGGCGGTGGCCGCCAGCACCGCCGGCAGCGTGGGAACGAGGAAACCGGCGATCGACGCCTGCGCGGCCCGGCGTACGGTGACCCAGACCGCGAGCGCGGTGACGGTGACCTGCATGACGATCCCGGCCAGGGCCACCGCCGTCGCCTCGGCCACGTCGCTGTACCCGGTCAACAGGGTACCCACGGCGGCGAGCGTCGCCACTCCGAGCACCCCGCGGGTCCAGAGGATCGCGGCGAGCTTGCCCGGCTGACCGATCGCCTGCAACGCCGGGCCGAGGAGCACGCCGTACACGTTGGCGGCGCCGAAGAGACAGAGCAGCCGGAGCGGGACCTCGGTGCCGGCCCACTGCGGACCCAGCAGCGTGACCAGCGGATGTGCGGTCGCCGCCAGCACGCCCAGCACCGGCAGCCCGGCCACGGCACCGAGGTGCTGGAGCTGGCCCAGGTGCGCGGCGAGGGCGGCCCGGTCCCGCTGCAACCGGGACAGCGAGGGGAGCGCCACCTGTTGCAGCGAGCGGATCGTCACGTCGACCAGCATGTCCGGCAGCCGGGCGGCAAGCCGGTAGATGCCGGTCGCCACCGGGCCGAAGAACAGGCCGGTGAAGATGACGTCCGCCTTGGAGCTGAGCATCAGGCCGAGTCCGGCGTTGGCCGAGTGGGCGGAGAAGACCAGCAGGTCCCGGATCCCGGACAGCCGGGGCCGGCGGCTCGGCCGCCACGGACAGACGGTCCAGAGCACCACCAGGCCGACCGCCGCGTTGACCAACTGCTGGGCGACCAGGGCCCAGATGCCGGCACCGGCCAGCGCCAGCCCCACCCCGACGGCGCCGCTGAGCAGCGAGGCGAGCAGGGTACGGATGGCCACCGCGCGGAATTGCAGCTCCCGGCGCAGCACCGCCTCGGGCACGATGGACAGCCCTTGCAGCAGTACCAGCGGGGAGAGCGCCACGCAGATCATGGTCAACTCCGGAGCCCGGTTGGCCAACGCCCACAGCGGGCTCGCGGCGGCGGTGAGCCCGCCGATCACCACCCCGGCCAGCACCAGTACGACGAAGGCACCGTCCAGGTGCTCCGGCGTCAGCTTGTCGCGCTGCACGATCGCGGAGACCAGCCCCTGCTGGATCAGGGTCTGCGCCACGGTGATGAAGACGGTGGCCATCGCCACCAACCCGAAGTCGCTCGGCCCGAGCAACCGGGCGAGGAGGAAGGTGACCAGGATCGACGAGCCGATCCGACCGGCGGTGAGGACGTACGACCAGCCGATCGCCGAACGCAGCCCTCCGGTGCCGCCCGACCGGGTCCGCTCCGCATCCGTCGACACCTGCGCCGCGTCGGTCGATGTCTGCGCCGCGTCGGTCGACACCTGCGTCGGGTCCGTCGCGACCGCGCCGACGGCCGGTGACTCGTATGCTCCCGAGGGGATATGCCGCTCAGTCATATTTATGCCGCAGAGTCATCACGCTCGACCACCATCTTCCCTGGACCCGGTTCGCGGACGAGCCATTCAGGCGCTGCCCTTTGCCGTGCTGGCCCGGATCCGTCGGACCACACTGCGGCGCAGTCGACCGAGCCGGACCCGGACCCGGCGGGCCCACCAGGTGGCGAGGAAGGCCGCGGCGGAGCTGATCCGGGTGCCCAGCGGGTCGGAGCCGGTGGAGAGCATCCGGAGCGTCTCGGCGAGCATCCGCAGCCGGGGCGCGCGTACCCGTCGCCCCGCCTGCCCGTACCAGGCCAGCGCCGAGGCCGGGGTCGCGCCCTTGGCCTGCCGGGTGGAGCCGCCGTGCATGCGGCGCAGGAACAGCGGCTCGGCGACCTCGTGGATCTCGCCGAGCCGGGCCACCTCGGCGATCAGGGTGTAGTCCGAGGAGAGGAAGGGGCGGATCATGCCGGTCCGGCGCAGCGCGGACATCCGGAACACCCCGAAGTGCGCGTGGCAGAGGTTGATGTTCCTCGCCACCCGGGCCACCCGGCGCCACGGTCGCGGATCACGCAGGTCGAGCCGGTCGGCGTACGGGCCGATCACCTCGCCGGACTCGTCGATCAGCACGGTACGGGGATAGGCCAGCACGGCCTGCGGGCCGGCGGCGTCCAGGGCCGCCACGCAGGTGCGCAGGTACGAAGGAAGGCAGACGTCGTCGTACGCCACCCACTTGAACAACTCGCCCCGGGCCAGCTCGACCACCCGGGTGTAGTTGACGTGGCCGCCGAAGTTGCGCGGGTTGCGGTAGAGCCGGATCCGGGCGTCCTTCGCCGCGTACGTCTGGCAGATCTCCCAGGTCCGGTCGGTCGAGGCGTTGTCGCTGACAATGATCTCGAAGTCGGGATAGTCCTGGGCGAGCAGCGCGTCGAGGCAGCTTTCGAGGTAGCGCTCGGCGTTGTAGAGGGGCACGCCCAGAGTCACCCGCGGTGCGGACTCCATCAGATCCCTCCGCTCAGGCGACCAGCAGCGTGGCATGCACGCCGAGTTGGCGAAGTGCGGCGTCGATCTCGTCGTGGTACGCCGGATTCGTGATGATCACCGAACGGGTGCCCGACCCGGCGAGAGTTCCCGGAGCAGTGACCTCGTGCCCGGTCACCGGCAGGTACCGGCCCCACTTGCGCGGGTTGACGTCCACCACCGCGGCGAGCCGGCGACCCGGGTCGGCCAGGTGCAGGAACTGCACCCCGCGCGATCCGGCGCCCCAGAGCACCGGCCGGTCCCCGTCGGCGATCAGCCGGTCGATCGTGTCGCGCCACCGCTCCCGCTCGGCGGCGTGCCGCTGCGCGAAGCCGGCGATCGAGGCCAACTGCCGGTCCCGGTCCGCCGGCCCCGGCAGCGCGGTCCCGGCCAGCCCGCTCCCGGGTACGGGGCCGGGCACGTTGACCGAGATCTCCACGCTCCGGAACATTCCGGAGAAGAGCCGCTCGGTGGCCGTCACCCGCCAACCGGCCCGCTCGGCGATCCGGCACAGCGAGTACCCGTCGAAGTACGAGACGTGCGGATAGATCACCTCCCAGCCGGCGGTGGCCAGGTCGTAGCCCGCGTCCGGCACCTCCAGGTAGCCGTACACCGGCCTGTCCCCGGCCAGCTCGCGCAGCCGGACGAGGAAGGCGTACGGGTCGTCGAGGTGCTCGAACCAGTGCCGGGAGGTGACGAGATCGAACGCCGGTGTGTCGTCGTCCAGTGGCGCGTGCCCGCGACGAAAGGTCGCGCCAGAGGGGTCGGGACCGACCGCACCGGCGTACATCGCGTCGTAGCCGACACCCCGGCAGTTCGCCACCGAACACAGCTCGCGGAGAAACTCGCCCTGGCCGCAGCCGACGTCGAGGACCGTCCCGCCGCGCAGCGGGTACCGCTCGGCGAGGTGCTTGACCAGTTCCGCCGAGAAGACGCCGAACGCGGGCGAGTGGTGCAGATTGGTGTCCATGGTGGTGTCGTAGACCAGAACGGTCGGATCGAACCCGAGGTTGCGCACGTACCCGCATTCTGGGCAGTAGGCCAACCACATCCGGCCGAGCGGGCTGGCCAGCGCCTCGTCCCGACTCGCCCAGTGCACACCGCAGAACACCGGAATCTCGCCCAGGTCGGCGAAGGGAACCAGGTCGTGGCGCCCGCAGGCGGCACAGCGGTGGACCGACCGCCGCACCCCGACCGGTGTACCGGCCTCGGTCACCGCGCACTCCAGCGCAGCTCGCTGTCGAGCCGGCCGGCGTCGGTGAGCGCGCGGATCTGGCGTAGCCGCTGGTGCCGCGCGCTCCGGAACGCCTCGATGGTCAGCCCGTGCCGCTGGTACGCCTCGACCAGTTCCTCGATGCCCTTGCGCACCGTCCACCGGGGACGGAAGCCGGGCACCTGGGCCGCCACCAGATCACAGCTCACCCGGTAGTTGCGGGCGTCCGGTGACGCACCACCGGCAAAGGTGACCCTCGACCCCGGCACCACGTCGGCGACGAGTTCGGCGACGTCCCGGATCAGGTAGTTCTCGGTGCTGACCCCGATGTTGTACGCCCGGCCGTGGATCTGCTCCCGGGGCGCCTCCAGCAGTGCCAGGAAGGCCGCGCAGATGTCCTCGGCGTGCACCAGTGGACGCCAGGCGGAGCCGTCGGAGAGCAGCCGGACCTCGCCGGTGAGCAGTGCGTGTGCGGTGAGATCGTTGACCACCAGGTCGCCCCGGAGCCGGGGCGAGAAGCCGTACGCGGTGGCGTTGCGCAGGAACACCGGGGAGAAGTCGTCGTCGGCGAGCCCGGCGAGGTCCTGCTCGGCGCGGATCTTCGACTCGCCGTACGGGGTCACCGGCGCGAAGCCGGCGTTCTCGTTCAGCGGCCGGTCGTCGGTGCCCGCGCCGTAGAGGCTGCACGAGGAGGAGAAGAGGAACCGGGACACCCCGGCCGCCTTGGCGGCCCGGGCCAGTCGGAGCGTCGCCCGGTGGTTGATGTCGTAGGTCAGTTCGGGGTTGAGGTTGCCGATCGGATCGTTGCAGAGGGCGGCGAGGTGGCACACCGCGTCGAAGCCGGCGAGGTGCTCGGGTTCGCAGTCCCGCAGGTCGAGCCGGATCGTGGGTACGGCCGGTGGCGGCGGGCCGAGTAGACAGTCCAGGTAGTAATCGGTGTCCAGGCCGGTCACATCGTGTCCGGCCGCGCGCAGCATCGGGGTGAGTACGCCGCCGAGGTAACCATGATGGCCGGTAACGAGAACACGCACGGCAAAGCTCCCGTCGTCGCCGGGTGAGAAGGCGAGTTTATGGGTGCTCGGATGACCGGGCCGGCTATTGTCGGACTTTTTACTGAACCACTCCCGGCGTACCGGAGCCCTGGTTAGCGTGGCCCGCAGGCGGGCGGGCGCCGCGCCGGTATTCCGATCATATCGGGGTGGGTGGGGCATGACCGTTGCCAAATGCCGGCTGTGTGCCGCGGCATTGACCGAAACGTTTGTCGACCTGGGCATGTCTCCACTCTGTGAGAGCTATCTGCCCGCGGATCGACTTGATTCGGCCGAGACCTTCTATCCTTTGCACGTACGAATCTGTGCAAACTGTTTGCTCGTGCAACTTCCAGCCTACGTGTCCGGTGAGGAGATATTCTCCGACTACGCCTATTTCTCGTCCTATTCCGACTCCTGGGTGGCGCACGCCAGGCGGTACGCCGACGCGATGGCCGAGGCGCTCGACCTGGGACCGGACAGCCTGGTGACCGAGGTGGCGAGCAACGACGGGTACCTGTTGCAGCACTTCGTCGCCCGGGGCATTCCGGTGCTCGGGGTCGAGCCGGCCGGCAACGTCGCCGAGGTGGCCCGGGGTCGGGGGATCCGGACCGAGACGCGGTTCCTCGGCGCCGCGACCGGGGCCGAGCTGGCCGACCGGTACGGCCGGGCCGACCTGGTCGCGGCCAACAACGTGTACGCGCACGTGCCCGACATCGTGGACTTCACCGCCGGACTGGCCGCGCTGGTCAAGCCGACCGGCCTGGTCACCTGCGAGGTCCCGCACCTGCTGCGGCTGATCGAACGCCGGCAGTACGACACCATCTACCACGAGCACTACCAGTACCTCACCCTGCGTACCGCGCAGCGCGCGCTGGCCACCGCCGGCCTGATCGTGACCGACGTGGACGAACTCTCCTCGCACGGCGGATCGCTGCGGGTGCATGCCCGACCGGCCGCCGCGGCCGGCGAACCGTCCGGCAACGTCAAGTCCGTACTGGACGCCGAGACCGAGGCCGGCCTGCACAGCCTGGCCGGACACCTCGGCTTCGCCGACGCGGTCTTCGACATCAAGCGGGAACTGCTCGACTTCCTGCTGACCGCGCGGGCCCAGGGCCGCCGGGTGGTCGGCTACGGCGCACCGGGCAAGGGCAACACCCTGCTCAACCACTGTGCGATCCGGTCCGACCTGCTGGAGTACACGGTCGACCGCAGCCCGCACAAACAGGGCCTGTACCTGCCCGGCACCCACATCCCGATCCATCCGCCCGAGCGGATCGCCGAGGACCGTCCCGACTACGTCCTCGTACTGCCGTGGAACCTGCGCACCGAGATCTCCGCCCAGTTGGCCTACATCCGGCACTGGGGTGGCCGGCTGGTCTTTCCGATCCCGGTGCTGGAGGTGGTCTGATGAAGGTGGTCCTGTTCTGCGGCGGTCTCGGCATGCGGATGCGCGAGGACGCGGCCTCCGCGCCCAAGCCGATGGCGATGATCGGTGACCGGCCCCTGCTCTGGCACGTGATGCGGTACTACGCGCACTTCGGGCACACCGACTTCATCCTCTGCCTCGGCTACGGCGCCCGCGCGGTCAAGGACTACTTCCTGCGGTACGACGAGACACTCTCCAACGACTTCAGCCTCTCGATGGACGGCCGGGACGTGCGGCTGTTCTCCAGCGACATCACCGACTGGAACATCACCTTCATCGACACCGGCCTCGGCGCCAGCATCGGCGAGCGGCTGATGCGGGTCCGCAAGTACGTCGAGGGCGACCCGATGTTCCTGGCCAACTACGCGGACACCCTCACCGACGCCCCGCTGCCGGAGATGATCGACCGGTTCCGGTACAGCGACGCGGTGGCCAGCCTGCTCGCCGTACCCGTGCAGTCGACCCACCACGTGATCGACATCGACTCCGGCGACCAGGTCACCCGGGTACGCCCGATCCGCGAGCTGATGCAGTGGGAGAACGGCGGTTACTTCATCCTCCGTCCGGAGATCTTCTCGGTGCTGCGTGACGGTGAGGACCTGGTGCCGCACGGTTTCGACCGGCTGCTGCCGGACCAACGGCTGATCGCCCAGCGCTACACCGGTTTCTGGCGGGCCGCCGACACCTTCAAGGACCGGGCCGAGTTGGAGCAGCTCTACCAGTCGGCCCGCTGCCCGTGGATGCTCTGGGACGCGAACCGGAGCCGGGGGCGCGGCCCGGCGGCCGTGCAGCCGGCGCTCGCCGCGACCGGAGCGACCGCGGCGGTCGCGGTGGTCGGAGCACCCGGGAACCTGGGGCTGACCGGTTGATGATGCCGTTGCGACTGGGCGCGGCCCGTTCCGTCGTGCTGCTCGGGGCACATCCGGACGACATCGAGATCGGCGCCGGCGGGCTGCTGCTCGCCCTGGGTGACGTGCCCGGAGTGCGGGTGCACTACGTACTGCTCACCGGGACACCGGACCGGCAGGCCGAGGCGCGGGCCGCGGCCAGGGCGTTCCTGCCCCACGCACGGTTGAGCTTCGATCTGTACGACCTGCCGGACGGCCGGGTACCGGCCAGGTGGGAGGAGGCGAAGCAGATCGTCGACACCGCCGCCTCGACGCTCGCGGCGGACCTGGTACTGGCGCCCACCCCGGACGACGCACACCAGGACCACCACACACTCGCCGCGCTGGTGCCCACGTCGTTCCGGGACGCGACGGTGTTGTACTACGAGATCCCCAAGTGGGACGGGGACCTGGGCCGACGGAACGTCTACCTGCCGCTGGCCGAGGATCGGGCCCGCCGGAAGGTCGAGTTGCTGCACGCCAGCTACCCGTCCCAGAAGGCCCGGGACTGGTGGGACGACGAGGTCTTCCTCGGGCTGGCGCGGCTGCGGGGGATGGAGTGCCGGTCCCGGTACGCCGAGGCGTTCCGGTGCGAGAAAGCGGTGATCGAACCATGACCGAGACCATTCCCCGGCCCCCGCTGTCGGCGTGCCTGTTCGGGGTACCGGGTGCGAACCTGAACCTGGGCGTCGGCGCGCTGCGGGCCGCGACCCTGAGCGGGCTGCTGGCCCGGGAGCCGGCCGCCGACGTCACGGTCTTCGACGACGGCTGGGGGCAACGCCGCGGGCACACCTTCGTGGCCGGGTCCCCGGTGCCGATCTCGTTGGCCGGTGCCCGGCACTCACGCCGGTACCACCGCCCGGAGTCGTACCTGAACATGCGGATCAGCGCGGCGCTGGGTGGGCTCGGCAACGCCGGCCTGGCCCGGATCGACGCGGCCGACGTGGTGCTCGACGTCAGCGGGGGAGACAGCTTCAGCGACATCTACGGCGAACACCGGTTCCGGACCGTGGCCTGGCCGAAGCGGTTGGCGCTGCTGCGCCGCCGTCCACTGGTGCTGCTGCCGCAGACGTACGGGCCGTTCCGGTCGGCCCGGTTCCGGGCCGAGGCGGCGGCGCTGGTCCGGGGGGCCACGATGGCCTGGGCGCGGGATCCGGAGAGCTTTGCCGCCCTCGCCGACCTGCTCGGCCCCGACCTCGATCCGGCACGCCACCGGCAGGGCGTGGACGTGGCCTTCGGGCTGGAGCCGAGGGTGCCGGACGAGCCGGCGTACCAGCGGTTGACCGGGTGGTTCGAGGCCGCGTCGGGTCCGGTCGCCGGAATCAACGTGAGCGGACTGATCACCCGACCGGAGGGTCGCTCCCGGTTCGGCATCGCCGGCGACCCCCACCGGGTCGCCACCCGGCTCTGCGAGCGGCTGCTCGACCAGTCGGACACCCGGGTGATCATCGTGCCGCACGTCCTCACCCCGAACGGGACCGACGACGACCGGGTGGCCAGCGAGCGGTTGTACGCCGCGCTCGCCGTCCGGTACGGCGACCGGGTCGCCCTCTCACCCGCCGGCCTTGATCCACACCAGACGAAATGGGTGATCGCCCGGACCAGTTGGTTGTGCGGGATGCGGATGCACGCCACCATCGCCGCGCTCTCCGCCGGGGTTCCGGCGGCGGTGGTCGCCTACAGCGACAAGGCACGCGGGGTGTTCACGAGTGTGGGGCAGCGCCGGCACGTCGCCGACGCCCGTCGACTGCCCGACGACGACCTGCTCGGCGCACTCTGGGAGTCCTGGACCGATCGGGCGTCGTCCGCCGCCGAACTGGCGCTGCGTACGCCGGTCGCGGTCGGTCGCGCCGCCGCCCAGATGGACGAGTTCGTCGCGGTGGCCCGGGCCGAACGGAACCGGCGCGGCGCCGTCGGGGCGCGTTGATGCCCCGGCCCCGGACCGTGCACGACGTGGCGTCCGGCAAGCTCTGCACCGGCTGCGGGGTCTGCGCCTACCTGGCCCCGGACGAGGTGCGGATGGTCGACGTACTCGACCACGGCCGGCGTCCCCTGCCGATCACGCCACTGCGCACCCCGACCCGGGCCGGCGACCCGGGTCCGGCGGCCGGCGGCGCGGCGGCGGCGCTGGCCTGCTGCCCCGGGGTACGGCTGGCGCACGACAGCGGCCGGCCGGAACCCGGCGAGATCGGCGAACTGCGGGGGGCCTGGGGACCGGTCCGGGCGATCTGGGAGGGGTACGCAGCCGACCCGGAGATCCGGTACGCCGGCTCCAGCGGCGGCGTCGCGACCGCACTGGCCGGCTACTGCCTGACCGGCGCCGGAATGGCCGGGGTGCTGCACATCGGCGCGCGGGCCGACGTGCCGTACCTGAACGAGACCCGGCTGTCCCGGACCCCGGCCGAGTTGCTGGCGAACGCCGGCTCCCGGTACGCGCCGGCCAGCCCCTGCGACCGGCTCGACCTGATCGAGTCGGCCGAGGCGCCGTGCGTCTTCGTCGGCAAGCCCTGCGACGTGGCGGCGGTACGGATGGCCCGGCAGGTCCGGCCGGAACTGGACCGCCGGCTCGGCCTCACCATCGCGGTCTTCTGCGCCGGCACCCCGACCACCCGGGGCACGCTGGAGATGCTCACCCGGCTCGGGGTGTCCGACCCGGCGGAGCTGGAGTCGGTGCACTACCGCGGGTCCGGCTGGCCCGGCCGGGCGCGGGCCCGACTCACCGACGACCCGCCCGGCCAGCAGCGGGAACTGAGCTACGCCGAGTCCTGGGGCGACATCCTCCAGAAGCACCGGCAGTGGCGCTGCTACCTCTGCGCCGACCACACCGGCGAGTTCGCCGACGTCGCGGTCGGCGACCCGTGGTACCGGCCGACCGGTGACGACCCGGGGCAGTCGCTGGTGCTGGCCCGCACCGAGCGGGGCGTACGGCTGGTCGAGGCCGCCATCGCCGCCGGCGTACTGGTGCTGACGCCGGTGGCCGCCGGGATCCTGCCCGCGTCACAGCCGAACCTGCTCCGGGCCAGGGGAGCGGTCTGGGGTCGGCTGACCACGCTGCGGCTGGCCGGCCTGATGGTGCCCCGGCTCCGGCACCTGCCGATGGCCGGCATCTGGTGGCGGCACCTGTCGATCGGGGAGAAGCTGCGGTCGACCGTCGGCACGCTGCGCCGGATCGGACGCAAGCGGCTGCGGGAACCGGCGACCCTGGTCGCGTACCAGCCTCCGGTGCAGGCTCGCAGGTCGGTGGATCCGCACTAGACCACCGGCAGGCCGGTGTCGAAGTAGACGTTGGTGGCCCGTTCCCACACCACGCCGGCACGGTTCCAGCCGGAGACCACCCCGTACCGGTAGTCGCGGCCGTACTTGTTCTTCCGGAAGAGGATGGCGGAGCCGACCAGCCGTGGGCTGATCCCGATCGAATAGTTCCCGCCGTTGCAGTAGTTGTCCTCGAAGGTCAGGTTCGTCAGCGTCGGGGCGGTCTCCGAGCCGATCGTGAGGCAGGAGTTGAACGGATCCCTTGTCACCGCGTTGTATGACAGCAGCGTGTTGTGCCGGACGAGGACGTTGTTGCCTCCGGTGCTCTGGAGTACGTCGTTGTGCGAACCGGTGACCCGGGCCAGGCTGTGCAGGTACGAGTCGAGGATCTTGCTGTTGGTGGCGAGCCGGGGCCCGTCGATCATGTTGTAGACGTTCGCCCGTTGCAGAGTGTAGTCGCCGCAGCAGATCGAGGCCGAGTTCATCCCCATGCCGTTGATCTCGACGTCCTGGATCAGCAGGTTCGTCGTTCCGGCCAGCGTCCGGATCGAGTAGGTGGTGCTGCTACAGGTGATCTTCGATTTGATGATCTTCACGTTGGCGGCGGCCACGGTGACGCAGCCGACGATGTTCAGCCCGGTCACCACCTGTCCGGCGGTACGCAGGCTCAGCGAGCCCGAGTTGCGCAGCGCGGTCCCGACCGGCACGCCGGTGTTGGCCGCGCTGGGCCAGTACGTGATCGGGGTCGGCGGGGCCGCCGCGGGCGCGTACGGGGGTTCGTCCCGCATCTGGTCGGCCTCGGGGTCGGGTGACGGAACCGGGCCGATCGGGCTGCTCAGCTCGCCACCCGGGTACGGCTTTCCGTCCTGTTCGGACTCGACGATCGTGGCGGTGTGCCGTTCGGTCTGCCGGAACGCCTGACGGCAGCCGTTGACCCGGACCCGCAGTGCCGAGTAGCCGCCGGGGGCCACCCCGTCGGTACCGGCCGAGGTGCACCGGATCTCGGTGTCCTCGATCAGGGTGCCGATGACGCCGGACCTGATCGTTATCGCGGCGCCGCCACCGCCGGTGCGTACCTTCACCCGTCGGATGGTGACGTTGTCGGCCGCCACCTCGATCGGCCGGTTGACGGTCTGCCCCCAGAGGACTCCGGCCGGCTGGTCCAGGACCAGCGGCGCGGCCCGGACCGGTGCGCCCGCGAGGGTGAGCACGAGATAGCCGCTGGCGGCGAGGACGACGAGGGTGAGGGTGAAGGCCCCGGCGAGCAGAGCGCGACGTCGGGTGCGGTCCGCTCGGCGGGCGAGATCCGGAGGCTCGATCGGCGGTACGGCGTTGGTGTCGGTCACGGCTACCCCCCACGGGCGCGTTACACACAGGCATGGGCCGCAGCTCGTTCGCAACGAGGTCTGCCCACCGCCGGTTCGGCCGCTCCGCGCCGACCGTGGCGGTCGGCGTGATCGCTACGATTCGAATACTTCCCTGCTCAGATGGGGTGTGATTCGGATCGTTCCGATCTGTTGGCCGTGAACGAATACTACAAGCCGTATCGAAGGGGTTACTATTCTCGATTCAGACGGATTGCGGACAGAAGTTGCTACCCACGCTCAGCGGACCTGCTGCCGGGGAAGCACCACCTCACGCAACACCAGTTGGATCGCCGCCACCGCGGGGATGGCCACCAGCGCGCCGATCACCCCGAACAGCGCCACCCCGAGCAGCGCCGCGACGATCGCCGCCACGTCGTTTACCTGGACGGACCGCCGCATCACCCGGGGATAGACCAGATAGTTCTCCACCTGCTGGTAGATCAGGAAGAAGACCGCGCAGGCGATTCCGGTCGGCACGTCGGCGGCGAAGCCCACCAGACTGATCACCACCGCCCCGATGGTCGCGCCGATCTGCGGAATGAGGTCGCAGATGGCCACCACCACGGCGAGCGCGAACGGGTACGCCAGGCCGACGACTACCGCGAAGGCGAACGTGCACACCCCGGCCAGCAGCGCGATCGCCAGCGCCCCCACCATGTACGCGCCGACCTTGGCGAGGATCGCGTCCCCGATCAGCCGGACCCGGTCCCGCCGGGTGGCGGGGACCAGCCCGTACCCGAGGTCGCGGAGCCGGTCGAAGGTGGCCATGAAGTAGATGGTCAGGACGATCACGGTGACGATGTTGAAGACCGCGCCGAAGACGAACCCGGCGGCCCCGAAGACCCCGCCCAGGGCCCGGGTGATGTTCTCCGTGGTGGCGGCCGAATTGATCTTTCCCTGGAGGTCGTACTGGACGATCAGGTCGTTGACGGTGTCGTTGCGCTGTAGCTGCGTGACGTAGCCGGGCACGTTCTCGATCAACTCACCGGTCTGGCTGACGATCGGTGGGACCAGCGCGAACACCGCGCCGGTGATGATCGCAAGCAGGGTCAGCGTCACCGCCGCCACGGCGAGCCCCCGGGGCAGCCCCCAGGAGCGCAGCCGGACCACCGCCGGATGCAGCCCGATCGCCAGGAACAGGGCGATGAAGACCAGGACCAGCACCGAGCCCGCGTTGCGCACCGCCAGGAACAACGCGTACGCCAGCAGCACGCCCAGCCCACCGGTGAGCCCGACCAGAAACGGGTTGAGCCGCAGCGGCCGTCCTGGCTGCCCGAACTGACCGGCGCCGCCGGCCGCCGGGTGGCCCGGGACCGGGCCCGGGTCGGCCGCATCGCCGGTCGACGCCGACGTCCCCCCGCCGGGATCCGTCGCGTCGCTGGTCGACGCCGACGTCTGCTCGCCGGGATCCGTCGCGGTGCCGGCCGCTGCCGCCCCGGCAGCCGGTCCGCCGTTCCCGCCGGTTGGTCCGCCGTTTCCGCCGGCCGCCTGCTCGCCGTGCACCGCCCGCTGCTCGCCGTCCACCCCGAACCTCCCGACCGATCGCCTCGGCAGAGGTTAGCGGGCGGTCGCGCGTGTCGCGACGGTACGTCTCGGGCGGCGGGTCCGGATCAGTCCGAGTCGACGCTGACCTTGTTCGACTTCGTGCCCTGGTCCTCGACGATCGGCTTGCCGCTCCGCTTGCCGGAGTCGCCGGTGCTTGTGATCTTGGTGGGCGTCGGCTCGCGGCCACCGGTACCCGGCATCGCGGCCACCGTCGGCTCTCCGTCCAACCCGCCGTCCACGCCGCCGGTCACCGGCTCGGTCACCCGGGTCGACCCGGACGACCGGCCACCGTCGGCCCGCTTGTCCGGAGCGGTCTGCTCGGCGGCCGCCTCGACGAGCTGCTGCATGTCGGCCTCGGCCTGGGCCAACTGCTCCCCGGCCTGCTGGGCCGACTGCTCCGTACCCGTCAACCGGTCCTGCTCGCCGGCCAGTTGCTCGCGCGCCGTGGCCAACTGTCGCTGGATCCGGTCGGATTCCTGCCGGGAGGACACCGTCTCCTGCCGGATGTCGGCGAGTGCCTGCTGAGCCGCGGCGATCTCCTGCATGACCTCGGCCAACTGCTGCCGTCCGGCGACCGCCTCCTGCTGGGTACTGGCCAGGTGCTGCTGGGTGGTGGCCAGGTGCTGCTGCGCGGTCGCCATGTACTCCTCGAACTGGCGGCGGGACGTGGCGGCCTGCTCCTCCGCCTCCCGGTGCAACTCGGCGAGACGCTCCTCGGCCTCCCGGCGGATCTCGGCGGCCCGCTCCTCCGCCTTCGCCCGGACCTCGGCGGCGTACTCGTCGGCCTGCCGGCGCACCTCGTCGGCGCCGCCCTCGATCTCCGCACGCCGTTCCTCGTACGACTGCTCCAGCTCCGCCTGCCGCTGCTGGAACTGCTGCTCCAGTTCGGACTGCCGTTGGGCGTACTCGCGGTCGGCTCCGGCCCGGTAGGCGGCCAGTTCCTCCTCCAGCGCGGCCCGACCGGCGGCCAGCTCCTCCTCGGCAGCCGTCCGCTGGGCGGCGATCTCCTGCTCGGCGGCGGTGGTACGCCGGTTCACCTCCTGCTCGACCCCGGCCCGCCAGGCGCCCAGCTCCTGCTGCGTCTCCGCTCGGATCTTCTGGGCGTAGTCCTCCACGTCGGCCCGGGAACGCTGGACGAACTCGGCGGTCTCCTCGTTGATCCGCTTCGCCTCCTGCTGGGCCTTGGCGTGTGCCGCCTGCCCGGCCTCGCGTAGCTGGGTCGCCTCGTGCTTGGCCTTCGCGTACAGCCCCTCGCCGGCCTCGCGGAGCCGGGTGGCCTCCTGCTTGGCGAGTTCGACCACCCGGTCGGCTTCCTGCGCCGCCGCGTCGGTGAGGCGCTGGGCCTCCTGCTGGGCCTTGACGTGTGCCGCCTGGCCGGCCTCGCGGAGCCGGGTGGCCTCCTGCTGGGCGGCGTCGCGCAGCCGGTTGGCCTCGTGCTGGGCGGCGTGGCGGAGCCGTGCCGACTCCTGCCGGGCCCGCTCGACGACCTGCTGGGTCTCCCGCTCGGTCCGCTCGGTCAGCTCCTGGCTCTCCCGCGCGGTCTGCTCGGTGAGCCGGGTCGCCTCCTGCTCGGCGGTGTCCCGGAGCTGCTTCGCCTCCTGCAGGGCCTTGGCGTGTGCCGCCTGGCTGGCGTCGCGCAGTCGGTTCGCCTCCTCGGCGGCGCGGTTGCGCAACTCGGAGCTTTCCTGCTGGGCCTTTGCGAAGGCGGCCTGGGCGGCCTCGCGGAGCCGGGTGGCCTCCTGGGCGGCGGCGGCGACGGCGGCGTCGGCCTCGGCCCGTCGGGCCGTGTTGACCTTCTCCTCCTCCGCCCGCCGGGCGGTGAGGGCCAGCTCGAAGTCGCGGAGCGCGTCGGCGGCCTGCTGGCGGGCGTCCTCGAGGACCTGGTCGGCCTCGGCCTTGCGGGCGTCGATCTCGTGCGCCGCGTCCCGCGCGATGGACTCGGCCTGTTCCTCGGCCAGGGTCAGGATCTGTTCGACCACCGGACCCAGGTGCCGGAAGGAGGCCCGGTCCACCACGCCGGTCTGCCGACGTACCGCCGTGAGGTCGCGCTGTAACACCTCGACCTGACCCGCCAGGTTGTGAATCTGGCTGTACGCGTGCTCACGCTGGGCCGCCAGGGTGGCGATATCGTTCTCGGCGCGAGCGACGTACCGATCCACCTGCCCTTTATCGTAGCCCCGAAAGGCCGGCTCGAAGCTCGGCTCCGTAGCCACGTCCCCGTTCAGGGCAAACAGTTCCTCGCCGTGCGACATGCTCCCATCCTCACACGGGTCGCCCCGTTCTGCGGCGATACCCGGCGCCGCTGATGGGACGAAGCTCACGGGTAATGACAATGCCCAACCTACCGGACCTGTTGGTGGACAGCACTCGGGGCCGTACCGGAAATCCGGTACGGCCCCGGCCGTGCTGCTGCCCCGCAGTCCGACCTGTGACCCTCGAACGGCTCAGCCGGCTGCGTCGGCGGTGACCCGGTCCTCCGAGTCGTCCTTGTCGGCCGCCGGCTTGGCGGGCTCGGCCTTGGCCGCCGCGCCCACACCGGGAACGATGCCGGCCAGGCCCGAGAGCATCTGACCGAGCTGCGAGGTGACGGCGTCCTTCTGCCGGGTGAGGTCCTCGACCTCCCGGCGAGCCGCCTGCGTGGTCAGGTCCGCCTCGGTACGCGCCTCGCTGAGCACCCGGTGCGCCTCCGCGCGGGCCTCGTTGAGGGTCTTGTCGGACAGGTTCTTGGCCTTGTCGATGGTCTCGGCGGCGGACCGCTCCGACTCCACCCGGCGGGCCTCGGCGCGCTGCTCGATCTCCTTGGCGCGGTCCTGTGCGGCCCGGGCCCGCTGCTCGGCCTCGCCGACCAGCTTCTGGGTCTGGGCCACCTGGGCGGCGTGCCGCTCGGACTCCTCGCGCTCGGCCTTCTCCCGGCGCTCCGCCAACTGGAGTTCCAACGCCTGGAGGTCCTTGTCCCGCTTGTCCCGGGCGTCGGTGAGGAGCTTGGTGGCCTCGGCGCGCTTCTCCTCGGCCTCCCGGGCAGCCTTGGCTCGCTGCTGGGTGATCTCCCGCTCGGCGGTGGCCCGCAGGGTGGCGACCTCCCGCTCGACCGTGGACTTCAGCTCGGCAACCTCGTGCGCGGTCACCGTACGGAGCTGCTTGGTCTCGCGCTCGGCGTCGGCACGCAGGGTGTCCGCCTCGCGGCGGGCCTGCACCCGGACCTCGGCGGCCTCGCGCTCGGCGGCGGTACGGACGCTGCCCGCCTCCCGCTCGGCCGAGGCCTTCATCGCGGCGGCCTCGGCGCGGGCCTTGTCGGTGATCTCCCGAGCTTCCAGCCGGGCGGCCGAGAGGATGCCCTCCGACTCGCGCTTGGCCTCGCTGCGGTGGTCGTTGGCCTGCTCCTCGGCGAGCCGGAGGATCTGCTCGACCCGGGTACCCAGGCCGGAGAGGGTGGGGCGGTTGTTCTCCTCGAGTTGCTTGTTGGTGTCGGTGAGCTTCTGTTCCACCGACGCGAGGCGCTGCTCGGCCTGGCGGAGTCGACGCTGGGCGTCGTTCATCCGCTGTTCGGCCTCTGCACGGCCCTGTTCCGACTGGTTCAGTGCCGCTGTCAGCCGGCCGAGATGACTGTTGACCTGCTCACGGTCGTAGCCGCGCAGGGCGACCGTGAAGTCTGGCTGCGAGTTCGCGTTGTCGAAGAACGCGAGAGGGGAGGACTGCTGCTGGGGCATTGGGACATACTTGCAGACTCCCCGGGGTCCTTCGCAAGAGCCGGCCCGTTCTATCGCGCGCAGATGACAAGGTCAACACAACTCGCCGGACGGTCGTACCTTTTCCACTTTCGGTCGCCGGTTTGGCTCGCCACTTCGCTCGCCGGTTTCGGGTCGCCGGCCGCGACCGCCGACGGGGAGCACCGACCGCCGCGATCGACCGGCCACGGCCGCCGCCGTGCTCGCCGACCGGCTCATCGTCCGGCCAGCCGGGCCACGATCGGCGCGGCGGCGTCCAGGTTGCCGCCCAGGTGCAGGTAGTTGACGCCGTACCGCTCCCGGATCGCGAGGAGCCGGTCGACACACTCGTCGACGCTGCCGTGCAGCACCGACGGCGAGGAGGCCAGCGCGGCCGGGTCGGCGAGCCGGGCATGACTGGAGCTGGCCTGGTGCTCGACACCACGGTGCACCACCCGTACGTCGAACATCCGCAACTGGAACTCCAACGCGCCCGGGTCGCGACCGGCGGCGACTGCGGCCTCCCTGGCCCAGGCAACCTTGCGGGCGAAGCGCTCCGGGCTCATCTCGTCGACGGCGGCGAGCGGATCGACGTCCGGGGCGAGCCGCGGATTGATGCCGACGATGTCGGCACGCCGGCCAGCCAGTTCGAGGATCCGGCGGCTGCCGCCACCCACCAGTAGCGGCGGATGGGGCCGCTGCACCGGCTTGGGCAGACCGTCCAGCCCGGCGACCTGATAGTGCCGCCCGGCGAAACTGACCGGCTTGTCCCCGAACAGGCCGAGTAGCACCTCGATCGACTCGCTCAGCCGTTCGACGCGTACCCCTGGCGGGTCGAACGGCAGACCGGCCGCGTCGTGGTCGTCGCGCAGCCAGCCGGCGCCGAGCCCGACCTCGACCCGGCCGCCGGAGAAGACGTCGAGGTTGGCCAGTGACTTGTGCAGCAGCACCGGATGCCGGAAGTCGTTGCAGAAGACCATCGCCGACACCCGGAGCCGGGTGGTGGCCTCGGCGGCGACGGTCATCGCCACGAGCGGGTCCATCGCCCAGCCGCCGGTGAGGTGGTCGGAGATCGAGACCGAGCTGAAGCCGAGGTCCTCGATCCGGCGGATCTCGTCGCGCCAGCGGGCCACCGGTCCGTCGAGAGCGGGCATGGAGGCGGTGAACCGGAACGGCCGCGCCGGGACGGACCGGTACGCGGGTGGCTGGACGGACCGTCCGGCGGATGGCTCGGTTCCCCGCCCGGCGGGTGGCTCGGTTCCCCGCCCGGCGGGTGGCTGGACGGACCGCCCGGCGGGTGGCTCGCCACGGGTGGGCGCGGGCGGCGTCGTCCGACTCTCCAGGGGCGGGCGCGGCGGCATCGTCCGACTCTATGTGCCCGGATCCCCGAGGCGGTCGTACGTGACCGGCTCGTCGCGCTTCGTGAAGTCGGATTCGCGACACGGGCGCCGCCCCGACCGCACGGCCGCTTCCGCCGGCCGCCGGACGCCGCCTACCGTGACCGCTGCGCAGACCTACCGGGAGCTACCGCAGGAGGCCTCAGTGACGGTGCTGCACTTCGACTCGCCGATGTCCGACGACGAGCGTCGGAAGAGGCTCTTCGCCGGGGACCTGTTCGTCTACTCGCCGACGCCGCACTCGATGGCGCTGGTCGCCTTCGCCCGGCAGATGGTCGAGACGGCGTTCACACCACACTTCCCGCCCGACGCCCAGCACCACCTCGCCGGTCCGGACTACGTACGGGTGCTGGCCGAGCTCAAGCCGAGCTTCATCAACCATCCGCGGAGCGCCGAACTCGTCCGGGGCATGCTCTCCGACCTCGGCGCGGATCCGGCGCAGACGTACTTCGACGTCCCCCGGCTCCGCACGATGACCAGCGAGTACCTCAACGCCGGCCTGACCCTCCAGTTCGAGTCCCACCGGGACACCTGGTTCTCCGCGCCGATGTCCCAGCTGAACTTCTGGATGCCGGTGTACGACGTGGCGGAGTCCAACGTGATGGCCTTCCACCCGAGATACTTCGACACCGGGATCCCGAACAGCTCCCGGAACTACAACTACGCCGAGTGGGTGGCGCACGGGCGGACCAGCGCCGCCCAGCAGGTACACGCCGAGACCCGCAAGCAGCCTGCGGCCCTGCAGGACCTCGAACCGGAGCCGGATCTCCGGGTGGTCACCCCGCCCGGCGGCGTCCTGCTCTTCTCCGGCGCCCAGTTGCACAGCACCGTGCCGAACACCTCGGGCCGGACCCGGTTCTCCATCGACTTCCGGGCCGTCAACCTCCGGGACGTGCAGGCTCGGGCCGGCGCGCGGAACGTCGACTCGGAATGCACCGGGACGACCCTCGGCGACTTCCTGCGGGCGACCGACCTGGCGCCGCTGCCGGCCGAGCTGATCGAGTCGTACGACACCGTGCCGGCCTGACCAACGACCCTCGCCCGTCCCGCCGGGCTCATCCCTTCGCGGGTTCGACCAGTTCCACCAGCACCCCACCGGCGTCCCGGGGATGTACGAAGTTGATCCGGGACCCCGCGGTGCCGCGTCTCGGCGTCTCGTAGAGCACGCGCACGCCCCGGTCGCGCAGCGCGGCACAGGCGGCATCGACGTCCGCCACCGTGTACGCCACCTGCTGGACGCCCGGCCCGAACCGGTTCAGGAACTTCGCGATCGGGGCCTCCGGGGTCAACGGTGCCAGCAGTTGTACGCAGCCGCCGGCCGGTGTCGGGCCGACGCTCAGCATCGCCTCGCGGACGCCCTGCTCCGTGTTCGTCTCGGTGTGTACGCAGCGCATCCCGAAGACCCGCTGGTAGAACTCGATCGCCGCGTCGAGGTCCCAAACCGCCACCCCGACATGATCGATACGGAGCAGGCCGATCCCCGCGACGTTGTCAGCGCCTGTGGCGTTGTCGATCCCTGTGACGTTGCCAGTGCCTGTGGCGTTGTCGATCCCTGTGACGTTGCCAGTGCCTGTGGCGTTGTCAGTGCCTGTGACGTCACCGGTGCCTGTGACATTGTCGGCAGCGGGCCAGACCGAGTCGTCGTCGTCCACCGCGATAGTCTGACCTAACCGACGTTAAGGCGTTTCGCCAGGTCCCCCCGGAGGCGAGAGTTTCGATGGCATCCGTGATCGTCAGCGGCGCCCGTACCCCGATGGGGCGGCTGCTGGGCAACCTCAAGGACTTTCCGGCGACGAAGCTCGGTGGGATCGCCATCCGGGCCGCCCTGGAGCGGTCCGGTGTCCCTGCCGACCAGGTGCAGTACGTGATCATGGGGCAGGTGCTCCAGGCCGGTGCCGGCCAGATCCCGGCCCGACAGGCGGCCGTCGAGGCGGGCATTCCGATGTCCGTACCCGCGCTGACCATCAACAAGGTCTGCCTCTCCGGCCTCGACGCGATCGCCCTGGCCGACCAGCTCATCCGGGCCGGCGAGTTCGACATCGTGGTGGCCGGCGGGATGGAGTCGATGACCAACGCCCCGCACCTGCTGCGCGGTCAGCGGGCCGGCTACAAGTACGGCGACGTGGTGATCTCCGACCACATGGCGCTGGACGGCCTGACCGACCCCTGGGACTGCTGCGCGATGGGCGAGTCCACGGAGCGGCACAACTCCCGGCACGGGATCAGCCGTACCGAGCAGGACACCTTCGCGGCGGCCAGCCACCAGCGGGCCGCCGCCGCGCAGAAGAACGGTGCCTTCGCCGACGAGATCGTTCCGGTGACGGTTCCGCAGCGCAAGGGCGACCCGCTGGTGATCAGCGAGGACGAGGGGATCCGTCCGGACACCACCGTCGAGTCCCTGGCCCGGCTGCGCCCCGCGTTCACTCCGGACGGGACGATCACCGCCGGCAGCTCGTCGCCGATCTCCGACGGCGCCTGTGCGGTGGTGGTGATGAGCGAGGCCAAGGCCAGGGAACTCGGCCTGACCTGGCTCGCCGAGATCGGCGCGCACGGCAACGTCGCCGGTCCCGACAACTCGCTGCACTCGCAGCCGTCCAACGCCATCGAGCACGCGCTCCGCAAGGGCGGGCTCTCCGTCGCCAACCTGGATCTGATCGAGATCAATGAGGCGTTCGCCCAGGTCGGTGTCAAGTCGACCCGTGACCTCGGAGTGAGCCCCGAGATCGTGAACGTAAACGGCGGAGCGATCGCGCTCGGCCACCCGATCGGGATGTCCGGGGCCCGGCTGGTCCTCACCCTGGCGATGGAACTGCGACGCCGGGGTGGCGGCACCGGGGCGGCGGCACTCTGCGGTGGTGGTGGCCAGGGCGACGCGCTGATCATCCACGTGCCCCGGCAGGGTGGCGGGCAGGAGTGACGGCGCCGCGTTCCGCAGGTCCGGCCCCGACGACGCGGCCAGGCGATGCCCCGACGGCGCGGCCAGGCGATGCCCCGACGGCGCGGGCTGGCGACGGTTCGCGGGTGGCCACTCCGGCGGGGCCGGTACGGCGGAGTCGGGACGTGCCGGCGCTGGTCAGCCGGGCCCGGGACGGTGATCCACGGGCGGTGGCCCGATTGATCACCCTGGTCGAGTCGGGCGACGAACTGCTGCCGCAGGTCGCGGCGGCTCTCGCGCCGCACACCGGCGCAGCCCAGGTGATCGGCCTGACCGGATCGCCCGGGGTGGGCAAGTCGACCACCACCAACGAACTCGTCCGGGCGTTGCGGGCCCGCGACCACCGGGTCGGGGTGCTCGCCGTGGACCCGTCCAGCCCGTTCACCGGTGGGGCGATCCTCGGCGACCGGGTCCGGATGCAGGACCACGCCACCGATCCCGGTGTCTACATCAGGTCCATGTCCAGCCGGGGTCACCTGGGCGGGCTGGCGGCGGCCACCCCGCAGGCGGTCCGGGTGCTGGAAGGCGCCGGCTGCGACGTCGTACTGGTGGAGACCGTGGGGGTCGGCCAGGCCGAGGTGGAGGTCGCCTCGCTGGCCGACACCACGCTGGTGCTGCTCGCGCCGGGAATGGGCGACGCGATCCAGGCGGTTAAGGCCGGCATCCTGGAGATCGCCGACGTGTTCGTCGTCAACAAGGCCGACCGGGACGGCGCGGACGCCACCGTCCGGGACATCCAGGGCATGATCGCGCTGGGCGAGCGCGGTGCCGGGGCATGGCGGCCACGCGTGGTGCGCGCGGTGGCCACCCGGGGCGAGGGGATCGACGAACTCGTCACGGCGATCGAGAAACACCGCGGCTGGCTGGTCGAGCACGGCGAGCTGCGGCAGCGCCGCGAGGCGCGGGCCGCCGCCGAGGTC
The DNA here is from genome assembly GCF_015690345.1 of Plantactinospora alkalitolerans. Classification (GTDB taxonomy): domain Bacteria; phylum Actinomycetota; class Actinomycetes; order Mycobacteriales; family Micromonosporaceae; genus Plantactinospora; species Plantactinospora alkalitolerans. Next base: position 27,314 of record NZ_JADPUN010000177.1, on the reverse strand, counting down.
GAGGCGATCGCGCTCGGCACCCTTCGGGACCGGATGGGCTCGCTGCGCGCGGGTACGCCGCTCGCAGGGCTCGCCGCACGGGTGGCCGACGGCGTGCTGGACCCGTACGCCGCCGCCGCCGAGCTGCTCGACCAACTCGGTCACCACGCCGGCTGACCGCTCCGGTTCACGGGTGCAGGACGGCGCCCTTCATGTGCTTGTCGACCGCGTTCTTCGGTCCGTGCACGGCCAGTCCCACCACCTCGAGCCGGTCCCGCCCGACGGCCCGTACCGCCGCGCGGTTGTCCCGGTCGTTGCCGGTCCGGAAGAGTTCCTCGGTGAACACGGCGATTCGCATCCCACGCTCGACGGCACGCCGGTGCGCGCCGATGACGGTGTCCCGATCACCCGCGAAGACCAGTACAGGCTGGCGGAACATCGGCAGGTAACGGGTTCCGTCGGCGTCCAGGTACTCGGCACCCAGCAGATCCGGTTCGGCTCCGGCGATGCCACTGCACAGGAACGCGGTGACGTTGAGCCGCTGCCAGCCGGCCAGGTCGGCGCGGAGCAGTACGGCGATCTTGGTGTCGAACCGTACCCGCGCCGCCTCCGGCTCGCTGGTGGGAACGGAAACGCTCATCTCGAACTCCTCGGGCTCGCAGTGGTTAGGAAGGGGCCCTTTATCTACAAAAAGCGATAACAGGGGGCCCTTCCTTACGCTCGGCGAGCATGCGTGGGGTGGTGGGGGTGGGTCTTGTACGTTCTTTGCGTGCGTGCTTTCGGCGCCACTCGGTGCCCACTTCGGAGCGCTCCGTCGCGGCGACTGTGGACTCCGAGCCGCTGGACGGGGCCGGGATGCGGCCGGCGAAACAGCGAGAATGTGTCAGTTCCGTCGTTGGTTGCCCGCGGCGAGTAGGCTCCGTCAACGCTGACGGCGCCGTGCCAGGCCGTCGAGACCAGGGGAGAGACGAAGAATGACCGACGTTAACGATTCTGGCCAGGCGCCGGAGAGCACCGCGCCGGCCGCCCAGCCCGCGCCGGTAGCCCAGCCCGCGCCGGCCGCCGCGCCGAGGGGCGCCACCGAGGTGTCCGAAGAGGTCGTGGAGAAGATCGCGGGTACGGCGGCCCGTTCGGTGCCGGGTGTCGCCGATCTGGGTGGCGACGTGGCGCGGTTCTTCAACAGCGTGCTGGACAAGGTCGGGCTGGACGAGGTGGGCGACGCCGGGCGAGGCGTCTCGGCCGAGGTGAAGGGAACCAGTGCGACCATCAGGGTCGTCCTGGTGATCCAGGCGGGCCACGTCGTGCACGAGGTGACCGAGGCGGTCCGGGCCAAGGTGATCGAGGCGGTCGAGAACTACGGCCTTCAGGTCGCCGAGGTGAACGTGAAGGTCGACGACATCGAGCTGAACGCGCCGCCGGCCGCCGGAGCCTGACCGCCCCGACCCTGCGGCCGGGGGTGGGGTGGCCGCCAATCACCGTGATCAGGGATCTTTCGTCCGGAATCGCGCCGGCTCGAACCCGGAAGATCCCTTGATCACGACTCTCCTTAGCGATCGTTCAGGTCGGGCCTCTACACTCGGGGCGCAGTCGAGGATCGCAAGGAGGCCTTCCCGATGAACGCCGACGAAATCGCCGCTGGTCGAGCCCGCTGGCAGGCCCGGTACGACGCGGCACGCAAGCGGGACGCGGACTTCACCACACTCTCCGGCCTGCCCGTCGAACCGGTGTACGGCCCCCAACCCGGGACCGCCCATCCCGGCTTCGAGCGGATCGGCTGGCCGGGCGAGTACCCGTACACCCGGGGGTTGTACCCGACCGGCTACCGGGGGCGGACCTGGACGATCCGGCAGTTCGCCGGGTTCGGCAACGCCCGGCAGACCAACGAGCGCTACAAGATGATCCTCGGCGCGGGTGGCGGCGGACTGTCCGTCGCCTTCGACATGCCGACCCTGATGGGCCGGGACTCCGACGACCCGCAGGCGCTCGGCGAGGTCGGGCACTGTGGGGTGGCGATCGACTCGGCGGCGGACATGGAGACGCTGTTCGACGGAATCGACCTCGCCGGGGTGACCACCTCGATGACCATCTCGGGCCCGGCGGTACCGGTCTTCTGCATGTACCTGGTGGCCGCCGAACGGCAGGGCGCCGACATCTCCGCACTCGACGGAACGCTCCAGACCGACATCTTCAAGGAGTACATCGCGCAGAAGGAGTGGCTCTTCGATCCCGAGCCGCACCTGCGGTTGATCGGCGACCTGATGGAGTACTGCGCGCGGGAGATCCCCCGCTACAAGCCGCTGTCGGTCTCCGGCTACCACATCCGGGAGGCCGGGTCGACCGCCGCGCAGGAGTTGGCGTACACCCTCGCGGACGGGTTCGGCTACGTCGAACTGGGACTGTCCCGGGGCCTGGACGTCAACAGCTTCGCGCCCGGCCTGAGCTTCTTCTTCGACTCGCACGTCGACTTCTTCGAGGAGATCGCCAAGTTCCGGGCCGCGCGCCGGATCTGGGCCCGATGGTTGCGCGAGGTGTACGGCGCCACCGACGAGCGCGCGCTCTGGCTGCGCTTCCACACCCAGACCGCCGGGGTGTCGCTGACCGCCCAACAGCCGGTCAACAATGTCGTACGCACCGCGGTCGAGGCGCTCGCCGCGGTGCTCGGCGGCACCAACTCGCTGCACACCAATGCGCTGGACGAAACCCTGGCGTTGCCCAGCGACTCGTCCGCCGAGATCGCGCTGCGGACCCAGCAGGTACTGATGGAGGAGACCGGAGTCACCAATGTGGCCGATCCGCTCGGTGGCTCCTGGTACGTCGAGGCGCTCACCGACAGGCTCGAAGCCGAGGCGGAAGAGATCTTCAGCCGGATCCGGCAGCTCGGCGGGGAGGGGCCGCACCCGATCGGGCCGATGACCTCCGGCATCCTGCGCGGGATCGAGGACGGTTGGTTCACCGGCCAGATCGCCGAGTCGGCCTTCGTCTACCAGCAGGCGCTGGAGAAGGGCGACAAGCGGATCGTCGGAGTGAACTGCCACACCGGGACGATCGCCAAGGAGCTGGAGATCATGCGGGTCTCGCACGAGGTCGAGGTGGAGCAGCGCCGGCTGCTGGGCGATCGCAGAACCGGCCGGAACGCCGACGCCGTGACGGCGGCCCTGGCCCGGATGGTCGACGTCGCCCGGACCGGGGAGAACCTCATTCCGCCGATGCTGGACGCGGTACGCGCCGAAGCGACCCTGGGGGAGATCTGTGACGCACTGCGCGCCGAATGGGGCGTCTACCGGGAACCGGCCCGGTTCTGACGCGGCGGTGCGCCCGGTGACGGCCGGTATTGGGATGGGTGACCCGGTCGATACTGTCGGGCGGTGGCGGTTGGGCTGGGATGCCAGCGTCGCGTGCGAGACTAGACAACCATGAGCGACCCACGGATCACCTCGTCGATCTTCACCCGCGGCGCGGTAGACCTCGGCGCGCTGCGCGCCGCCCAGACGCCCGCCACGCCGGCACCCTCCGCCCAGCCGGCCAGCCGTGCCACGCCGGGCGCGGCCCCGGCCAGCACACCTCCCGCGGGCGCGGGTGGAGTCTCGGTGATCGACGTCACCGAAGCCACTTTCCAGTCCGAGGTGCTGGAACGTTCCCTGACCACCCCCGTGGTGATCGACTTCTGGGCCGAGTGGTGCGAGCCCTGCAAACAGCTCTCTCCGGTGTTGGAGCGGCTGGCCGTCGAGGGCGACGGCGCATGGGTGCTCGCCAAGGTCGACGTCGACGCCAACCCCCGCCTCGCCCAGATGTTCCGGGTGCAGGGCATCCCGATGGTCTACGCGGTGGTGGGCGGCCAGCCGGTCGACGCCTTCTCCGGCGTGGTGCCCGAGGCGCAGTTGCGGCAGTGGATCGGCGCGGTCCTCAAGGCCGGTGGCGTATCGGTGGAGGCTCCGGAGGACCCCCGGCTCACCGAGGCCGACGAGGCGCTGATCAGCGGTGACCTGGACGCCGCCGAGCGGGCGTACAAGAAGATCCTGTCGGATGCTCCGGCGGACGCCGCGGCCGAGGCCGGCCTGGCGCACGTCGCGCTGGCCCGCCGGGTGAGCGGTGCGGACCCGGCGGCAGCGCTCGCGGTGGCCGACTCGGCGCCGGACGACGTCGCGGCGCAGCTACTGGCCGCCGACATCGAGGTGCTCAGCGGCCAGGCGGAGCAGGCGTACGCCCGGCTGGTCGAACTGGTCCGCCGGACCGCCGGCGATGACCGGGAGGCGACCCGGCAGCACCTGGTGTCCCTGTTCAGCATCGCCGGTCCGGACGATCCTGCGGTGGCCAGCGCCCGGCGGGCGCTCTCGCGCGCGCTCTTCTGACAATGTGAGTACGAGCAGCGCGCATGCCGGCCTGGCAGCCGCGATACCGGACGGGAGCACACTATGCGCCGGATCGCCGTCCTGGACGCTCCGTCCAACCTGGGTCTGCGTCCGCCGACCTCCACGTCGGTGCCGGGCTGTGCCAAGGCACCGGGCGCGCTGCGGGACCACGAGCTGATCGCCCGGCTGGGAGCCCGGGACGCCGGCTGCCTCACCCCGTCCCGGTACGACCCGGGCGACTGGCGTCCCGGGGACGGGGTGTGCCATGCCGGTGCGATCGCGGACTACTCGATGGAGTTGGCCGACCGGATCGGCGGGATCATCGACCAGGGCGAGTTCCCGCTGGTGCTCGGCGGGGACTGCTCCATCCTGCTCGGTTCGGCGCTCGCGATGCACCGGCTCGGCGAGTCGGTCGGCGGTCGGATCGGCCTCGTCTTCGTGGACGGCCATTCCGACTTCCGGCACCCGGGCAATGCCTCGTACGTCGGCGCGGCGGCCGGCGAGGACCTGGCCCTGGTCACCGGGCGGGGACAGGCCGACCTGGCCGCGATCGAGGGACGCCGGCCGTACTTTCGGGACATCGACGTGGTGGTGCTCGGCATCCGGGCCCATGACGAGTACCGACTCGACCTGCAGGCGGCCGGGATCGTGACCCGGCCGGTACCGGCGCTGCGGGTCGAGGGGGCGGCCCGGACCGCCCAGTGGGCCCATGACCAGTTGACCGACTGCGCGGGCTACTGGGTGCACGTCGACGTCGACGTACTCGACCCGGCGGTGATGCCGGCGGTCGACGCGCCGGACCCGGGCGGGATCGCGTTCGCCGAGTTGGAGCTGCTGTTGGCGGGCCTGGTCGACACCCCGCACTGTCTGGGGGTGGAGGTCACGGTCTTCGACCCCGACTACGACCCGACCGGCTCGTACGCCGCCGAGATCGTCGGTACGTTGGTCGCCGGTCTGGCTCCGGTCGCCGCCCCGGACGCGGTCCCGCCGCGGCTCGTGTCGACCCGGTCAGCCGGAACCGAGCGCGGTCCGACGGCGATGCCCGGACCCCGGGCGGTCCCGCCGGCCAGGCAGCCCACCGTGTCCACGGTCGCGCCGCGGGGCGTCCCGCCGCTCGGGATGTCTGCCTTCGCCCAGCCCTCGTCGGCGGCGGCCGCCCTGGGCGCGGTCCCGGCCCCGATTCCGGACCCGGCCCCGATTCCGGTGTCGCCCCTGATTCCGGTGTCGCCCCTGATTCCGGTGTCGTCCCCGGTCCCGACCCCGACCCCGGTCCCGTCCCTGATTCCGGTGTCGGACGAGCCTTTGGTGCAGGCGGTCGGACCAGGGTCTGACCGCCGCGCCCCGGTCGCCGCCGACCCTGCTGAGTCGTCCGATCGGGCTGAGTCGTCCGACCGGGCTGAGTCGTTCGATCGGGCTGAGTCGTTCGATCGGGCTGAGTCGTCTGCCCGTGCTGGGCTGCCCGCGAGTGTCGAGTTGCCCGAGGGTGTTGGGCTGCCCGAGGGCCTTGAGGCATCCGATCGGGGCGCGTCGTTCGACGGTGCCGCGTCGTTCGGCCGGGACGAGTCGACCAGCGTCAACTCCCGACGGCCCGAGCCTCGCGACCTGTCCGCCCGCTGGTCCGAGGCGGTCGGCCCGCCCGCGTCGGCGGGCCCGGGACGGCTACGGCGCCACTCCTCGCCAGCCACGGGCCTGCGGCCCGCCGAGACTCCGTCGGCCGGTGTGCTGCCGGCCGATGATTCCGTGCCGGGGATCGGTGGGCCGGATCGGGAGTCGCCGACGCCAGGTCCGGAGACCGGGTCGGCTGCGGAGATCGCCTGACTGGCCGCGCTTCAGGGTGCCCAGCCGGCTCCCCGGCGGGCAACCGGCTCGAGTTCCACGTCAACCTCGACGGTTTGTCGTAGATGTTGACGACCTGTTGTCGTCACCGCGGTTGTTCGAGCAACAACAGGTCGTCAAGGTCTGGAGTCGGTGGGGCGGAGGTCGCGGTCGGTTGACAGGTGGTGGTAGTGGTGAATAGCTTTGCGGCTATGAGCAATAGCCGGGTGACCCGCCGTGTTCGAGTCCCTGCCGGACGAAGCGGTGCCTAGGGCCGGATTGTCCACCACGGCGGTCGTGGACGCCGCGCTGGCCGTCATCGACGAGCAGGGCGCGGAGGCGCTGACCCTGGCGGCGGTCGCCGGGCGTACCGGGGTCGCGCCGCCGTCGCTCTACAAGCACGTCGCAGGACTCGCCGAGCTGCGGATGCTGGTCGGCGCGCGGGTGATGGACGAGATGACCGAGCGGTTCACGGCGGCGGCGATGGGCCGCAGTGGGGACGAGGCGGTGGCGGTGCTGATGCGCGGCTACCGCGATTACGTACGGGACCATCCCGCCCGCTATGCCGCGCTGCCCCCCGACCCGTTGCACAACCCGGTGATGGTGGCCGCCGGCACCCGGCTGTTGCAGGTCTTCCTCGCCACCCTGCGCGGATACGGGCTCACGGATTCGGGGGCGATCCACGCCACGAGGTGTGCCCGGTCCATCGCGCACGGTTTCGTCTCGATCGAGGCCGGGGGCGGCTTCGGCCTACCGGAGGATCTGGACGAGACGTACGAGCAACTGATCGCGATGTTCGTCGCGAGCCTGCCTCGGCCCGTCGCCCCGTAACGTCCCTGCTCGGACCCCAGCTCAGGGACAACATGACCGCGCCTGTTGCGGTAGTGTGCGCGATCGCCGTCCACGCCGGAAAACCCCCTTGGCGTGGACGAGTCGCGCCGTCCTCCGGCGCGCGCAATCAGCCTGTGTGTCCTGAAGGGAATAAACATGTCCACAACCACTACCGGTGCTGGCGTCGGGACCCGGTCCTGGCTCGTCGCGGTGCTGCTCTGCTTCTTCCTCGGCGGGTTCGGGGTGCACCGGTTCTACGTCGGCAAGATCGGCACCGGCGTTCTCATGATCCTGACCTTCGGTGGGCTCGGCGTCTGGGTGCTGATCGACTTCATCATGATCCTGATCGGCAAGTTCACCGACAAGGAAGGTCTGGCGCTGGCCCGCTGACCAGCGGTCCACTGCTGCTGGTGAAGGCCTGACACCGGGGCGGCCGACGGGAAAGTTCCCCGTCGGCCGCCCCGAGCCCGGTCCGGAGACCGGACGCGGTTACCGGGCGGCCAGACTGCGCAGGAAGCGCTCGGCGATCGGCACGGCGGTGGCCGTACTCGCTCCGCCCTTCTCGACGAAGACCGCGAACGCGACGTCTCCCTGCCAGCCCACGAACCAGGCGTGGGTGTGTGCCGGATTGTCGTCGTACTCGGCGGTGCCGGTCTTGCCGTACACCGGCTTGCCCGGCACGTCCTTCAGCGCCGAACCGGTCCCCGAGGTGACCACCTCGCGCATCATCGTGCGCAGCGGTTCGACCGAACCGGCCTGAAGTTGCGGACCGGGTGGCGCGGCCTGGCCCGGGTTCGGCTCCACCACCAGTTTCGGCTGCTGCCACTGGCCCCGGGCCACCCCGGCGGTGGCCGCCGCCAGGCTCAGCGGGCTGACCAGCGTGGTCCCCTGACCGAAGGCGGCTGCGGCCCGTTCGGCGGCCGAGCCGCCGGCCGAGACCTTGCCGGTGAACGCGTCGACCCCGAGCTGCCAGGTGCCCTCCAGACCGAGGCTCCGGCCCGCGTTGGCCAGCCCGTCCGGGCCCAGCTTGGGAGCGAGCGCGGCGAAGGCCGTGTTGCAGGACTTGGCGAAGTCGGTCCGGAACGGCACCGTGCCGAGTTCGAAGGAGTCGGAGTTCTTGAACGAACGTCCCTCCACGGTGAAGGTCTTCGGGCAGGCGACCGGACCGTCGAGGGTGACCGCGCCCGCGTCGAGCAGACCGAGCGTGCTGACCATCTTGAAGGTCGAGCCCGGCGGTACCTGGGCGGTGAAGGCGAGGTTCTCGGCGCTGCCACCGTTGGCCGCCGCGAGCACCGCGCCGTCGCTGATCCGTACCGCGACCAGGGCGCTCCGGCGCTTCTCCGCCTCCACGGCACGGTCGGCGGCGCTCTGCACCCGCACGTCGAGGGTGGTCTTCAGCGGGATGCCGGCCGCCGGTTCGCGGCGGAACGCCTCGGTGCCGGTCGGGGTCACGGAACCGTCCGGCCGCTTGCTGGTGATGATCACGCTGATCCCGGTTCCACCCCGCAGTTGCTTGTCGTAGCGGCCCTGGAGTCCACCGTGGCCGACCACGTCACCGTCGGAGAACAAGCCGGGGTTGGCCTCCAGGTCGGCGGCCTGCACCGGATCGACCGAGCCGAGCAGGGCTGCGGCGAAGCCCCGGTACGGTGCCAGCTCGCGCTGCTCGTCCCGGAACTTCGTTCCCGGCAGGTCGTAGATGCGGGACTTGATCTGGAGGTACGCGTCCCGGCGCAGGCTGACGATGTCGACGAAGGCGTCCGGTTTCGCCTCGCTCAACCGTTTCGGCAGGTCGGATAGGTCGATGGCCGGGGTGATCGGCGGACGGATCGCCTTGAACGCCCGGTCCAGGTCGCGTACCAGCGCCGGTACGTTGGACACCTCACCGGGCTGCACGCCAACGACGACCACCGGCCGGGGCAGCACGATGCCGTTGCCCGCGCCGTCGGTCACCTGGGCCCGCTTGGCGGGGAGCCGGCGCAGGGCGAGCTGATCGCCGCTGGTGAGCTTCGGCTCGACCACCTTGGGCTCCCAGAGCACCTGCCAATCGTCATCATTGCCACGCTTGAGGTGGATCTCCGACGGGTACGTCCAGTGCGTGTTATCCGGAAGTGTCCAGTCCACCCGTACCGTCACGGTCGCGGTGTCTGCTGTGATCTTCGCCTCGCCCTCCCGGCGGAGCGCCGGTGGCGTCTTGGCCAGGTCGCCGGAGAGTTCCCTGATCTCGTCGGCCACGTCGGTCGCCGGTATGCGCCCGCCGGCCGGGTCCCGGAAACCGACCTTGTTGAGGTCGCCGCCCCGCCAGCCGGCGATAAAGGCGTCCACGGCCCGTTCCGGGCCGTCCGACCCGGAACAGCCGACCAGGGCTCCGGTGACGAGCAGTAGTCCGACGACCGCACCGACCACCTGGCGAGGGGCGGTTCGCCGGCCGTGGTGGCGGAGGGATGGATACGGAGAGCCCATGCTGCGGTTACCTTCCAGATCGGCGCACCGCCGTGAACTCCTCCGGCGGCAGCTTGACGGTAGTACGCGGGTCCGTTCGGCGGGTGCCCTGGTGCCGGGGATGCCCCTCCGGCCCGTACGTCCCTTTCGGTGCCCTCCGATGCTGGTCCCGGCGTTGTCGTGGAGGGTACGGCGGAACGCGGTGGCCGGGCCGCGGATGTGGTGGTTCGGTGAGGGGATGCGGTGAATCGGGTGAAGGCAGGGGAAGCGTGGGTACTCCGAGGCGGGCGTGTCGATTACCCGCAACAGGTGAAAGGACAGAGTCCGGATCCGACGTCCGGCTGACCGTCCGCCGATAGAGGGGTGCGTCGGCAGGGCCTAGTCTGGCGGAGAGTGACCCACGGCGTGGTGGGTCGAGGGGAGTTGCACGATGGACCGGCGTCCGGCGATCAAACCGGAACCCGATCTCCGGCCGGCTTATGCCGACCGAGATGACAGCTACGACACGGCGGTCGACGATGACGGGGTCGGCTCTCGACTCGCATCCGGCGTGACCGGCGTACCGGGAGCCAGCATCGACACTCTCTACGACCTGGGGCTGCCACCGGAGGCGCTGGCGGACGACGTGGAGGACGCGGACCTCGACGAGCCGGTGCCGAACGCGGAGCGCCTCGTCGCCCAGGCGGTCACGCTGGCCGGGAACGACCACGACGCGGCGACGCTTGTCGACCGGTTCTGGCGGTTCGCGCCGGACGAGGAGCTGATCGGGTTCACCGCCGAGGAGATGCTGACCGCGGCGCGGGCTCATCGGGAGCTGGCCGAGCAGCGGGTGCCGGGCGAGTTGAAGATCCGGATCCACGAGCCGGTTCCGGACCAGCAGCACACCGTGATCGAGATCGTCACGGACGATATGCCCTTCCTGGTGGATTCGATCACCGCCCTGCTCACCGGTCACCACCTCGACGTACACATGCTGGTTCATCCGCTCGTGGTGGTCCGCCGCGAGCCGCTCGGCAGGTTGACCGAGGTCGCCGCCGACGTCGAACCCGACGACGCGATCGACGGCGACATCGTCGAGAGCTGGATGCGAATAGAGATCGATCCTGTCCGCGGTGCGGCGGACCGGGACCGATTGCGGGCCGAGTTGCAGCGGGTGCTCACCGACGTACGCGAGGCGGTGGAAGACTGGCCGAAAATGCGGCAGCGGGCCCTGGCGCTCGCCGACGAGTTGGCCGCGGCCCGCACCGCGGAGAACCGCCCACCGGTGCCGGAGAAGGACATCACGGACTCGGTGGAACTGCTGCGCTGGCTCGCGCACGAACACTTCACCTTCCTCGGTTACCGCGAGTACCGGCTGGTCGAGGTCTCCGGCGGTGAGAAGGCGCTGGAGGCGGTCCTCGGCACCGGACTCGGCATCCTGCGTCAGGACTCGACGGTGCCGAGGGCACTGTCCTCCATGACGCCGGAGGCGCACCAGAAGGTGACGGAGAAGCGCCTGCTCATCATCACCAAGGCGAACTCCCGGGCCACCGTGCACCGGTCCGCGTACCTGGACTACATCGGTTTCAAGGTCTTCAACGAAGCCGGCGATGTGGTGGGAGAGCGACGCTTTCTCGGCCTGCTCGCCACGGCGGCGTACCGGACCAGCGTCCGCGAGCTGCCGGTGGTCCGGCGGAAGGTCGCCGAGGTGCTGGACCGGTCCGGGCTGAGCCCGCGCAGCCACTCCGGCAAGGACCTGCTGCAGATCCTGGAGACCTATCCGCGCGACGAGCTGTTCCAGATCAAGACCGACGACCTCTACCACGCGGTCGTCGGGGTGCTCCGGATGGCGGGCCGCCGCCAGTTGCGGGTCTTCCTGCGCCGTGACGGTTACGGCCGGTTCATCTCCTGCCTGATCTACCTGCCCCGGGACCGGTTCACCACCCAGAACCGGCTACGGATGCAGGAGATCCTGCTCCGCGAGCTGAACGGGATCGGGGTCGACTACACCACCCGGGTCACCGAGTCGATGCTCGCCCGGGTGCACTTCATCGTCCGGACCGACCCGGCCAACCCGCCGAGCGAGGTCGACGCGGACCTGCTCGCCGAGGAACTCGCCGACGCCACCCGGCTGTGGGACGACGACTACCGGCTGGTGCTGGAGCGCAAGCTCGGCGACGAGCAGGCTAAGCGGCTGTTCACCCGGTACGCCGACGCGTTCCCGGAGGGCTACAAGGACGGGCACACCCCGTACGAGGCGATGAAGGACCTCGCCAAGCTCGAACTGCTCGAAGAGCCGGGCCAGCTCGAGATGCACATGTTCCGCAAGCAGCAGGCCGTCCGGCCGGGCGGGACCGCACCGGCCACCGCGATCGAGGACGTCCGGTTCAAGGTCTACCGGTACGGCGAGCCGATGGTGCTCTCCGCGGTGCTGCCGGTGCTGCACTCCCTCGGCGTACGGGTGGTCGACGAGCACCCGTACGAGGTGGACCGGATCGACGGGCGGATCTACCTCTACGACTTCGGCCTGGAGTTGCCGGACGGCGCCCGGGATCTCGCCGAGGTCCGCCCGCACGTGGAGAACGCCTTCTCCGCCACCTGGCGCGGCGAGGCCGAGGTCGACGGCTTCAACGAACTGGTACTGCGCGGCGGCCTCACCTGGCGGCAGGTGGTGGTGCTGCGGGCGTACGCGAAGTACCTGCGGCAGGCCGGCACGGTCTTCTCGCAGGACTACATGGAGTCCACCTTCATCGCCTACCCCGCGATCGCCGCCTCGTTGGTGGAACTCTTCGAGGTGCGGTTCTCGCCGTCGCCGGGCCGCGGCGCCGAGGAGCGCGTGCTGCGCAGCAAGGAGCTGGTGACCAGCATCGGGCAGCAGCTCGACGAGGTGAGCAGCCTCGACCAGGACCGGATCCTGCGGTCGTACCTGACGCTGATCCAGGCCACCCTGCGGACCAGCTTCTACCAGCGCCGGATGGACGGGCGGCCCAAGTCGTACGTGGCGTTCAAGCTGGACCCGCAGGCGATCCCTGACCTGCCGGCGCCCCGGCCGAAGTACGAGATCTTCGTCTACTCGCCGCGTTTCGAGGGTGTGCACCTGCGGTTCGGGCCGGTGGCCCGGGGTGGCATCCGCTGGTCGGACCGGCGGGAGGATTTCCGTACCGAGGTGCTGGGCCTGGTCAAGGCGCAGATGGTGAAGAACGCGGTGATCGTGCCGGTGGGTGCCAAGGGTGGCTTCGTGCTCAAGCAGAAGCCGGGCGACCGGGACGAGGCGGTGGCCTGTTACAAGGGGTTCATCTCGGCCCTGCTGGACGTGACGGACAACCTGGTCGGTGGGCAGATCGTGCCGCCGCACGACGTGGTCCGGCACGACGCCGACGACCCTTACCTGGTGGTGGCGGCGGACAAGGGCACCGCCAGCTTCTCCGACATCGCCAACGAGATCTCGGTGTCCCAGGGATTCTGGCTGGCCGACGCGTTCGCCTCCGGCGGCTCGGCCGGCTACGACCACAAGAAGATGGGCATCACCGCCCGGGGTGCCTGGGAGTCGGTGAAGCGGCACTTCCGGGACATGGGGATCGACACCCAGGCCCAGGACTTCACCGTGGCCGGCGTCGGCGACATGTCGGGCGACGTCTTCGGTAACGGAATGCTGCTGTCGGAGCACATCCGGCTGGTGGCCGCCTTCGACCACCGGCACATCATCCTGGATCCGGATCCCGACGCCGCGTCCTCCTATCAGGAGCGGCGGCGGCTGTTCGACCAGCCGCGCTCCTCCTGGGCGGACTACAATCCGGAGCTGATCTCGGAAGGGGGCGGGATCTACCCGCGTACCGCGAAGTCGATCCCGATCAGTCCGCAGGTCCGGGCGGCGCTCGACCTCGACGCGGGTGCCGAGTCGATGTCCCCGCAGGAGCTGATGAAGGCGATCCTGAGCGCTCCGGTCGACCTGTTCTGGAACGGTGGGATCGGTACCTACGTCAAGGCGTCGTCGGAGTCCAACGGCCAGGTCGGCGACAAGTCCAACGACGCCATCCGGGTGGACGGCAGGGACCTGCGTTGCAAGGTGGTCGGCGAGGGCGGCAACCTGGGCTTCACCCAGGTCGGCCGGATCGAGTACGCCCTCGGGGGTGGCCGGATCTTCACCGACTTCATCGACAACGCGGCCGGGGTGGACACCTCGGACCACGAGGTCAACATCAAGATCCTGCTCGGCGCGGCGGTGGCCGACGGCCAGCTCAGCGTTCCGGACCGGGACGCCCTGCTGGCGGAGATGACCGACGAGGTCACCCACCTGGTGCTGCGGGACAACTACGACCAGGCGCGGGCGATCGGCAACGCGATGGCCCAGGCGGCGTCCCTGCTGCCGGTACACCGGCGGATGATCTCCGACTTCGAGCGCGCCGGTCACCTCAACCGGGAGTTGGAGGCGCTGCCGCCGGACGAGGAACTGGCGACCAGGACCGACTCGGGACTGACCGCGCCGGAGTTCGCGGTGCTGCTCGCGTACGTCAAGATCGTGCTGGAGCGGGAGATCCTGGCCGACGGGCTACCGGACGAGGAGTGGACCTTCGAGGTGCTCGCCGGCTACTTCCCGACCCCGCTGCGCCAGCGGTACGCCGACCGGATGTCGGACCACCGCCTGCACCGGGACATCGTCACCACCATGCTGGTGAACGAGGCGGTCAACCGGGGCGGCATCTCGTTCATCTACCGGGTGGTGGAGGAGACCGGCGCGACCCCGGCGGACGTGATCCGGGCGTACGTGGTGGTCCGCGAGGTGTTCGGGCTGCGCGAGGTCTGGGCCGACATCGAGGCGTTGGACAACCGGGTGCCGACCGAGGTGCAGACCGCGGTCTACCTCGACACCCGCCGGTTGCTCGACCGCGCGGTCCGGTGGCTGGTGACGAACCGGCGCTCCCCGATCGACGTGCCGACCGAGGTCGCCCGATTGCGCGACGGGGTGTCCCGCCTCCTGCCGGAGCTGGGCAACCTGTTCTACGGCAGCGAACGGCGGGCGCTGGAGGCGCACGTCGAGGCGTCGGTCGGGCGGGGGCTGCCCCGGGAACTGGCCGAGCAGGCGACCCGGCTGATGTACAGCTTCGGACTGCTGGACGTGGTCGAGACGGCCACCACGACCGGTCGGGACGTCAGCGAGGTCGCGGCGGTCTACTTCGTACTCTCCGACCGCTTCCGGGTCGACTCCCTGTTGTCGAAGATCTCGCTGCTGCCGAGGGAGGACCGCTGGCAGACGCTCGCCCGGATGGCGTTGCGGTACGACCTCTATGCCGCACTGGCCGCGCTCACCGCCGAGGTGCTCAGCGGGACTTCGGCCGACCTGGCTCCGGACGAGCGGGTCGAGCAGTGGGAGCGGTCGAATTCCATCTCGATCAACCGGACCCGCAGGGCGATGGGGGAGTTCGACGAGTCCCGGGCCGATCTGGCGGCGCTCTCCGTGCTGCTGCGACAGATCCGCACGCTGGTGCGTACGTCGGCGGCCAGCTGAGACGTACCGGGGAGCCTGGCCGGCCGGCGAGGTCGCGCCGGCCAGGCTCCGCGACTCATGGGATCCGGGTCGCGGACACCACGATGTTGTTGGGATAGCTGCCCTTCTTACGATCGAATTTGCCGCCGCAGGTGACCACCTGGAGTCGGGCGGTGTCGACGGCTCCGTAGACCAGCTCGGCCGGGAACGCCGTCTTCGGATATGACTCGACGGTGTCCACGGCGAATCGGACGATCTCGCCGTCCTTGCGGGTCACCCGCAGCTCGTCGCCCTGTCGGAGCGCGCCGAGTTTGAAGAAGACCGCCGGTCCCATCGCTGCCGAGTCGACGTGTCCGACGACGACGGCGTTACCGATCTCGCCGGGGCTCACGCCGAGCTTGTACCAGCCGGCGAGTTGGGCCTGCTTCAGCGGAGGCACCTGGACCGTGCCGTCGCCGTTCAGTCCGATCGATATGATCTTGGCGTTCACCTTGATCTTCGGTATCGCGATCGTGGTCGGTTCGGATCGGGGCAGGGCCACCGGTGCCGGTGTCGTCGGGGTGCCGGCGGGCGGACCCGTACGGGCGGGTCCGGTGGTCGTCGACGGGGTCGGTGTCGTCGACTCCAGCCCCGAGCCGAGGTCCAATCCGAGGTCCGTGCCGAAGTCCGTTCCGGCGCCCCAGTCCGGCGCCGGGGCCGTCTCGGGCACGCTGTCCACCGGTTGAGGTGGCTGCGCCGGGACCAGACTGAGGCCGGTGGCGACCAGCGTGATTCCGCCGAGGGCCAGCAGGGCGACCAGCACGACGCCGGCGGCACGCCACGGTTGCCCGTGCCGGCCGCCGGCGCCCCTGATCGGCACCTCAGGCGGGTGAGCCATCGGTACGACGCCGACGGATCAGTAGGAATCCGCCGAGCGCGGCCGCCCCCAACAGGCTCGCACCGGCGGCGGTACGGCTCGGGTCGGTGCTGGCTCCACCCTCACCACCGTCGACGGAGCCGCGAGGCAGGACCACGATCCTGCCGTTGCCACACGCTCCCTTGGCCGCGTAGTGGCCGGGCCCGGTCTTCCAAGGGACCTCGGCCCAGGCCCAGTATTTCGCCTCGTTGCCGTACGCCGCCTGGCCGCCCTCGCCGCCCTGGTCCGGCTCGTCGGTTTCGGCCTGTGGCGGCCCGTCCTGCGGCACTCCTGGCTGCCCGCCGTTCGGGGGCGGCGTCGGTTGCCCCGGAGGCTGCGAGGGCTGGCCGGGGTTCTCCGGCTGGCCGGGGTCTTCGGGCTGGCCGTCGTCGGGCGCCTGTGGGTGTTCCGGCTCCCACCCACCGTTCTCTTCCACGGGCTTGAGCCAGAGCTTGCCGGTGATCTTCGACCACACCCAGGGCCGCTGCACCGGGTGCTCGCACTTGAGCAGAATCTTGAACTTGTGTCCCGGCTTCACCCCCTTCGGCTCGGTGTAGATGTAGCCCTTGTTGTACTCGTGTCCGGGAGGGGCGTCATCCGCCAGGGCGGTTCCGGGCGCGCAGATCAATAGTGCGGCGGCGCCCAGGCCAGCGCCGGCCATCACCTTTAGCAACTTGCTACTCATATCTCGAGGTACTCCTTCCCCGTTGGTTCGCCCGACGGCCAGTCGAGCTACGACCGACGCTAGCCACTTTGGGAGTTGATGTCGTGATTACGAGTATTTTTTCCGAAAGCTCGTATTGAGGTGATAGAGCGGTTGTCGCCAACATCGGGCGTTGCCGTGCTTGCGGGGCCTTGTCGACCTCGCGGGCCCGGAGATACACCTTCGGGGGACGGCGAGCGATCGCCGTCCCCCGAAACAGGCCCTACGGTGTAGCCGTCCCGCTCAGGTGGCAAGCCTGGCGAAGGCGATGATGTTGTCGGGATAGGAGCCGATCCGCTCGTCGAAGTCGCCGCCGCAGGTTATGAGCCGCAGTCCCGGCACGTCGGTCGGACCGTAGACGAGGTCGGTCGGAAACGCCGTCTTCGGGTACGACTTCACGCCCTCGACGACGAAGTTGGCGATCTTGCCGTCCTTCCGGATCACCTCGATCGTGTCTCCGGGCAGCAGGGCCCCCAGTCGGAAGAACACCGCCGGCCCGATCTCCTTCGAGTCGACGTGGCCGACGATCACGGCGTTGCCGACCTCCCCGGGTGCCGGGCCGAGTTGGTACCACCCGGCGAGTTGCGCCTTTGCCAACGGCGGCACCTGGACCATGCCGTCGGCGGTGACCCCGAGCGGCATGATCGTCGCACCGACGTCGATCTTCGGAATGGCGATCCTGATCGGTTCGGACCGGTCGAGGGATCTCCTGGTCGGCATGGCTCCGGGTGTCTGGGCGACCTCGGGGAGATCCGATCCGGGCGGCGGCGTGGCCGTCGGTGGAAGGGCCGCTCCGGTCTGCGGTGCGGCGGTCGTGGACTCGTCGTCGGGGTTCTGCGGTGCGGCGGCGGCACTCGGCTGTGGCGGTGCTGTCGGATCCGGAGCGTTCAGGCCGGCGCCGATCAGACCGGCACCGACCAGCGCCAACAGGGCGACCAGGCTGAT
The DNA here is from genome assembly GCF_015690345.1 of Plantactinospora alkalitolerans. Taxonomy (GTDB): domain Bacteria; phylum Actinomycetota; class Actinomycetes; order Mycobacteriales; family Micromonosporaceae; genus Plantactinospora; species Plantactinospora alkalitolerans. The sequence goes on along the minus strand of NZ_JADPUN010000177.1, from coordinate 9,894 downwards.
GCCGGCGGCGCGCCACGGTACCCCGTGACGGCCGCCGGCCCCGCGCACCGCCGAGTCAGGCGTGCGATTCATCGGTACGGCGCTGCCGCATCAGTACCAGCCCGCCGAGGGCGGCCATGCCGAGCATGCCCACGCCCGCAACCGCGAGGTTGTCGCTGCTGCCGGAGGTGAGTCCACCGTCACCACCGTCGACCCAACCCTTGGGCGTGACGACGAACTCGCCCTCGCCGCACGAGCCCTTCACTTCGTACGTCCCCGGCTTGGCGTCCCACGGGATGGTGACACTGGCCCAGTACTCGTAGCCGGCCTTCTTGTCGTCCCAGCCGTGCTCGCCCTCGTCGGCCTTCTTGTCCTCCCAGCCGTGCTCGCCCTCCTGGGCCTTCTTCTCGTCCGAGTTGGGCTTGCCCTTCTCGGCCGGCTTGCTGTCTTCCCAGGTGCGTTCGCCTTCCTGGGCCTTCTTGTCGTCCCGGCCGTGCTCGCCCTCGTCGGCCTTCTTGCCGTCCCAGCCCTGCGCGCCCTCTTCGTATGCCTTACCGTCGTCCGCCATGGCGCCACCGGCACCGCCGGCCGGCGGCTGGTAGCCCTCGGCAGGCTGGGGGAGCTGCCCGGTCGCCGACGGTGTCGGAGCCGGGACCGCGTCGGCCGTCGGGCCAGGCGCGGCGGGTGCCCCTTCTCCGGCAGACGGAGCGCCCTCGGCCTCCGGCGCTTCCTTCTCTCCCGGGGCCGCCTGCTCCTCCTCCGGGGCCGCCTTGTCCTTGTAGCGGCGGTACTCGAGGTACTCCTGTTGCTCCTTGTACTTCAGGAACTCCTGGTACTCGCGCTCTTTCTTGTAGTTTTCGCCGCTGCTTTCGTGGCCGCCGGCGTCCCCGGGCTTCGCGGCGTCCTCCGCGCTGTCTCCGGCCTTCTTGTCGTCCCAGCCGTCCTTGCGCTCTTCGGCCTTCTTGTCGGCTTCCTTGCCGCCTTCGTGGCCCACCTTGTGGTCCTTGGGTGCCAGATCCACCTTGCCGGTGACCTTGGACCACAGCCATGCGTGCTCCTGCGCCTCAGAGCAGACCTCGATGAATTTGACCTCCTGCCCTGGCTTTGCCACTTCCGGCTTCGCGAAGACATGGCCCGAGTCGTGCTTCTGGTACCCGTCCGGGTGGTACCCGCCGTCCGCGAGAGCGGTCGAGGGGGCCCATACCAGTAGGGACGCGCCGCCCAGAGCGGCTCCAGCGATCACCTTGCCGAGGAACTTCTTGGACATGACTTTCGTCATCCTTCCCTCTTGTCTCGGCTCGCCGGGAGACGAGCCACGACCGACATTAGCGAATTTGTGAGCTTTCATCGGATTTTCTCGGCTTTTCCCCAAACAGGCCGACTTGGGGGCGGTACGTGCTAACTGGGAGCCTGGCGGGAACCGGCCCTACCGCACCCATTGCGCTCGCGGGTGCTTCCCGTACGAGATCCCGCCTTTCTGGGGGTGCTCGTCGGTTCCGGGTGGTCAACCGCTGTTCATCCGGGATGGTGCTGGCCCGGGACGTGGGGGCCGGTCGTCCGGTTTGTCCCACGGGTATCTTGCTCGCCGGCGCCGCGCGGTGGGGTGCGGAATCTCCGCGTTCACCAGTGCGGACGTGTCCAAAGTGGGTGGCGGTCAGCCGGCACACCCTCGGTCGCCCGGGCGGCGCGGCCGGGTGTCAGGTATCGTCATCCATCAGTGTCGAGGTGTTGTGGTGGAAGCGCTCCCATGCAAGAATTCATCCACTGTGCTGGGGGAGCCACACCGCGCAGCAGACGCCGAGGGCAGCCGGTTTTCCGGACGGCGTCAACACGGTCGCTACCCGCGGCCGGCACCACCACCGCTCCCGCGCCCGTCCGGGCCGGGCATACCGCAGTCCCCCATGGCGTCCACGGACGTACCCACCAAGTACCACGTCCGCGCGGTCGCCGCGCCGGTTCCGCCTGTCGTGACCGGCTGGCCCAAGGAGATCACTGGCATGAATTTACGGACTAGAATGTCCGCCCGGCAGAAGGTCGTGGCATTGGCCGGCGCGAGTACCCTCGTGGCTGCCGGCCTGGTCACCCTTCCTGCGACATCGGCGTACGCCGCCCCCGGGTGTGACGTCACGTACAGCAGCAACCAGTGGCAGGGTGGCTTCACCGCCAGCGTCACCATCCGGAACGTCGGCGACGCGATCAACGGCTGGACCCTTCGCTTCACCTTCCCGAACAGCAGCCAACGGGTGAGCCAGGGCTGGTCGGCCAACTGGACCCAGTCCGGCAGCCAGGTGACCGCGACGAACATGTCGTACAACGGCAACCTGGCGACCGGTGCCTCCACCAACATCGGCTTCAACGGCGCGTGGAGCGGCAGCAACCCGTCGCCCACCTCCTTCAGCGTCAACGGGGTGAACTGCAACGGCGCCCCGCCCACCACCGGTCCGACCACGGGGCCGACGACCGGTCCGACCACGGGGCCGACGACCGGTCCGACGACCGGCCCGACGACCGGACCGACCGGCGGGCCCGGCCCGGCGCGGGTGAACAACCCGTACTCGGGTGCCCGGGGCTACGTGAACCCGGAGTGGAAGGCCAAGGCGGAGAGCGTCTCCGGCGGCAACCGGATCTCCAGCAACCCGACCGGCGTCTGGATCGACCGGATCTCCGCGATCGAGGGTGACCCGGACAGCAGCTCGAACGGCCCGATGGGCGTCCGGGACCACCTGGACGAGGCCCTCGCCCAGGGTGCCGGCTACATCCAGTTCGTCATCTACAACCTGCCGGGCCGCGACTGTTCTGCGCTGGCGTCGAACGGTGAACTCCAGGCGACGGACCTGCCCAAGTACAAGACGGACTACATCGACCCGATTGCGGCGATCCTGGACGACGCGGCGTACAGCAGCCTGCGGATCATCACGATCGTCGAGATCGACTCGTTGCCGAACCTGATCACCAACGTCTCCCCGCGAGCGACGGCGACCGCGAACTGCGACACGATGAAGGCCAACGGCAACTACGTCAAGGGTGTGGGTTACGCCCTGGCGAAGCTCGGCGCGATCCCGAACGTCTACAACTACGTCGACGTCGGCCACCACGGCTGGCTCGGCTGGGACGACAACTTCCGGCCGTCGGCGCAGATCATCGCCGAGGCGGCTCGGGCCGAGGGCAGCACCACGGCGAACGTGCACGGCTTCATCGCCAACACCGCCAACTTCTCGGCCACCGTGGAGCCCTACCTCAACGTGACCGAGGCGAACCGGCTGTCGACCTGGATCGACTGGAACCGGTACGTGGACGAGCAGCGCTACGCCCAGGCACTCCGTACGGAGATGGTCTCGCAGGGCTTCGACTCCAACGTCGGCATGCTGATCGACACCTCCCGTAACGGCTGGGGCGGCGCGGGCCGGCCGACCGCCGCGGTCACCACGGGCGACGTCAACGCGCAGGTGAACGGCTCCCGCATCGACCGCCGGATCCACCTCGGCAACTGGTGCAACCAGAGCGGTGCCGGCATCGGCGAGCGGCCCCGTGCGGCGCCCGCCACCGGCATCGACGCGTACGTCTGGATCAAGCCTCCGGGCGAGTCGGACGGCTCCAGCACCCTCATCGACAACGACGAGGGCAAGGGCTTCGACCGGATGTGTGACCCGACCTACACCGGTAACCCGCGTAACAACAACAACATGAGTGGTGCGTTGTCCGGTGCCCCGATCTCCGGTGCCTGGTTCCCCGCCCAGCTCACCCAGCTGATGCAGAACGCCTACCCGGCTCTCTGATCGGCTGAACAGCACCACCACGGCTACACCACCAGGCGGTCCCCGGCCGGCGCACAGGCGCCGACCGGGGACCGTCGGTCGTCGATGCCGATCGGGGGAGCGAACCCGGTGTCGGGTTCGGACAGTCCCGCCCCGCTCGGGTGCATCATCCGGACCGTCCGGGAACGGCGGCCCGGGAACGGCGGTCAGGGAACGGTCTTCTCCACCGCGGCGGCCGTACCCTCCCGGTCGAGTTCCCCGCGGGCACGGTCGATGTTCTCCGGTGTCGGATCGCGCCCCTGCGCGATGGCGAGATCGGCCGGTTCCCACGGCTGCTCGGCTCCGGTACGGGTGTCGCCGGCGCTGCCCGCGCCGGCGCCGTACGGGTCGCCGATCAGGTCGTCGGTTGCCGGAAAGTCGCCGGGAGCATCCTCGGCGTCGAGAAAGTCCGGGCTCTGGGCGCCCCGCCCGCCATCGGAGGCGAACTGGGGTACGGCCGTGTCGTCGTCGACGGCCGAGGCCACCTCGGGACTCTCCTCGAGCGGCCGATTCGGTAGCGGATCGCGGTCCGTCATCTTCCTGCCCTCCTGTCCGGCTACGCCATCCGGTTGTCGGTCTTCGTGCGGGCGTCGGTCCTCCAAATCGACTACCCCGGACCACCGACGCCATGCCTGCCCGCCGGACCCGTGGCCGGGCCGCGCCGTGCCCCGGGTCGGCCCGTCGGGACCGGACACGACCGGTGCACTTCCCGGCCCCGGACGCCCGTTTGTCACTCGCGGTCGACCGGGCGGAGCCACTGCCAGAGCAGGAAGCCGAGGCCGAGGGCGAGCATGGCCAGACCGGCCCAGAGGTTGATCCGGATTCCCTCCGCCTTCTCGATCGCCGCCGAGCCGTCGAAGAGCCCGATCAGGCCGACGATCACGCCGTACGCGACGAAGAGACCTCCGATCACCCGGCGGATGTCGAACAGCCGGGCGGCGGCCGACCGACGCTCCTGCTCGGCCCCGTCGACCGGCGCCTCGTCCATCGGTGCCTCGCCCGGGGCTCGGTTGTCGTCTTCCATCGAGGTTGTCCCTTCTCGCTATCGGCGTCGGCGATCCGAGGTGCCGCCACGGTCGGTGTCCCGGGCCCCGGTGCCGGGGCCGGCGCGGCCGTGGGCCTCACAGCACCGGCAGGTAGAACAGCGCGGCCAGGAGCACCGCGATCCCGCCGAGCAGAATCGGCGAGCGGTACCAGCGGGCGTCACCGGCCAGCATGTCGCCCTGGGCGTCGGCGCCACCCAGTCCGTAGACCAGGCCGCGCAGTTCGTCCTCGGGCCTGCCGGGGGTGAGCGGGGTGAGGATCGCCGCGACGACGACGACCAGCCCGAACGCGATCCCGGCGCCCCAGAAGCTCTCTTCCAGGTCGGAGTCGAACGGCAGCACCCCGGCCTCGTACAGCAGATAGGTGGCGAGTGCCCCGGCGGTACCGGTCAACAGCGACCAGAAACCGGCCCAGGCGGTCATCCGCTTCCAGAACATGCCGATGATGAAGGTGGCGAACAACGGCGCATTGAACACCGAGAAGAGCATCTGGATGTAGTTCATGATGTTGTTGAAACCGGCGGCGATGAACGCCGTCCCGATCCCCACGAGCACCCCTGCGACGGTGGCGATCCGACCGACCCGCAGGTAGTACCCGTCCGGTCGGTCGCGCCGGACGTACGCCTGCCAGATGTCGTAGGTGAAGACGGTGTTGAAGCCGCTGACGTTGGCGGCCATCCCGGCCATGAAGGACGCGAGCAGGCCGGTGACCGCCACCCCGAGCACCCCGGTCGGCAGCAGGTCGCGCATGAGCAGCGGGATCGCGTTGTTGTAGGTCAGGTCGCCGGTCTCGGCGCCCAGGCCGTTGACGGTCACCACCGCGATCAGGCCCGGGATGACCGTGACCAACGGGATGAACATCTTCGGGTACGCGGCGATGATCGGCGTACGGCGCGCGGCGCTCATGTTCTTCGCTGAGATCGCCCGCTGGACCTCGGCGAAGTTTGTCGTCCAGTAGCCGAAGGAGAGGACGAAGCCGAGGCCGAAGACGATCCCGATCCAACTGGCGCCCAGCGGGTTCGCGGAGCTGCCGGTGTCGGCCCAGGTGTGCAGCCCCGCCTCGCCCAGGTCGGAGCCGCGGACCCTGTCCCAGAGTCCGTCCACCCCACCTACCTTGACCAGTCCGATGATCGTGATCGGGATCAGACCGGCAAGGATCACGAAGAACTGCAGCACCTCGTTGTAGATCGCCGAGGAGAGCCCGCCGACCGTGATGTACGCCAGCACGATCAGGGCGCCGACCACGATGGACACCCAGAGCGGCCAGCCGAGCAGCGCCTGCATGATCAGTGCCAGCGCGTAGAGGTTGACTCCGGCGATGAGCACCTGGGCGATCGCGAAGCTGAGCGCGTTGAGCAGGTGGGCGGGTCGGTTGAACCGCAGCCGCAGGTACTCCGGCACGCTGCGTACCTTGGAGCCGTAGTAGAAGGGCATCATCACGATGCCGAGGAAGACCATCGCCGGGATGGCGCCGATCCAGTAGTAGTGCAGGGTCATCAGGCCGTACTGGGCGCCGTTGGCCGCCATCCCCATGATTTCCAGCGCACCGAGGTTGGCCGAGACGAAGGCGAGTCCGGTCACCCAGGCCGGCAGCGAACGGCCGGAGAGGAAGAAGTCGACACTGGTCCGGATGGCGCGGCGGGCCGCGATACCGACCCCGAGAACGGTGACGAAGTACAGCGCCAGGATCACGTAGTCCAGCGCGTCCATGTCCAGTCGCAGGCCACCATCCACAGTGTCCACCTCGTTCGTACGCCTCGCGCCGTCCGCTTCCGGCGGACCCGCCGCCGGGCGAGGCCCTACTACCCGGGGTGAGGAGTTTTCACGCCTGTGTCGACGGCGGCCGGGCGGTGTCGACCCGGCCGGAGCGGCGGCGGCTCCCCGACCCGCGGGCGGGCGCGTCGGGGAGCCGTCGAAGATCGTCTGAGCGCTGGTACTGCTAGCTGCCGAGCAGGCGGTCCAGGAAGTCCCGGTGCCGGCGGACCACCATGCGCAACTCCTCGGTGTCGGTCGCGCCGTCGCGCTGCCAGCCGCCGAGTTCCTCGCGCTGCTGCGTCAGGGCGGCGGTGACCGCGTCGACGGACTCCTCGACCAGTCGGTGGGCGTCGGCGGTAGCGCCGGGCGGATCGTCCACGAAGCGCAGTTGGACCTCCCGCCACCGGTCGCGGAGGCCCTGGACGGTGTCCGGGCTGAGGATGGCGACGATCGGCTCGGCCGGTGCCGCGCCGGGCAGCAGTTCGCCGTCCGGCGTCGTACCGGCAGCCGGTGTGGTTCCGGTATCCGGCACGGTTCCGGTATCCGACACGGTTACGGCATCCGGCGTGGTTACGGCATCCGTGGTGCTGCCGGTCTCCGTCGTGTTCGCGGTGCCAAATCCATGGTCCGCGCCGTCGATCGCATCCCGGCCCACGGCCGTTCCGTCGGACCGCTGATCGACCGCGGCATCGGCGGCGCCCAGACTCCGGTCCTCGTCGCTGGCCAGGATGGCGTGGCGGTCACGCTCCGATTCGTCGCCGACGCCGTCGATCCGGTCCTCGGCCGGGCCGTCGCCGGATCGGACGGTGTCCTCCTCCCGGGCGTCGCGGTGGCTCCCGGCCAGCGCGGACGCCGCTACCGCGCCGCCGACCGTCGGGGCGCCGAAGGAGGTCGGCAGCGGTGCCGGCTCGTGGAACTCCGGCCGGTTCCGGGCGTCCCCGTCGACCTGCTCGCCGTCGGCCCGTTCGGTGTCGACCTGCTCGGCGTCGGCCTGCTGGGCGTCGACGTGCTCGCCGTCGGCCCGTTCGGTGTCGACCAGCTCGGCGTCGGCCCGTTCGGCGTCGGCCCGTGATCTGTCGGCATCCGCCGACGGGCCGTCGGCGTCGGCCTGGCTGGCGTCGGCCAGGTCGCCCCGGTCGCTCGTGCCGCGGTCGTCGCCGTCGGGGTCCGCCGCCCGGTCGCCGGGGGTGCGCTCGGTGAGCGCGTCGTCGTCCAACGCGGCGTCCTCGGCCCGTTCCTCGGGCCGGCGGTCGCTCCCGAGCCGCTCGTCCCTGGTACGTGCGTCCGCCGCCGGGTCGCCGGACCACGGTCCCGGCCCGGACGTGTCGAGGTCGTTGTCGTAGGAGCCCCGCTCGTCCAGCGCGTCCTCCGGACCGTGGTCGGCGATGTCGCTGTTCGGGTAACCGGTCCGGTGTCGGCCGTCGGGGTCGTCCGGCGCCGGGAACTCGACGCTGCCGGGCCCGGGTACGGGCACCGGCTCGGACTTGATCACATCGGGGGTGTCGTCGTTGATCTGGCGGTCCTGCTGGCGCATGGCAAGTCTCTCCTTACCGACTCGATACGTCCTGCGGGGTGTCCGGACGGGGTTCGTCCGAGGTTTGCTGGCGTACGGGGTCCTCGCCGAGGAGGTCGGCGAAGAGTTCCCGGTAGTGCACGACTGCCTGGCGGAGTTGCTCGGTGCTGGCCTCGCCACGCTCGTTGCGCAGGTGGATGTCGTGGGCGTCCCGGTAGTGGGTCAGCGTGCGGGCGTGCTCGACGGACAGGTGGGCGAGGTGGTCGTCGTAGTCCCCGGTGGGGTAACCGCGCTCGGCGATCAGCCGGGTGACCAGTTCGTCCGCCGCACCGACCGCCTCGGCGGGGGAGTCGAGGAAGCGGGCCTGGATCTCCTCCCAGGCGGCCGTGTACCGGCTGCGGGAGTCGGCCGAGAGCGAGGTCAGGTTCAACTCCGCGTGGCGGCGTTCGCGCTCCCGCAGTTCGCGTTCGGCTGCCGAACGGTCCTGCTGCTCGGCGACCACCCGGTCGTACTCGGGGCCGAACCGGGTGCGTAGGGCCCGTCGGCGGCTGGCTACCCAGATGGCGGGAACGGCGGCCGCGACGGCGAGGACCACAAGGACGATCAGGACGACTTCTATGGGCGACATGGCTCCTCCTTCGTCAACTGCTATTCCCGTTCAGCCCTGATCAGCAATCCCGATCCGGCGCACTTTCGTGTCCGCTGGCGGGAACCGGTGGTAACCAGTCGGAAGATGCGGCAACTACCAGAAAACGGCCCAGCCTGGACGGGTTGCTGCCGGCCTGACACTTCCCACCTGGGCGGTCCACGACGTCCACGACGTCCGGCGCTCCATGGGCCCGGTACCGGGCCGATTCTCCGGTTGCTCCCCGCCCGGAAATCGCGATCCCGGTTTCGGTCGACGGGGCGGCGCCGACCGCCTCGGCGCGGGCCCTGTGACGGCGGTGGAGCGCCTAGACTGACCCGCATGACGCAACGACATTAGTTCTCGACCAGAGGCCGCCACGGCACCCGCTGCCGGGCACCGCCGGGACCTTCGTGACCCCTGTCCGAATCGTCCCGGTGGGAAGGCCTCATGTTCATCTCTCCAGCGCGCGCGGCGGCGAGCGCCGCGCGGCGTCTCGTCGTCACCTTCTACCTCTACGCGTTCCTGGACGACTTCGTCCTGCTCTACCCGGTGTACGCGTTGCTCTTCACCGACACCGGACTCTCCGTCGCCGAGATCTCCTCGCTGTTCGTCATCTGGGCCGCGACCGGCATCCTGCTGGAGGTCCCCTCCGGCGTCTGGGCCGACATGGTCTCCCGGCGGCTGCTGCTCGCCGGAGCACCGCTGCTCGGTGGCCTCGGGTTCGGACTGTGGGTCGCGGCCCCCTCGTACTGGGCGTTCGCGCTCGGGTTCGTGCTGTGGGGAGCGCGCGGTGCGCTCCAGTCCGGAGCCTCCGAGGCACTGGTCTACGAGGAACTCGACCGACTCGGCCTGGCCGACCGGTACGGGCGGGTCATCGGCCGGGCCAGCACGCTCAGCCTGCTCGCCGTGCTGCTGGCCACCGCGGTCGCGGCTCCGGTGTTCGCCAGCGGTGGCTACCCGGCGGCGGGTGCGGCGAGTGTGCTCGTGTCACTGCTCTGCGCGGCGGTGGCCCTGGCGCTGCCCGAACACCGGGCCGGGACCGCCGGGACCGCGTCGACCGGGCGGACCGGCGACGATGCCGGATCCACAGACGATGCCGGATCCACAGACGATGCCGGATCCACAGACGATGCCGGATCCACAGACGATGCCGGATCCACAGACGATGCCGGATCCACAGAC
>NZ_JADPUN010000217.1 GCF_015690345.1 Plantactinospora alkalitolerans | reverse complement strand
CGACCCGACCCGACCCGACCCGACCGACCGACCGACCCACCGACCGACCGACCGACCGACCGACCGACCGACAAAGCCTAGGCGCTCGGTACATCCGGCGCCGACCTTAATTCGCCGTGTCGCCCGGCACCACCGCAATCAGAACCATCTCGGTCGCGCCTGTACGGTGTCAATACGTGTCGCGCGCTCTGAGCTGGGCCCTCGCAAGGCTGGGGCACCTTGAGAGTCATGGCGTTCCGGTTGATCTATCTGTTCGCGACCCGCATGTTTGAGGCCCTGTTCATCGCGGCACGCAGTGACAGCGCGGTGCTCGCAGAGCTGTTGGTGCTGCGCCACGAGATCGCGGTGCTTCGCCGGCAGGTCCGCAGCCGACCAGGGCTGTCCTGGCCAGACCGGGCAATCCTGTCCGCCCTCGCCCGGTTCCTACCCCGCGCGGTCCGCACCCACACCGATCGTGACCCCGGCAACCCTGCTGGCCTGGCATTGACGGCTGGTACGACGTCGCTGGACCTAATGGGCATGTAAGGGAACAACGAGCTGGACGTTTACCCAGCCGTGACGGCCGCCCGCCGGTCAGTCCCGAGGTCCCGGAGTTGATCTATCGGATGGCCGCCGAGAATCCACGGTGGGGCCACACACGCATCCAAGGCGAACTGCTCGGGCTGGGACACTGGGTCGGGCTGGGTACCGTCCGCCGGACGACGCCGCCAAACGCCGACGACGGCTGGGGGAGCCATCAACGAGTACCACCGGGCCGTCTGAACGAGTCCTTGAAACCGCAGGTCAGCAGCCGGAATCCAGTTTTGGCACTCTACAAGGTGCACCATCCGGACCTCCGTCAGGAAGATCGAGTTGTTCTCGCGGCGCTGTCCCGGCTACTCCCCTGCGAGCGGTGGTCGGTCTTCTTCGTCGCCCCGGCCACGCTGAGCCCTTTCCATCGCGATGGTGCTGGTCACGGTGGGTGTGGGAGGGCCAGGATTGGGGTGAGGTGAGGCTCCCTTTTTCAACGTGGCCAGGGCCGTACGGACGGTACAGGGAGGCGTTCAACGCGCTTTCGAGCGCCGGAATGTGCACCAGGGCCGGCTACTCACGTCCAGCGATGATCAAATGATCCACTGTCACCGTACGACGGGGGTCAGGCTTGTCGCCACCTTGCCCGGATGTCACCCCGCTGCCACGAACAAACCATGCGCACTCCGCGGACGGTGTACCCGAGCGCCCCCCTCGGCTTACAAAACGCCCCTGGGTGCACCCCCTGTTGGTAACGCGGCGACTGCTTCGGACTCGGTGTCAGCTTGCGCGTCGAAGGTATGGTCGTGGGCTTCGTCGTCCCGGGCGACGTCCTCGTTGCTGTTGGCTCCGGGCGGGCGGCGAGCGTCGGTGGTGGCCCGGGGATTTCGCTCACCGGCCGCCACGTAGGTTTGGCGCGCTCATTGTTGCGGCACACCATCGGCGTCCCGTCAGCGGCCTCGGCGATTTGCCCCGGTTCTATGCATGCGTCCCCGACCGACGGCGCGATGGGGTCGGAAGCGGGCGATACGGCCCCTACCTGGTTATGCTGCCTGCTCTGCTGGACCTCCTCGACGATGAGGCCGACTCCTAGGTTCCCCGAGCCGGCGACGAGGAGTGCAGCGACGACAACGAGCTGCTTGCCTCGACGGTTGAGGCGCATGAACCACTTCTGTCGATTTCGCGGTGGCGTCGCGGTCGGGGCCGGTTTCCAGGGGTAGGACACCTTGGCAGTGTCCTGTCAGCAGTCAACCCCCGTCGATCGGATACTCGGTCACTCAGCTCGGTGAACGGCGTCGTTCCGGCCACGACCATCCACTTGCCGGGCTCATCGACACGCTCGATCTCAAGGTCCCTGTCGGCGGTCAGTCGAGCGTCCGGCTGCAACTCCTTGATCTCGTCGAGGTTGTCGCCGGTCCACTGGTCTCAACCACACCCCCGCCGGGGCGCGCACCTGTTGATCCCGGTCAAGGCCAACCAACCGACCCTGTTCGCGCAGCTCAAGACCCTGCCGTGGGCGCAGATCCCGATCGGCCACCAGACCCGCGACCGCGGCCACGGCCGGTCCGAGACCCGCACTGTCAAGGCCGTCACCGTCACCACTCCCGGCGGGATCGGGTTCCCGCACGCCGAACAGGCCATCCGCATCACCCGAACCCGCACCATCACCAGAAGCGGCAAGACCAGCCGCGAAACCGCGTACCTCACCACCTCGCTGCCCGCCACCGACGCCCACCCAAACGACGTGCAGGAGTGGATCCGCCGCGAGTGGCTGATCGAAAACCTTGTCCACCATGTCCGGGACGTAACGTTCCGTGAAGATCTTTATCAAGCTCGGACCGGTAACGGACCCGCCGTCATGGCCACCCTACGTAACATCGCGATCGGCTTCCACCGACTCAGCGGGGAAACCAACATCGCCCGCGCTACCCGACGCGCTAACCGCCGCCCCCACGACCTCATCACCGCCATCACCAGCACAAACCCCAGAACGCAAGACCCTGCCACGGCCGACGTGGGCGGCCCGCTGCTCGCCGGGTCGTGGTAGCGGGCCGCAAGACGCGCCCCGCACAGCCTTCGTCTACTGCGATACCGTATCGGCATGAGCACAGCGCCCGCGAGCGGCGGGCATGAGTCGAACTCGGTGCCGGTCTTGCCGGAGGCAACCGTTGCGGGCGACTGGACCATCCTGGCCGCCATCGCGGCGGCCGTCGCAGGCCTGCTCTTTCGGCGCAGGCGGAGCCGACGCGGTTAACAGCGAGACCACAACGATCGACTGTCCGGCGTCGGCTATACCTCGACGGGCACCGGGCTTCATCGTGCCTGCTGGTCATCCGCGCCGACCGGGCCGATGCGCCGACAGCGAAGCGGCCAAGCGCGGTATGCCCGGCCGGGAGCGAAACGGCCAAGCGCAACATGCCATCCCGGACGCGAACATGCCGCTTGCGGCCCACCTTTCGCCCTTCGGCCCGGGTGGCCTAACCCGGGCTGAGGGACGGCTACTTCAGGGTCTCGGCCAGCTGGGTGAGGGATTCGGACTGCCCGGCCGTAATTCCTGAAGAGCAGAGCTTCCGGGCTGCCCTCGAAGGTGTCCGGGGAGGTAGAGAACCCATGATCACCTAGGCGATCTCACCTGCCCCGGCCACCTACACAAAGGCCGATCACCCGTATAACCCCAGCTCAAGCGGCCATCCATCGAACACACAATGGCCCTGCCGCGGCCCCGACAAGGGTTCAACGCGTCGAACGATCCCACGACGCAACGGCACCGTTCTGGCACCGTACACGCCGCAGTGGCGAGCCCGTGCGTGACTGGCTGAGGCCCGGGTAGTCAGCCTGTTTACGGGGTCGTCAGATTGCAGTCGCGGCAAGATCGTTCAGGGCTGCGTTGATGACGGGCCAACACATGCTTAGCGTGTCTCGGTCGGGCGCGTGCCCGAGTCGCACTTGAGCATTGGGATGCACGAGGTTGCGATATTCGCGAAGGACACTAGCGAATCTGCGAACATCGGCTTGTATCCACTTATTCTGATGTGCGGCTTCGATCAGATCGCTGAGATACAGCTTGTCGGGCGATCTTGTCCCGTCAGGCATCCGCGTCTTGACCGCGTCGAGAAGGACCCCCTCTAGCAGGCTGCCAAGCATTATAATCGCACTTGTGTAGGCGCCGTTACGGTCACAGATGCGCGCTTCGTTGAGTCGGTCTTCGAGCACGCTGGCGAGTTCTGGGTCACTGATGAGATCTGTTATGGATACATGTAGAGCGGTCTCTGGTGCGGCCTGCTCGTGGTCCGACGCCGGCTTGTATGGACGGACAGTGGGACGTCCCTGAGCATGTATTACTTCGTAGCCCTCGGCGGCGAGGAGCACGTTGATGATCTGGGTGACTTCAGCTACCGCGAGGGGTTCATTGCGGTGGATGTACTCGCGTCGGTCGACGAGCCGACAGACAACGGCGTCTATAGCACCTGGCACCGCGCGGCGAGCGCGTAGGTGTTGGGTGAGCCAGTCGCGGCGATGTTCGCCGTTGTAGCGGGGCACATTGTCCCAACCGGCCTGTTGCAGCAGTTTGGGAAGTTCGGTTCCACGCCTGTAAACGGGCAGGTCCTCCCCGCCACATGCGATACGTGCGATTTCTTCGAGAGTGTTGTCATCAACGCCTTCGAGCATATTCGGGTCTCCTAGCTGTCGTCTTCGACGTCCGTAAGGGGCGCGGGCTTCCAACGGGCTTGGTGGCGGGGGGCGGGTGGTAGCGAGCGTGGCTCGACGCCTCGCTGTTCTAGCTGTCGCCACAGCTCCTCAAGGGCGGCCTCCGGGTCCAAGAGGTACTCGCTCTCTCTGATGCGGACGAACTGCCACCCTGCCCGTCGCAGCTCTCGCTCTCGCTGAACATCGCGCTGGAGTTGGTCGGGGTCTTTGCCGATCTCGGGGGTGTCGCATTCGACGGCAAGTCGTCCGTTATCGCCAATCACAACGAGCCCGATGCGGTGGTTGGCGATCGGATACTGAGGTACGACGGCGTAGCCCTGTCGGCGCAGTTCGAGAAAGACTCGTTGCTCAAGCAGGGATTGGAAGGGAGGTTGACGTTTATCAGGAGGGGCGTCGTCGAGGCTAGGGTCGGTCGTAAGAGTCGCCGGCGGATGGAGCATGTAAGTCACCAAGGAGTGACGCAGGTCGGTTGCGGATAAAGTTTCCGATGATGTGGAGACGAAGAGCCACATTTGGTCTTTGGCTCGAGTAGCCGCGACGTTGTAGCGGCGTCGTTCGGCACGGGCGGTGAGCGCCTTCTTCGCCCTTGTGACCACCATCGATAGAAGGACGACGTCACGCTGGTCGCCTTGGAAGTCGGGCGGTTGGCCGACTCGGATCGCGCGATCCTTCCGATCGACCGGGTCGATGCGCTGATCGAGCAGGCTTTCGATGACCTGGACCTGCCGCCCGGTCTGTAGTGCGATGATTCCGATGCTCTTCCCGCGATACAGGGGGTCCTCGATCATTTTCTGTACTTGATCGACGATGGCTTCGGCCTCCGCACGGTTACGCAGGCTTGCATCTCTGCCCTCTTCTATCGCGTCCTTCACCTGCACTACCTTGAGCGGATCGAGTCGGTCCGCACCGAATTGACGTAGGGGTACGAGACGGTTGTCGTAAAACTGTGCTGAGGACCATCCGATGATCTCGGGCATGGAGCGGAAGTGTTCCGAAAGCCGGATGACCTTTGGGAACTTCGTGGACAGTAGTTCGTAGAGATTGGAGTCGGGCCTGAAGTCCTGTCGTTTGTGAAGGGGCAAGCTGTCGAGGTGACGGTCAAGGCTGTCGAAAACAGCACTGCTGTCGGTGTTGGGACTTTGCCCGGGCGCGCACTGTTGCTCGTCGCCGACGACGACAATTCGAGGCGCGAGCCACAGCAGGAAGAGTGCTTCGATCCCGGCTTGACTGGCCTCGTCGACGATGACGACGTCGAAGGCGTCCGCTTCTGGTGGGAGGGCGTCGGCGATCTCCGCGAGCGGCATGATCCAGGCTGGGACAGCATCGCGAGCTTCAACCATGGCTGCTTGAGCGGCTTTCTGAGCCCGCTCCTTGTGTCGTCCGTGACCTCGGCCGACGGCGCTCACGTGGTTCTTGTAGGACTGCAGTGCCGCGCGCTGTGGTTCAGTCATGCGGGTGAGGCAGTGCATGAGCGCCTGCTTGCCGGCGAGGTTCCCGGTGACCTCTTGGAGACGCTGTTCGATGTCGTCGATGTGCTGTTCGTAGGTCTGGTCGAGGCCGGGCTGTCGCGTTAGGTGGTGGTAGGCGACCGCCGTGCCCCAGGACCACGCGAACTCGAACTCGCTGAGCCGGTCGTGCCAGCTGGGGTCTTCGATGCTGCGGGTCAGTCGGTGCGCTAAATCGGGGTGCGCCTGTGTGAGGGCGTGAGTCAGTGCTTCGCAGCGCTGCTGGGCCTTTTTGTCTACGCGGCCCTGGTCGAGCTGCGCACGCAGTGCGGCGTAGCGGTCGAGGTCGCGGGTACGAAGTGCTGTGTGGAGTTGGGTCAGTTCTGGGGCAGCCTGCTCTCGCAGGCTCCAAAGATGGAGGGCCTCGGTTGTTTGAGTCAGGCTCTCTGCGGCTTGCCGGGCTCCTGCTACGACGGATTTCGCTCGCATCACAGCGACAAGCAGGTCCCAGTCGGCTGGGTTTCGCAGTGCATACCTGATGCCCTGCCGGCGTAGTACCTGCTCGATGCCGTCGCGGGCGGTGATGAGTTTCCTAATGGCCTGGGCATTGCGGGAAGTGTCGTTCAGCTGGGCCACCCGTCGGCGCAGTGGCCCATGAATGACGGGTACGCCTACCTCTGCCCAAGCATCTAGAGCTCTAGTCACCGCTATCTCGGCTTGCAGCAGCGTGATGATCACGCTCAAGTGATTGACAGTACTGGGTGGCGTACCGTCAATCATGCAAGTCTCAAGAAGGTCCGTGGCAGTCAGTTGCGCTTGTGGTCGGAGGACCCGGCGCAGACGGCGGCCCCTCGCTAGGTGGGCGCGTAGCCGTTTAGCCTGCCCTAACAGACGGGACAGTTGATGTGGGGTCTTGGGAGCGGGACCGAGATCGATCTCGGTGCCGTCCAGTGCGGTAAGGGTATGACTGTGGGGTTCCACTTGGCCGATCTCGTCGAACAGGGCGTTCCAGTACGCCGGATTCCGTCGTGCTAGGAGCGTTTCGGCCGCTCGCAGTCTCCAGTCCGCCGCGTCCCACTCAGTGAGTATGTCGGGTAATCCGCAGGTAGCGAGCGCGTCAGCCGCAGTGTCGATATGACGTTCAATCTCGCCGAGTGAGGCGTCGGTCAGGTTAGCCAAAGTCCAGGCTGGGGCGGACCGGTCGGTGCCGAGGATGCGTTCGGCTGCGGCGATGGTGGTCACGATCGCGGTAATCCGACCGGGGGGCGGGACGACATCCGGCTCGGGGATGATCTGGTTGACGCGTGCGCGACGCTCCTCCGTCTCGGAGGCGAGCAGACGCCACAGCTCGCGACCTTCGTCGCTCGTGAGGGGTGGGTCGGGCGGCACGCCCACTGGTAGTGGTTCAATCCAACTGTAACGGTCTCGGCCGGCATTGATCGAACTCACAAGATCTCTGAGGGTGCCCGCGTACCCGCGAGCGATCGCTGGGTGCTTGGTGTGCTCCTGCTCTCGCACCAGCTGTAGGTCGCGGATAGCCCGGTCCAGCTTGGTGTTCAGGTCAGTGCGCTGCAGTCGCAGCTTCGCGATGTCACGCCGGAGATCCTCAGGCTTCGTCAGGGCCGCCAGGTCGGACAAAGCGTTGATGCTGCGGCCCAGCTCGTCACCGCCGCCTCGCTGCAACCCGTTCATGGCAACGCACATCTGGCGGACAGCAGGCGGCAACTGGTCACGCAACACCTGCAGGGCTTGGCCCTTTTGACTGGTGATCAGCACCCGCTGGCCGTCGGCCAGCAGCGCGCAGATCAAATTGGCAATGGTGTGTGTCTTGCCGGTACCAGGTGGCCCCTGCACAACAACGACCGTGTCTCCGCTGAGATCTTCGAGCACCCGACGCTGCTCGCCGTTACTCGCGCGAGGAAACAACGGGTCGGCGCTGATCATCCGCCGCTGGCCCTGCGGCGTGCTCTGCAACCATCGCAGTCGCTGCTCCGCATCGACCTCGGATACGAGCTGCGCCAACCCCAGCGGGCTAGCGGCGTCCGGCCCGTCAAGACTCGCCGCGATGGCTGCGTAGAACTTCTCAAATCCGCGATTGTCACGCGGCCGAAGGTAGACAGCAGGAGCCAGAGTCACCTGGGCAACCTCTCCGCCATCCAGTATCGGCGGTTCCCGGTGCTGCGGATCGAACGACAGCGGCGCGTTCCAACACCGCTTCTTCCATTCGTTCAGCAGGGTCGACACACCCGGCGAGAACGGATAAAGCGCGGTTAGTTCATCTTGCCAGGGTCCGCGGCCGTGAAGCGGCTTATAAGCATCCGTCAGGTTTCGCAAGTCCCCGTCTTCGAACTGCGCCTGCGGTCCTGTCGGGAGCACCAACCGCAAGGAATCCGTCTCCAGATCACGCTCAATGGTAACAAACCAGATCAGTAGGTGGCGGCGCAGTGACCAGCCTGACGCATCGGAGGAGGTGAGAAGACCCACGCCGAGGACGAGCTCTTCAACGTCCGCACGCTGTAGCGCCTCCCGTTCCAGCCGCTCGAGCTGCTCGTAGCAGAGTCGCTGGGAAGCGATGTCGTGCTCCTCGTCTCTCCACTCCCGCCAACGCTCAAGCCAGTTCTGGTAGGTGTGTCGTACCGCGTCGGGAACCTCGACATCATCGACTGAGTGCTCCGACCCTGGGGGTCTGAGCTGCGGCTCAGGTCCGTCTGGGGTGGTCCACTCCGCCTGGTCAAGCCAGGCATGAATCGACGAGGGTGGCACGATAGGACTCGGTAGTGGGGTGCGGTTGACCTCGAGGAGTACGCGCGGATCGGGCGATCCGGCAAGGCGGGGCGCGTGGGCTAGCCAATAGGGCTTGCGACCGGTGAGGGTGTCACGAGTTTGGCGGCGGGCACCCCTGACCTGTGCCTGTAGGTGGGTGGCCAGCCCACGGGTCAGCCGAATGATTTCAGGGTCTGTCGGTGAGGGAGAGTCCAGCATCCTGCCTCCTTGGGCTAGCCCAACAGCACAGGATGCATCGAGGCCACCACACTGGGCAACAGTCCCAGCGTGAGTGAATCACGCTCGCATCGTCTTGAGCACCGCTCGCCCCAGCGCCGTTGCGGTCGCGCATAAGTGACACGGGAGCCACCCCCTGTTGTCAGGCTCTAGAAACCGCCTGTGCGATGGGATCGCGGTGCGGTGCGGCGGCGTGTCCAGCCGCCACGAGTGAGCAGGGGTGACACCGACGGAGGAACGCCTCGGTGACCTACTGACGTGGTGAAGGTTGACCCGCCTTGCGCGCGTGCCGCCCGGCGCGCAGCGCGAAGCGCCGAAGCGCCGAAGCGCCGAAGCGCCGAAGCGCCGAAGCGCCGAAGCCACTGCACGCCTCGTCCTCGGCGCCGGCAAGCCCGGCAAGGAAATCCGGCATCAACTGCGCCGCAGTCGGGACACACCGCAGGAGCCTGTCGTGGGCGTGCGGGAGCCGTCAGCAGGTCCGATGTCGACCGCAGTGGAACCGTCACGGGTTGGGAGCGGTTTCAAGGTGCGGGATTCGGATCGCCGCAGTCTTGGCCGGTTTGCGCTGACGTTTCTCTAGGTCATCGACGAACCGAGTTTGATGGTGCGACGTTTGAAGGGCACTGGGCCGCCTTCAAGGTGATATAGCGTCAGGACGTTGAGGTCATGTCGTTCTAGAGATCCGGTGGCCTCCACGGCGCCGTTCTTCGCGTCCGAGATGAGGGTGATGATCATTTCGGCGTCGGCGGAGACAACGAGGCCAGGGCTGCGGGTTGCGAAGATGTACTGCCGGCTTCCGCGCAGGTCGCGAAGCTTCGCCACGAGGTATTCCTCGATCCATGGCGCGTGGAGTGCGTCCTCGGGCTGGTCGATGATCAGGGGGTCGTTGCCGTCGGCGAGGGCGATGATCAGGATGGCGGTGCACTTCTGGCCGTGGGCGAGCCGCTCGATCGGCACGTAGCCGTCGTTGCTGTGCTTGCGGAACTCGACGGAGAGGCCGTCGTGCAGGTCGAGGGTCTGCATCCGCAGGAAGTCCTCGATGGCGTCTTTTTCGGTCACATGCTCGAACAGGGTCTCGATGTGCTTGCGCTCGGCGCCGGTGGCGGCGCACACGCCGTCGACGTCCCCGGTGAGGAACGAGCGGACCAGCTTGACGGGGGTGGAGTTCTCGCAGATCTGCTGGAGGACCGGACCGCGCAGCCGGGAGCCTTTGGCGATGCCCGTCAGCTCAGTTAGGTAGGCCGCGTCGTCGTTCTCGGGGAGCATTTTGATCCGGACGATGCCGACCATCAGCTTGTTGAGCGCCTTGATCCGGTCATCACGGCGCCGCCGTCGTGCCTTGCGCGCCTCGAGTAGCTCTGAGATCAGCTCCTCCCGGTACGCCTTGGCCCTGGCCAGGTTCGGCATGAACTCGTCGTTCAGCTGGGTCTGCTGCGCGTCGAGTTTCGCCTTTTCCGTCTGCAGTTCGACTAGGCGGGTCCGCAGCGCGCTGAGCCCTTTGTTGTCGGCGCCGATGCGGCTGACTGCTTCGGCGAGCTGACGGTCGAACTTCCGGTATCGATCGAACCACTCCTGCTGGACATCGGCCAGTTCCTTGTTGACCGCCAGCAGGACCTGGGACAGCTGCGCGTTCGCCACGTCGATAGCCTCACCCAACTGGCCGAACGCCGCCTGCGCCCGCTGGTAGAGGTCGTGGTTGTCGGCGACGGCGGCCGGGCCCCGGAATTTGCCTCCGCTCTCAGTCCGGGCGGTGACCTTCAGTTCGGGAATGCCGACCAGGGGCTCAAAGAGTGCCTTCTCCGTGCTCCAGCTCGCCTGCATCTTGACGGTCTCGCCATCGAACAGGCCGGACAGCTCCTCCAGCCGCTTCTCGACCTCCGGGAGGGTCTGCAGCTTCCGGCAGGCCTGCGCGATCTTTGACTCGAGTGAGCCGATGAGACGCCCGTTGTCGTTGAGCCGGGTCAGCGCGTCCATTACGCGGATCTCGAACTCGGTCAGGTCTAGGGCGGCGTCGATGAGCGCCATCCGGCCGACCGGTGTCCGCGCGTACTCGATCACCTCGCTTTGCGAGAATCCGATGATCGCGATCCGGCCGGAAAGCCCTGTCATCTGCTCGGTGTCGCCGATGAACTCCGGCTGTGTGGACCCGTCCTCGAAGTACGCGCGGCGAACGAGGCACCGCGCGTGGCCACGGGTCAGTACGACCTCGACGGTCGAGCCGGAGGTGAGGGCGTACTTGAGTCGTGACTCGACCTCTCTGCGTACCTGCGGGAAGTCCCCGGCGTCGGTCTGCTGGTCGAGCGCGAACCGGACCAACTCGATAAGCAGCGACTTACCCGCGCCGGTCCCACCCAGCAAGCAGTTGAGATCGCCTGAGAACTCGAACTGCTGACCGTCGAGGAACCCGCCGGTCACCGTTACGGACTCAATCACCGTGTGCTCCGGTCCCGAAGGCTGCACAAGGCTGACCGCAACGACGGATCCGCCAGCGCGTGCCGCAGTCCGCACAGATCCGGCCTCGATGCCTTGATCCAGGTCCGGCGGTTGCCGATGCCGTGCAGGACATGGAAACTCGCGCCCGGTGCCGTGGTATCAGAGCTGCGGACGAGCGCCAACTCGCGCTTGCCGTCGAGCCGCGTCCTGATCCTCTCGGCCTCGGTGATGTCGACGATCTCGACCGCGGCGATGGCCGGGTCCAGCAGCGTCTGGTTGACGTGGTCGGCCACGGGAATCCGGAGCAGACCCTTCTCGCGGTCGGCGTGCGCCGCGATCGCCAGGCCGCCCCTTGCGGCAATGATCTTCGCCGTCTCGGCGAAACCAGTCCGCAGTGCTTTGTGAAGGTCGCCGTGGTCGGCGCGGAGCACCTTGAGCTCGACAAGAACGTCCTCGATGAACTGTCTCGCAGTCCCCTGCTCCCAGATGGCGAGGAGATGCCCTTCGGCCGTGCTGAGTTCCACACCCGGAAGCACCACGAGGGACGTGTCCCTCGCCGCCTCGGCCATTACGTCACACCAGCCGGCGGTGTTGTGATCGGTGACGGCGATCGCGTCCAACCCCGCCCCGATCGCCGCGTCGACGATCTGTCGGGCTTCGCTGGCGCCGTAGGTAGAGACATCAACATCCCCCGAGGCCGGGGTATGGACGTGCAGGTCAACAGCCCAGAAGCGCGCGGGCCCGTGCTTCGCACCCACCGACGACACCGCCCGGCCGTTCTCGGTTTGTGCTGTCGCTGACGTCAAAACTCGCTCCGTGTGTTCCGTCGCCTTCGTCCGAGCGTCCGGGTCGACACTGTAACGATCAACCGCCGAGAGAGAGACGCGACACTCAGCCACACGCGCCAACGTTGGACAACAGGGTGAACACCCACCAGACCATCACGGTCGGCCATCCACCGTTCCGCCCGTGACCACCCGCACTGCCGGCATCCAGGCCGCCGCCATCTGCCTGCCGTTCATCGTCACCACCCGGGCCGGCGCGGTCGCGGTGTGACCGCGTTCGGGATCGGGTTCGGCGTGGCCAGCCTCGCCGCTCTCGCCCTGCTCGCCGACTGGTACGGCACCGTCGGCTACGCCACCATCGCCGGCGTCCTCGCCACTCCCGTCACCCTCGCCAAAGCCGGCGCGCCCCTGGCGCCGCCGCCCTGCTGACCACCACCGGCGGCTACACCGCCGTCCTGCTCGCCATCGGCGGCACCTGCGCCATCGCCGCCGTCGGCATCTGCGGCAGGGCCGCGAGCAGTTCCCCGGTGGCCGGCGTGTGAGAAGACCGTCGGCCCCGCGTGGTTGACTCCCCGCCATGGCCACGGTGAACTGGGAACGCGAGCCCGGCGAGAAGATTGAGGAGTTCGTCGCCGCCCTGTTGCTGTTCGCCCACCCGCACGGCAACCACATCACCCCTTCCAGCGGCGACCGGGGCGTCGACGTGCGGGTGTGGAATCCCGACGGTTACGACATCTACCAGGTCAAGCGGTACGCCCGTCCACTCACCTCCCGGCAGGCGACCATGATCGAAGAATCGTGGAACACCTTCGTCGCGCAGACCCTGCCGGTGCTTCCGGTCCGCTCCTGGACCCTGGTCACGCCGTGGAATCCGAGCAACGAACGGCTCGACTGGCTGCGGGGCCTGACCGACGGGCACGACTTCCCCGTCCACTGGATGGGCGGCCGGACCCTCGACGCTATGGCCTCGCAGCGGCCGTCCCTGGTCGACTACTACTTCGGCGACGGCGGCGAACGCTGGCACCGGCTGATGGCCGAGGCGCTGCACGCCGGCCGAGACGCTCCCCCAGGTGCAGCCGGACAGGACCTGCTCGAGGCCGTCATCACCCGCCACCGAAGCCTGACCGCCTCCCTCAACGAGGTCGATCCGTTCTATCGCTACGAGCTGGAGATCCGGGCCGGCGACCTGCGTGACCACCCCTTCGACGCCGACCTGCGACCCGACTCCGCTGTCGCGGAGGTGCAGTACCGGCAGCTCGACCCGGGGCATTTCCAGGTGATGCGGATCGTGCCGCTGTGCGCGGAGTCGACCCGCCTGCGCCCGATCACCACCTCGCTGCGGCTCGAAGTCGCCACCGGATCGGCCGAACACCAGGCGGTCGAGGAATTCCGCCATTTCGGCGCCCCGATCCAGGCAATCCCCGGCACCGTCACCGAGACCACCGGACCGCCCGGCCACGACCACGCCACAGGCGACGGCCTGTTCAGCATCATGCCCCTGGCCAGCCCCGATGACCTCCCGGACCTTGAGGTCCGTCTCGTCACTGCCAACGGATTCCTGCTCCACACGCTCGACCTCGTCGACGTGGCACTGTCTCGTGGCATCAGCGGCCCGGGAATGTGGCTCTCCGGCCGGGACCGTAGTGGCGCCCTACAGTTCCGGTTCTACATGAACGGACCCGACGGCGACGAAGTCCGCATCCAGGCGAGCTCTCTGGCGGGCAAGACCCCAGCCGACGTGTTGCCGGCGATACGGATGGCAGCGGACTTCGTCGACGGCAACGGCATCCTGCTCGCCGTACGCGGTGGCAGGCTCCTGACCTCTGCCTGGGATGTGACCGACTCCGCGCTGCGGGCCAACGCCCGGTGGCACGTCACGCTCCTCGACGCGCTCCAGGCCATCCAACGCCACACCTACCAGCGGGTGACGATCCCCGACCTGGAGACGATCCCGGCCGACGACATCGAGACCATCCTGCGCACCGGTCGTCTCCTACGGGGCGAGCGGATCGAGGCCCCGTGGACGGAGGTGACGCTGACTGTCGTCACGCCGGGCAGGCTCCCCTCGACCGACGCCGAGTTCAGTCTCATCTCCGAGTGGCCCCTCACCGTACGGCTGGGCGACCGGGAGATCACCATCGCGGCGAAGCGTCGTGTGCTGTACCAGGCGGCTCGGGTCGCCGATCCGGCCGAGATCGCCTCGGCCGAACCCGGCGCCACACTCCGACTACTTCCCGGCTCCACCGACCAGGCCGTGATCGTCGCCGTGCCCGTCGACCCCCACATCCACACGACCGGCGCCAGCGGCGAGACCTCCAACTCCGGGAGGTAGGGCCTCAGCAGGCCAGCCGAAGAAACGCGTAATCCGCGTCCGCGTCCGCGCCCACCCCGGGATCGTCGCGGAGACGAAGCTGCACTGGTGCTCTAGGCCGGCGTACCCCAAGCCGGGCACCGTGGTCTGTCCCCGGGCTGGTCGATGATCAGCGGTTCGGCACGTGTCAGTCAGGCGAAGATGCGGAGCGCCGTGCAATCCCGCCTGGGCAAGCTGCTCGACCGGCTCGTAGCCGATGCAGGCTCTGTCACCACCGCCGAATCCACCACCGGCCGGCGCGGATAATCCTGTGCTCCCAATTTGCTCCCAAGGTAAGGGCCAGATACAGAATGGCTCGTTACCGATGATCCGGTAACGAGCCATTTGACCTGCATATATAACTGGTGGGCGATACTGGGTTTGAACCAGTGACCTCTTCCGTGTCAAGGAAGCGCGCTCCCACTGCGCCAATCGCCCTCGTTGATACCGAGGTGGAGACGGGATTTGAACCCGTGTACACGGCTTTGCAGGCCGTTGCCTCGCCTCTCGGCCACTCCACCGAGGTAGCCCCCGACTTGTGGCGGCATCTCCGAGCGGACGACGGGACTCGAACCCGCGACCCTCACCTTGGCAAGGTGATGCGCTACCAACTGCGCTACGTCCGCTTGTCTCCGGTGTTTCCTGGTGACGGATGAGAACTTTAGCCGAGGCCGCGAACAGATGCCAACTCGGGGGCCGGTGGGCAGGTCACCAGGGGTTTCAGCAGTCGGTGCCAACCCCAACCGGGCACCGGGCCGCAGGGCGGACAGATGGCCGCGCCGCCACCCCCAGAGCTTCCTAGGAACCTGGGGTTCTGCGGGATGGCGGCGCGGCGGGATGGCGGCGCGGCGGGACGGCGGCGCGGCGGGACGGACGGTTACTTCGGGGCGTTCAGGTCGTCAAGCGCCTGGACCGCGCCACGGTGCAGGAGTACCGGCTCAGTTTTGCGAGCGGTGTCCAGGCTGATCTCCTTGGCCGCCGCGGTGGCCTGTTCCAGTTGGGGCTTCCGGTCGAACAGGGTCTTGGTCAGCACACAGACCACGTTGGCGTCGAGGGTGTCCTTCACCAGCAGGACGTTCGGCACGACGATGGTCTTGACGTCCGCCGGGGTGCCGTACGTCGTGGCCGGGATCGCGCCTTCCTCGTACACCGGGTTGATTTTCTTCATCTCGGCCAACAGGGGCGTGATGTCCAGGAAAGCTACCTGGCCCTTGGCAGTGGTGAGCAGATCCGTGATGCCGGGGGTCGGCAGGCCACCGGACCAGAACAGCGCGTCGACCGAGCCGTCCTTCATCCCGTCGACGGTCTTCGTCAGGTCCAGCCGTTGCGCCTGGATGTCCTTTGCCGGGTCGAGCCCGGCGGCCTGGAGCAGGCGGTTGGCGATGACCTCGGTACCCGACTTCGGCGAGCCGGTGGAGACGCGCTTGCCCCGCATGTCGGCCACCGAGTTGATCCCGGCGCCGTTGCGCACGATCACCTGGGTGAAGTTGGTGTGGATCCGGGCCAGCGCCTGCACCGGCTGCTTCTGCCCCTCGAAGCTGCCGGTGCCCTGCACCGCGTCGGCGGCGGTATCGGCGAGCGAGAACGCCACGGCGTACGTACCGGCGACGAGCTGCTGGATGTTCTGTACCGATGCCCCGGTCTCGGCCGCCGTCGCCTTGACCTTGCTGCCCGGAGCGCTGGAGACCTGCTCGGCGTAGGCGTTGCCGAGCGCGAAGTAGACGCCGGTGGCGTTGCCGGTCGCGATGCCGATCCGGGTTTCCGTGGCGACCTCGCAGGTGACCTCGCCACCGGCGTCGCTCGTGCCCGCGTCCTGTCGTCCACCGCAGCCGGCGAGTCCAGTCAGGCCCAGCACGGTGGCTGTGACCGCTGCCAGGATCCTCGTTGCACGCTTCATTTCGCTTCCTCTCCCGAGCTCGAACCGAACTCCTGTCCCCTCGAACCGGACTCCTGTCCCCTCGAACCGGACTCCTGTCCCCTCGAACCGGTGACCTTCCCCTCGGCGGCCGGCTCGCCGCCTCCGGCCGTACTGTCACGATCCGCCGGCCCAGCCGGATCCGTACCGCCCTGGTCCGCCGACTCCTCCGACGTCGTACCGGCCGGACCGGCGGGGTCTGCTTTCGCCGTGCGGCGGCGCCGGGCCAGTGCGGTCAGTACGGCGATCGCGATCAGTGCGACCCCGACCGCGATGGAGACCGGGTGCAGGTAGAGCAGCAGCAGGCCGGCCAGCGCCGCGAGGACCCGCTCGAACCGCCGAGCGGGCCCCACGCCGAGCAGCCAGCCACCGGTCGCCACCGCCAGCGCCGCCACCCCTAGGCAGCCGACCAGGCCCGCCCAGAGCACCTCCAGCGGCGCGCCACGGCCGAGCAGGTACTCCCCTGGGCCGGTGAGCACGAACGCGATCGGTGCGAGGAAGGCCGGCAGGGCGTACTTCAGGGCCTGCCACATGGTCGGTACCGTGCGGCCGCCGGTGATCGCCGCCGCACCCACCGCGGCCAGCGCGGTGGGCGGGGTGACCTCGGACAGCACCGAGTAGTAGAAGACGAACATCGCCGCGGCCGGCGCCGGCACGCCCAGCGCCAGCAACGCCGGGCCGATGATCACCCAGCCGATGATGAAGGAGGCGGTGACCGGAACGGCGAGGCCGAGCAGCGACAGCGCGATCGCGGCGAACACCACGGTCAGCGCCAGTACGACGGTGGGATTGTCGGCCAGCGCCTGGGCACCGCGGACCAGTAGCGAGGCGAACTGCGCGCCCAACCCGGTCTTGGTGGTGGTGGCGGTGATGATGCCGGCCGCCGCGCACACCGCCACGACCGGGAGCACACCCCGCACGCCCGCGGCGAGCGCGGCGAAGAGCCGCCGGGGGGTCAACCAGCTGCGTCGGTCGAGGAACGACAGCACCACCGCCAGCCCGGTCGCGTAGACCACCGCCCGGGTCGCACTCACCCCGACCGCCAGCAGTACGACGATCACGACCAGCGAGGAGAAGTGGTAGCCGAACCGGGCCAGCAGCCGCCACGCGGAGCCGGCGGCCACCTCGACCGGCCGTACCTTGAACCGGCGCGCGTCGATCTCGACGGCGAGCAGGATGCCGAGGTAGTAGAGGACGGTCGGGATCACCGCCCAGCCGAGCACGGTCAGGTAGGAGACCTCGAGGTATTCCGCGACGATGAAGGCGGCGGCGCCAAGGGTCGGCGGGGAGAGGATCGCGCCCACGCCGGCCGCCGCGAGCATGCCGCCGGCATGTTCGGCGGGATAGCCGGCCCGGCGCAGGATCGGCCAGGTGACCGCGCCGACGCTGACCGCCGTGGCCGTACCCGAGCCGGAGACCGTGCCGAGCAGGAACCCGGAGGCGACCGCGGTGCGGCCGGCGGCGCTGCGGGATCGGCGGAACGCGGCGACCGACAGGTCGACGAAGAACCGACCGGCGCCGGAGAGGTCGAGCACGGCGCCGTAGATGGTGAACAGCACGATGTAGGTGGCCGCGACGTCCAGCGGCGTGCCGTAGAACCCGCTGGCGGAGTTGTAGAACGCGTCGACGATCTGTCCGAAGTCGAGGCCCGCGTGGGCCACGGCCCAGGTCTGCGGCAGCAGGCCGCCGTAGTAGCCGTAGCCGAGGAAGACCAGGCAGACCACCGGCAGGATCCATCCGGTGGTACGGCGGCACGCCTCCACCAGCAGCACCAGCAGCAGGGCGCCCATCACCACGTCCACCGGTGCGAGCAGACCCTGTCGATCGAGGAAGGCGTCGTAGCCACCGCCCGCGTTCCCGAACGTGAGTGGGACCACCGGGTAGAGACAGACCACCAGCGCCAACCCGGCCAGCAGCCAGTCGGCCACCGTCGGCAGGTCACGCCGAGACGGGGACGGGCCGTCCGGATCGGGTACGCGCGGAGCCAGCCGCGCCGGCAGCCGGCTCGTCAGCCGGTCCGGCAGCCGCAGACCCGACCGGTACGCGAGGAAGACCAGCGGAAGTACGCCGGCCAGGAAGACGATCAGGTAGAACTGGCTGCCCTGCGACAGGGGACGGAACACCTGCCACAGCACCAGCAGTGCCACCGCGAACGCGACCGCCGCGACACCGTGGTCGACGGGGCCGGTGAGTCGGCGGGCGGGGCGTTCCTCGTCGTCGAACGTCACCGCGGCGTCGGCCACCCCGGGGGTGGCCAAGGCAACCGGCGCGACACGGACCGGGCCTGGATCACGGGCCGGGCCTGGATCACGGGCCGGGCCTGGATCACGGGCCGGGCCTGGATCACGGGCCGGGCCTGGATCACGGGCCGGGCCTGGATCACGGGCCGGGCCTGTGGGCTGCGGGTCGGACCCGGCGGCCGTTCGTTCCAGGGTGGACTCGGCTGGCGCCGCTCCCGGCTCGACGTCCGCCGCCGGAGGGATCTTGGCCACACCGTCTGGCATGAGCGGACACTACTATGCGGTACCGATCATGGCCGATCTTCGTGGGCTGGGCGGTTGGCTCGGCGGGCCGGGCGGTTGGGCTGGTGCGCCAGCCGGTTTCCGCTCTCGGAACGAGTTCGTTCGCGCGTTCCGACCGGCCGTTCCCGTCGATGTCGAACCGGCCTGGACCTGGTCCGCAGCCCCGCTTCCACCGTCGGCGTCGTGACGCTTCTGATGTGCTAGTGGACAGTCTGACCCGGTAGTAACTTATCCGACGTGTTGATAGCTTATTGTGCTGGCCGGAATGGGCTAACGTAGCCGCGTGACGAGACGTGCGGCCGAGGTGCGTTTGGATTCGCTGCTGCGCACCGCCTGCGACGTGATCGCGACGCGCGGGCTGGCGAATACCCGTACGGCCGACGTGGCCCAGGCCGCCGGGGTCAGCCAGGCGCTGGTCTTCTACCACTTTGCCACGAAGGAGCGACTCGTCGCCCAGGCCTTCGCGTACGCCGCCGAGCAGGATCTGGCTCGGCTCGACGCGGTGCACCGGTCCACCGCCACCCCGCTGGTCAAGCTCAAGAAGCTGCTCCGGCTGTACGCCCCGCCGGGGCGGCCCCGGTCGTGGGCGATGTGGATCGACGGGTGGTCCGAGTCGCTGCGCACCCCGGAGCTGGAGAAGGTCTCCCGGCGGTTGGACCTGCGTCGACGGGAAGGGCTCGGTGAGGTGATCGCGGCCGGGGTCGAGGACGGCGTCTTCACCTGTGACGATCCGGCCGGAGCCGCCTGGCGGATCAACGCCCTGATCGACGGGCTCGCCGTGCAACTGGCGGTGCACGACCGGGTGATCCTCCGGCGCCAGCTCACCGAGTGGGTACGGCTCTCCGTCGCCCGCGAGCTCGGCCTGGTCGCCGGGCAACTGGACTGACGCGCCCGACAGCCGTCGCGCCGGGCCGAGCCGACCAGGCCCACCCCGTACAGCCGAGCCGACCCGCCGGGTCCGACTCCCGGCAGTTCCAGCGCCGGCCGGCGTACCGGGGGCAGAATCGGGTGATGGACCTGCTGCGAACGTACCGGCGAACCCTCACCGAGTTCGCCGACCAGGTCGGCCGGGTCGGTGCCGACCAGTGGGCCGGGCCCACCCCGTGCGGGGACTGGGATGTCCGGATGTTGGTCAACCACGTGGTCGGGGAGGACCGCTGGTCGGTGCCGCTGTTCGGCGGCGCGTCGCTGGCCGAGGTCGGTGACCGGTTCGCGGGCGACCTGTTGGGCGACGATCCGGCCGCCTCGGCGCGGGATGCCGCCGAGGCGGCCGACCGCGCGGTGAGCGAGCCCGGGGCGCTGGACCGCATGGTGGAGTTGTCGGCCGGGCCTACGGCCGGCCGGGAGTACCTGTACCAGTTGATGGCCGAGCACCTGGTACACGGCTGGGATCTGATGGTCGCCGTCGGCACCGAACCCCGGCTCGACGCCGAGGCCGTCCGGGAGTGCGCCCGGTGGTTCGCCGACCGGGTGTCGATGTACCGGGCCGACGGCCTGGTCGAGCCGGGCGTACCGGTGCCATCGGACGCGAGCGAGCAGGACCGGTTGGTCGCCGCGTTCGGCCGCGATCCGGGCTGGCGCCCGAAGTCGTGACCGCC
Source organism: Plantactinospora alkalitolerans (assembly GCF_015690345.1). Classification (GTDB taxonomy): domain Bacteria; phylum Actinomycetota; class Actinomycetes; order Mycobacteriales; family Micromonosporaceae; genus Plantactinospora; species Plantactinospora alkalitolerans. The sequence continues at coordinate 9,932 of NZ_JADPUN010000217.1, read as the reverse complement.
GGTGGACGACTGCCGCCCGCGAACGGACGGACATCCCGCCGACGGGCGGGCCCGCGCGGGCGCCTAGGGACACGGCTCCGGACGGCGGCAGGCAGGTTATTCGGCCGGTCCGCCCTATGAATCGATTCATTCTACCCGGCCGACGGGGCCGGTCCACCGCACACCATCGAGGGAGGGACCGACCTCCGTTGACAGGCACCAACCCTCGGGGGTACTTTCGTGCCGCTTGTTGAATGGTTTCACACGCCTCGCCATCGAGGTACGTGTGCGCGCCCCTTGGGTGTGGCCGCCACGAGCCGATGGGATGTCGACCATGACAACTGGAACTCTGCACCGGCCACCGCCCCGACCCGCCACCCCCGGCGACGGCGCGACCCCGGCCCGGCCCCGAAACCGCCGTAACCAACCCGGAATCGCGTACCTCTTCCTCTCCCCGTGGGTCTGCGGGGCGCTGCTGCTGACCGTCGGCCCGATGCTCGCCTCGCTCTACCTCTCGTTCACCGACTACGACCTGTTCACCAGTCCTGAGTGGGTGGGCCTGGAGAACTACAAGCGGCTCTTCACCGACGACGCACGCTTCCTGGCGTCGGCCAAGGTGACCGCGGCGTACGTGTTGATCTCCGTACCGCTGAAGCTGGCCGCCGCCCTCACGGTGGCGCTGCTGCTCAACCGCAACCGGCGCGGACAGGGGTTCTACCGGTCCGCCTTCTACGCGCCGTCGCTGCTCGGCACCGGCGTGGCGATCGCACTGGTGTGGCGGGCCATGTTCACCGACAGCGGCGTGGTCGACTCGGCCACCGGCGTCTTCGGCTGGGACACCGGCGGCTGGATCAACGAGCCCGACTACGCGCTCTACGTGCTGATCATCCTGGCCATCTGGCAGTTCGGCGCCCCGATGGTCATCTTCCTGGCCGGGCTGAAGCAGATCCCGACGGAGCTCTACGACGCCGCTGCGGTCGACGGTTCGGGGCGATGGCGGACGTTCCGCTCGGTGACGCTGCCGATGCTCTCCCCGATCATCCTGTTCAACCTGGTGCTGGAGACCATCCACGCCTTCCAGGCGTTCACCCCGGCGTTCATCGTCAGCGGTGGCCGGGGCGGTCCGAGCAACTCGACGCTGTTCTACACGCTCTACCTCTACGAGCGCGGGTTCTCCCAGTTCCGGATGGGCTACGCCTCGGCGATGGCCTGGCTGCTCCTGCTCGTCATCGCCATCATCACGGCGGTGTTCTTCGGCACCTCGCGCCGCTGGGTGTTCTACTCCGGGGAGGACCGGTGACCACGCTCCAGGATGGGCGGTCGTCCCGGCCGCACGGGCCGGACGTACGGCCGACCTCGGGCCGGCGACCGGGCGCGCCGGCCGCCCGACTCCGGCAGATCGGCTGGCACGCGCTGATCATCGGAACACTGGCCCTGCTGCTGTACCCGGTGGTCTGGCTGCTGGCCACCTCGATCAAGCCGACCGACGAGATCCTCTCCAGCCTCAGCCTGCTGCCCAGCCGGCTGGCCCCGGAGAACTACACCGCCGCACTGGACGGGATCGCCGGGATCGGCGTCTGGCAGTTCTTCGGCAACTCGATGATCGTCGCGGTCGGCTCGGTGATCGGCAACCTGGTCTCCTGCGCGCTCGCCGCGTACGCCTTCGCCCGGCTCCGCTTCCGGCTGCGCGGACCCCTGTTCGCGTTCACGCTGCTGACCATCATGCTGCCGTACCACGTGGTGCTGATCCCGCAGTACACGATCTTCCAGAAGCTGGACCTGGTCGGCACCTTCGTCCCACTGATCCTGCCGAAGCTGCTGGCCACCGACGCGTTCTTCGTCTTCCTGATGGTGCAGTTCATCCGGGGCCTACCCCGCGAGCTGGACGACGCGGCGGAGATCGACGGCTGCGGGCCGGTGCTCACCTTCCGCTACGTGATCCTGCCGCTGCTGAAGCCGGCGCTGGTCACCACCGCCATCTTCACCTTCATCTGGACCTGGAACGACTTCTTCAGCCAGCTCGTCTACCTCAACGATCCGGAGTCGTACACAGTGCCGCTGGCGCTGCGGCTCTTCATCGACCAGACCAGCGAGTCGGCGTTCGGCCCGATGTTCGCCATGTCGGTGCTGAGCATCGTGCCGGTGATGCTGTTCTTCCTGGCCTTCCAGCGCTATCTGGTGGAGGGCATCGCCACCTCGGGTCTGAAGGGCTGACCACCGCATTCGGCCGGACCGACCACCGCTCCCGGCCAGGCTGACAACCACCGATCCCGGCCCGGGCGGCGCTGCGTCGGGCCGGCGCTGCGTCGGGCCGGTCAGGACACCGCGACCGGGGCCAGTCCGAGCACCTCGTCCCGGGTCAGTTCGCCGTCCGCGACCACGATCCGGTGCCGGCGTCGCAGCGCCGTGCCGGCCGGAACCGGCAGCGTCCGTTCGAACGCGAGCGCGACGCAGACCCCAGGATAGATCCCGGTCCGCACGAACCAGTGGTCGCCGTCGGCCAGTCCGGTGAAGACCAGGGTGTACGACGCACCGCCGTCGCCCCGGCCGACCAGCGCCAGCCACGGCTCGGTGCTGCCGTTGACCTGATCCTCGCCGTCGGCCGTCGCGGTGAACGTCCGGGCCTGTCCGGGCGCCACCCGCCAGAAGAAGCCGCCGTAGCCGGCGCCGCCCGGCCGGCCGTTGGTGGCCGGGCTGCCGAGCACGACCTCCCGGTCGGCGGGCGCGGTCAGGGTGTATCCGAAGTCGAGCAGCCAGGCGCCCGGCTGCCCGGCCAGCGCGGCCGCGGCGACCCTCCGCTCCTCCACCAGCAGGGTCGCGCCGGCCAGGTCCAGCCAGCGCAGCCGCTGGGCGAGAGCACTGCCGCCGTCCGGTGCGGCTCCGGCGGGGAGCCAACCGTCGTGGAGGATCCGCCCGTGGTCGTCGAGCCAGGTGTAACCGGCGTCCCGGACGTACGTCCGGCCACCCCACAGGTTCGTTCCCGAGACGTCCTGCATGGCGACCGAGACTCCGAGGTGCCAGCGGTGGTCCGCTGGCATCGCGTCCGTCACCGGCGTCCCGCCGAGGGTGCGCACCGGGTGCAGGTACGGCCGGGGCGACCAGCGCGGGTCCACCTCCGGATCGTCGAGGACGTACTCCGCCACCGTCTCGCCGTGCACGCGCAGCCGTACGTCGGTCGGTTCCTCGCCCATCGTCGCCGCCCTCTTCTCGGTCGATCGCCGGCAGGTCGGGAAAGCGCTTCCCTCGGCCGACAGCGTACCGTCGGGAGATCCGGCCGGCGAGCCGCGTTCCGCTGGCCGCCGGCCTCGGCGTGTCCCGGGCCCGGCGGGGGAACCCCAGGGGCTTGGCGGCGCGGCGTACTGTCATCCGCACGGCGGCAGCCCAGGCGTGATGTCGCCGTCCGTACACGCCGCTGCGTTCGCTGCCGGCTAACCTTGACACGTTTCAGCCGGACGAGCGGGCTGCGGAGGGAGACGGTCGTGCCGGGACCAGCGGTGAGCATCCGAGACGTGGCCAGCCAGGCGGGAGTGTCGGTGGGCACGGTCTCCAACGTGCTCAACCGTCCGGACATCGTCGCCGCGTCGACCCGCAACAGGGTGCTGGCCGCGATCAACGACTTGGGTTTCGTGCCGAACGACGCGGCCCGGCAACTGCGCCGGGGCCGGGGTCGCACGCTCGGCCTGGTGGTGCTGGACGTGGCCAACCCGTTCTTCACCGACGTCGCCAAGGGTGTCGAGGACGCCACCGGGGCGGCCGGGATGGCGGTGATCTTCTGCAACAGCGACGGCGACCCGGCCAAGGAGAGCAGATACCTCGACCTGCTGGAGGAACAGCGGGTGCAGGGGGTACTGATCACGCCGGTCGACGACGCCAACGAGCGCCTGGTCCGGCTGCGGGAGCGGGGCGTCCTGGTCATCCTGCTGGACCGGCGCTCGACCCGGCCCGACGTCTGCTCGGTGGCGGTCGACGACCGGCTCGGCGGAGAACTGGCGATCCGGCATCTGGCGGAGGCCGGGCACCGCAGGATCGCCTTCGTCGGCGGCCCGTGGCGGCTGGAGCAGGTGCGGGACCGGTACCACGGCGGTCTGCACGCGCTGCGGGAGGCGGGGCTGACCGAGGAGCACCTGCGCCGGTTCGAGACGCCCAGTCCGACCGTGGCCGCCGGTCGGGACGCGGCATCGCGGATCCTGGGCCTGCCCCGGTCCGCCCGGGCCACCGCGGTCTTCTGCGCCAACGATCTCCTCGCGCTGGGCGTCCTGCAGGAACTCACCCGCCAGCAGGTCCGGGTGCCGGAGGACATCGCGCTGGTCGGCTACGACGACATCGACTTCGCCGCCGCTGCCGCCGTACCGCTCTCCTCGGTACGCCAACCCCGGCAACGGCTGGGCCAGACCGCGGCCCTGTTGATGCTGGACGAGTCGAACAACCCGGATGGCCACCGGCACCAACAGGTGATCTTCGAACCCGAGCTGGTGGTCCGGGAGTCCAGCCAGTTCACCCGGACGCCGAACTGATCCGCCCGTCCCCACGCGGTATCCGGAGCGACCCGGTTTCTTGACAGGCAAGTGGCGTCGCTCGTATGTTGAGGGCCATTCGTTGAAACGGTTCATTCAGGGGAGGCCCGCCGATGCGCCGAGTCTGTTTCGTCCTGCGGGTCCGGCCCGAGCGGCTGGCCGAATATCGGGAACGGCACGCGGAGGTCTGGCCGGAGATGCTGCGGGCCCTCCACGCGGCCGGCTGGCACGACTACTCCCTCTTCCTGCACGACGACGGGCTGCTGGTCGGACACTTCCGCACCGCCGACCTGGCCGCCTCGCTCGCCGCGATGGAACGCACCGAGGTCAACGCCCGGTGGCAGGCTGAAATGGCACCGTTCTTCGTCGACCTGTTCGGGCGGCGCCCCGACGAGGGATTCGTCGTCCTCGACGAGATCTTCAACCTGGACACGCAACTCGCCGCGCTCGACACCCCGGAGGCCCTGACATGACCGAGCGAAGCGAGGAGTCGGCATGACCGAGATCGCCGTCCGGGACGCGCTGCGTGCGCAACGTATCGAAGTGCCCTCCTGGGCGTACGGCAACTCGGGTACCCGGTTCAAGGTGTTCAGCCAGCCCGGCGTGCCGCGTACTCCACAGGAGAAGATCGCCGACGCCGCCCAGGTGCACGCCTTCACCGGAGTGGCGCCGATCGTCTCGCTGCACATCCCGTGGGACCGGGTGGACGACTTCGCCAAACTGGGGTCGTACGCCGCGGAGCAGGGGGTGCGGATCGGCACCATCAACGCCAACGTCTTCCAGGACGACGACTACCGGCTCGGCAGCGTCACCAACCCCGATCCCCGGATCCGCCGCAAGGCCCTCGGCCACCTGCTGGAATGCGTCGACATCATGGACGCCACCGGCTCGGCCGACCTGAAACTGTGGTTCTCCGACGGCACCAACTACCCGGGCCAGGACGACATCCGGGCCCGGCAGGACCGGCTGGCCGAGGCGCTCTCCGCCACCTACGACCGGCTCGGCGACGACCAGCGGATGCTGCTGGAATACAAGTTCTTCGAGCCGGCCTTCTACATGACCGACGTGCCGGACTGGGGCACCGCGTACGCGCACTGCGTACGACTCGGCGAGAAGGCGCAGGTGGTGATCGACACCGGCCACCACGCCCCGGGAACCAACATCGAGTTCATCGTGGCCTTCCTGCTCCGCGAGGGAAAGCTCGGCGCCTTCGACTTCAACTCCCGGTTCTACGCCGACGACGACCTGATGGTCGGCGCGGCCGACCCGTTCCAACTGTTCCGGATCATGCACGAGATCGTCCGGGCCGGTGCGCTGCGCCCCGACTCCGGGGTGAACTTCATGCTCGACCAGTGCCACAACATCGAACCGAAGATCCCGGCCCAGATCCGCTCGGTGATGAACGTGCAGGAGGCCACCGCGAAGGCGCTGCTGGTGGACGCCGAGGCGTTGGCCGCGGCCCAGGCCGCCGGGGACGTACTCGGGGCGAACGGGGTGCTGATGGACGCGTACGACACCGACGTACGCCCGCTGCTGCGCGAGGTCCGCGCGGACCTGGGCCTCGACCCGGAGCCGATGGCCGCGTACGCCCGGTCCGGTTACGCGCAGCGGATCGCCGCCGAGCGGGTCGGCGGCCAGCAGGCCGGCTGGGGGGCCTGAGCGTGGGCGACGAACCAGAGGTCGCCGAGCTGCTCGACCGGGGCCACCGGCTCGGCGCCGACCGGCGCAACACCAACTACGGCGGCGGCAACACCTCGGCCAAGGGGACCGGAAACGACCCGGTCACCGGCGGTCCGGTCGAACTGATCTGGGTGAAGGGCTCCGGCGGCGACATCGGCACCCTCACGGAGGCCGGACTCGCCGTACTCCGGCTGGACCGGCTCCGCGCGCTGACCGACGTCTATCCCGGGATCGAGCGCGAGGACGAGATGGTCGGCGCGTTCGACTACTGCCTGCACGGCCGGGGCGGTGCCGCCCCGTCGATCGACACCGCGATGCACGGGCTGGTCGACGCCGCGCACGTCGACCACCTGCACCCGGACGCCGGTATCGCGCTGGCCACCGCCGCCGACGGACCGGAGCTGACCCGCCGCTGCTTCGGCGACCGGGTGCTCTGGGTGCCGTGGCGGCGGCCCGGTTTCCAGCTCGGCCTGGACATCGCCGCGATCGCCCGGGACAACCCGCAGGCGATCGGCGTGATCCTCGGTGGACACGGCATCACCGCCTGGGGCGCCACCAGCACGGAGTGCGAGGCACGCTCACTGGAGATCATCGAAACCGCCACCCGGTTCCTCGCCGAGCACGGCCGGGCGGAACCGTTCGGCCCGGTGCTACCCGGGTACGAGGCACTTCCGCCCGAGCGCCGACACGACCGGGCCGCCGCGCTGGCCCCGGTGCTGCGCGGGCTGGCCAGCACCGACAGCCGGCGGACCGGACAGTTCCAGGTCGGCCACTTCTCCGACGATCCGGCGGTACTGGACTTCCTGGCCCGCGCCGAACATCCGCGACTGGCCGCGCTCGGCACCTCCTGCCCGGACCACTTCCTCCGGACCAAGATCCGGCCGCTGGTGCTCGACCTGCCGGCGGGAACACCGCTGCCGGACGTACTGGCCCGGCTGCGGGAGTTGCACGAGGCGTACCGGAGGGACTATCGGGACTACTACCAGCGGTTCGCCGGGCCCGACTCCCCCACCATGCGTGGCGCCGATCCGGCGATCGTGCTGGTGCCCGGGGTCGGGATGTTCAGCTTCGGCCGGGACAAGCAGACCGCCCGGGTCGCCGCCGAGTACTACCTCAACGCGATCAACGTGATGCGCGGCGCCGAGGCGGTGTCGACGTACGCCCCGATCGACGAGGCGGAGAAGTTCCGGATCGAGTACTGGCAGCTGGAGGAGGCGAAACTCCAGCGGATGCCGAAGCCGAGGTCGCTGGCCGGACGGATCGCGCTGGTGACCGGTGGCGGCTCCGGCATCGGGGCGGCGATCGCCCGGCGACTCGCCGCCGAGGGCGCCTGCGTCGTGGTCGCCGACCGGAACGTCGAGGCCGCCGCCAGGGTCGCCGGGGAGATCGGCGACGCCGACCGGGCCGTACCGGTGCTGGTCGACGTCACCGATCCGGCCGGCGTCGAGGCGGCCTTCGCCGCCGCCGCGCTCGCCTTCGGCGGAGTCGACCTGGTGGTCAACAATGCCGGTCTGTCCATCTCGAAGTCGCTGCTGGAGACGACCGACGCGGACTGGGACCTCCAGCACGACGTGATGGCCAAGGGTTCGTTCCTGGTCTCCCGGGCCGCCGCCCGGGTGCTGCTCGACCAGGGCCTGGGCGGCGATCTGGTCTACATCTCCAGCAAGAACTCGGTCTTCGCCGGGCCCAACAACATCGCGTACAGCTCGGCAAAGGCCGACCAGGCACACCAGGTACGGCTGCTCGCCGCCGAACTGGGCGTGCACGGCGTCCGGGTCAACGGCGTGAACCCCGACGGGGTGGTACGCGGCTCCGGGATCTTCTCCAGCGGCTGGGGCGCACAGCGGGCCGCCGTGTACGGGGTACCCGAGGAGGAACTGGGTGCCTACTACGCCCGCCGTACCCTGCTCGGGCGTGAGGTGCTTCCGGAGCACGTCGCCAACGCGGTGTTCGCGCTGACCGGTGGCGAACTGTCGCACACGACCGGGCTGCACGTACCGGTCGACTCCGGCGTGGCCGCGGCGTTCCTTCGATGACCGGCCGCGGCGTTCCTTCGATGACCGGCCGCGGCGGGCGTACCGGCCGGCATCGTGTCAGGGTTCGTCACGACGATGGGCGGAGCGAGGCGGGCCGATGAGTTCGCCGCCCTCGCCGGTCAGGTCGACGGCGGTGGCCGCGGTCGATCTCGGTGCGGCCAGTGGCCGGGTGATGCTGGCCGAGGTCGACCGGGACGGGGTGACCCTGACCGAGGTGCACCGGTTCGCCAACGAGCCGGTACGACTGCTCGACACGCTGCACTGGGACGTACCCCGGTTGTACGCCGAGACCCTGACCGGGATCCGGGCGGCGCTGACCCGCCGGCCCGATCTGGCCAGCATCGGGATCGACTCGTGGGCCGTCGACTACGGACTGCTGGACGCCACCGGCGCCCTGGTCGGCAACCCGGTGCACTACCGGGACCGGCGTACCGACGGAGTATCGGACCGGGTGGTCGGCGCGCTCGGCGCGGACTACCTCTATGACACGACCGGGCTGCAACTGCTGCCGTTCAACACCCTGTTCCAGCTCACCGCCGAACTCGGCACCCCGGCGCTGGACCGGGCCGAGACGATGCTGCTGGTCCCCGACCTGCTCGGGTACTGGCTGACCGGCGTTCCGGGCAGCGAGGTCACCAACGCCTCCACCACCCAACTGCTCGACGTGCGTACCCGGCAGTGGTCCTCGGACCTGATCGGTCGGTCCGGTCTGCCGGCCCGGTTGTTCGGCCCGCTGCGTCAGCCCGGCGATCCGGCCGGCGAGCTGCGGCCGGAGGTCCGGGAGGCGGTCGGCGCCGACCGCCCGGTGCCGGTGACCGCGGTCGGTTCGCACGACACCGCCTCCGCCGTCGCCGCGGTTCCGGCCGGGGACGGCCGGTTCGCCTACATCTCCTGCGGCACCTGGTCGCTGGTCGGGGTCGAGCTGGCCGAGCCGGTGCTCTCCGGGGCGAGCCGGACGGCCAACTTCAGCAACGAGGCCGGGGTGGACGGAACGGTCCGCTACCTGCGCAACGTGATGGGCCTCTGGCTGCTCCAGGAGTCGCTGCGGGTGTGGCGGTCGCAGGGGCTCTCCGTCGACCTGACGGAGCTGCTGGCCGCCGCGGCCCGGCAGCCTCCGCTGGCCGCCGTCGTCGACCCGGACGCCCCGGAGTTCCTGCCGCCCGGCGACATGCCCGCCCGGCTGGCCCGGATGTGCGCCCGACATGGCCAGCCGGTGCCGGACGGCCCGGCCGCGCTGACCCGGTGCATCCTGGACAGCCTGGCGCTCGCCCACCGGGCGGCGGTACGGCAGGCGGCGCGGCTGTCCGGACGGGACGTCGAGGTGGTGCACATCGTCGGCGGCGGTGCCCGCAACGAACTGCTCTGCCAGCTCACCGCGGACGCCTGCGGCCTGCCGGTGGTGGCCGGTCCGGTGGAGGCGACCGCGCTGGGCAACGCCCTCGTCCAGGCCCGCGCGCTCGGTGTGCTGACGGGTGGGCTGACCGACCTGCGCGCACTGCTGCGCCGTACCGGATCCACCCGGACCTACCGGCCGACGGCCGACAGTGGAGCCGCCTGGCGAACGGCGGCGGAGCGGGCCGGCATCGCCGCCGGATAGTCGAGCCTTTGTCGACGGGTGGTCCGGGCCGGGGTCGACGGGTGTTCCGGTCCGGGTCTACGGGTGGTGGCGGCCGGGGCCAGCGGGCGGTGGCGGCCGGGGCCAGCGGGCGGTGGCGGCCGGACC
>NZ_JADPUN010000118.1 GCF_015690345.1 Plantactinospora alkalitolerans | reverse complement strand
CACCACCCGAGGTGGGTACGCCGGAAACCGGTACGCCGGAGACCGGAGTTCCGGAAACCGGCGCGCCGGACGTGGGTGTCCTGGGTGCGGGTGCCCCCGACACCGGCCTGGATCCGGCCTCCACCGCCGGACCGGCGGACACCGGGGCGACGCCGCCGGCCGACGTGGACCCGGAACCCCCGGGCCAGGAGCCGCCGGATCCCGGGCCGCCGGATCCCGGGCCGCCGGATCCCGGGCCGCCGGATCCCGGGCCGCCGGATCCCGGGCCGCCGGATCCCGGGCCGCCGGATCCCGGGCCGCCCGACACCGGAATCCCGGAGACCGGTACGGCGCCCATCATCCCGGAGTACGGACCGGCACCGACCGTGGGTGGTTCCAGCGGAACGCTGGCGAGCAGATCCCGCAGTTGCTCGGCCGAGGGTCGGTCCGAGGGGTCGTTCGCCATCCCGTAGCGGAGCAGGTCCAGCAGCCTCGTCGGCACGCCCGGCAGCTCCGGGATCGGCTCGGTGAACAGCTCCATCAGGGTGAGCAGTCCGGGGTTCCGGTCGGCCTGCCAGCGCGGCGGCTTGCCGTGCATCACGGCGTACAGGGTGGCGCAGAGCGCGTACACGTCGACGGCCGGCGAGGGCGGACTGTGCCGGAACATCTCCGGTGGCGCGTACGCCGGGGTGAGCACCTCCAGGGTGATCGCCGTGTCCCGGGCCTCGGCGAGCACGGCCAGTCCGAAGTCGGCCAGTGCCGGTTCGTTGAACCGCGAGTAGAGGATGTTGGCCGGCTTGACGTCGCGGTGCAGCACGCCGAGCTGATGGGCGTCGGCGAGCGCGTCGGCGATCTTCACTCCGACGTCGCGCGCCTCGACCGGGGTCAGTGGCGAGCTGCGCATACGCTCCGCGTACGAGCCGTCACACAGCTCCATGATCAGGTACGGATGCTGATCCTCGGTGACTCCGGCGTCGAAGAGGTCGACCACGTGCGGGTGGGACGACATCCGGCCGGCGGCGCGGGCCTCGCGGAGGAATCGCCGCTGGTCCCGCTCGCTGTCCAGGGTGCGGTTCTCGACCTTCACCGCGACCTCGCGCCCCACGGACTGCTGGGTGGCCCGGTAGACCGTGGCATAGCCACCTCGGGCAAAGACCGACAAATCCGTCAGGCCGGGCACCACGGGCAGAGGCAGCGCGCCGGGCGGGGTGTCAGTCACAGAATCGAAAATACCGAAGACATGAGACGATTCAGCCCCCCGTACCCGTGGCTGTTATCGCCTGGTTGCCAATCTGACGCCGGTCCAGCCACAACGCGACGCCCGTGGCGACCGCTCCGGCCCCTTCCCAGAGCGCGACACCGAAAAATCGCGGCGGCGCCACCTCGGTCAGCACCAGCACCGTGAACACGATGAAGGTCAGCAGCCGGAAGACGACGGTGAACCGGAAGAACGGCTGCCAGCCCGAACCGGCGGCGAGCAGATAGTAGACACCCATGTTGAAGGACGCCATCGACGAGGCGGTGACGAATGTCCGGGTGTAGTCGCCCGACGCCCGCTCGGCGGTCGGCAGCACCTCGAAGCCGAGCAACGTGAGCAGCGCCTCCGGCCGGACCAGACCCACGGCGCCGAGCAGGAGGGCAAGTCCTCCGAAGACGGCGATCGTCCACGCCGCAGCCGAGCGGGGCAGTCTCACAGACTCCGCCCTTCGTGCCGACGCCCGTCCGCTGTGGACGGATTTGGAGCTAGGCTATCGGCTGCCCGGGCTGTGCGGTATCCCGGAGATCGACAGAACCGATCCGGGCACCGGGTGGGACCTCGACCGGCGCCCCGGGGCCCGGCACCCCTCCGGGTTCGCGCTGCCGGATGACGACCGTCCCGTCCCCGGTCGGCTGCGGGTCCCGGGGCAGCCGGGCCCGCAACGCCTCCGCGGCCGCCCGCTCACTGGTCTGCTGGGTCGAGTACGCCAGCCGGACCGCCTCGTCGGCGACCAGACCCGCCTCCGCCCACTCGCCGGCCTCGGCCAACGCCTCGGCGAGCACCCGTGCCGCGATCACCTGACTGCGGACGTCCTCACCCGGTGCCGCCACCGCCTGCCGGGCCCAGTCCAGCGCCACCGCCGCCTGCCCGTCGGCGAGCAGCGCGGCGGCGTACCGGGCCAGGGCCTGGCGCCGGGAGAAGATCACCGACGGCACCGCGCCGGCCGCCGCGATCGGTTCGAGCAGGCTCACCGCGGTAGGCGCGTCACCGTCGGCCAGCCGGCAGGCGGCGAGCAGCATCCGGGGACCGAGCTGGGTCGGTGCCAGCGGGTTGTGCGGCTCGACGGCCGCGAGCACCGCCTCGGCGTCCCGCTCGGCCCCGGCCACGTCGCCCCGGTCCAGCGCCACGAACCCCCGCAACGTGCCGGCCAGACCGGTCAGCAGCGGGTGCGAGGTGCGGCGGCCGTACGCGAGCGCGTCGGTGAGCAGGTCGACGGCGTGCTCCGGCTCGCCCACCCCTCGGGCGACGGCACCCCGTACGACCAGGGCGAAGCCCCGGCCCCAGTCGTCGGACGCGGCGGCGAAGTCCCGGTACGCCCGCCGCGCCTCGCGGTCCGCCTCGGCGAGCTCGCCCAGCTCGGCCGCGGCGAACGCCTCCACGGCGCGCAGTGTGCCGACCGCCCACGCCTCGCCGACCCGCTCACCGAACGGCAGGAAGACCCGGGCCAACCGGCGGGCCTCGCCGAGCCGGCCGGCGAGCAGCCGGGCGAACGCGGTGGTGCCACGCAGCCAGGCCTGTCCCACCGGATCGTCGATCTCGGCGAAGAGCCGGGCCGCCCGGTCGAGCACCGCGTCGGTGCCGGCGAAGTCTCCCCGGGTGGTGGTCACCCAGGCCAGGTTCTGCAGGGACCAGGCCTGGCCCCGCGGATCGTCGGCTTCCAGATTGACCTCGTACGCCCCGGCGAACCGACTGCTGGCCTGACTCAGCCGACCGCTGACGAAGTCGGCCATCCCGAGCCGCCGCATCGCCGACGCCCGTGGCCCGGGCAGTCCCGCCCCGGTGGCCACCTGCAACGCCTCCTGCCAGGTGCTCACCGCCCGGGAGCGATCACCCTGCGCCTGGTACGCCTGCCCGACGACGAGCAACGCTCCGGCCCGGACGGCGGCGTCGTCCCCCGCGTTCGCGCCGATCTTCTCGGCGAAGGCGAGCGCGTCGGCGATCCGGCCCACCTGGAGCAGGGCGCGGGCGTGCACCAGCCGGTCGCCGCCGGGCACGGACTCCCCGGCGAGCCGGGCGGACCGCTCCGCGTACTGGACGGCCTGTGCCGGTTCTCCGGCCGCGAGAGCCCGCCGGGCGGACCGGTTGAGCGCCGCCATGCCCAGCGGCGCGACGTTTCTGGCCGTGGCGTCGGAGCGCAGGCTGACCACGTCCGCGAATGCGGTCGCGCGCTCGGCGTGCTCGGCGACGAACGCGTCGCGTTCCGCCTCCGACATTCCGGTCGGCCCGGCGCCGGCCCCGATGGCCCGACCCGACAGGGCGGCGGCGTCGCTTCGGACCACCTGACCCGGCAGGGCTACGGCGGCCGGCGGCGCGGCCCACTCGGCCAGCGCCGCGTGCCGGTCGGCGCGGTCGGCCTTGCCGATCCCGGCGTAGACGGCCTCGCGCATCAGCGGGGTGGCGAAGATGTAGCCCTCCCGGTTGCGGTGCAGCATGCGACGCTGGAGCAGCTCCTCCACGGCCCGCTCCAGCTCGACCGCCACGACCGCCGTCGGCCGACCTTCGCGCCCGGCGCGCCGCTCGCGCAGCGCCTCCAGTGCGCCGGCCGGCACCGTGTCACCGATGACGGCGGCGTCGCGCAGGGCCGCCCGCGCCTCGGCCGGCAACGCGTCGATCCGGGCCGCCAGTACGGCGGCGAGGTCCCGGGAGAGCAACCGGCTGCCCAGCGAGCCCGGTACCAGCCGCCAGAAGCCGGCGGAGCCCGGTCCTGCGGGTGCTGGTGGACCGGCGGATCCCGGACCGTCGGCGGGGCCGGACGAGGCGTCGGCGCCGGACGGGGCCCCTGCGGCCGTACCCGTCCGGGTGGTTCCGGGGCCGGAACCGGCGGCACGGACCCGGCCGGCGCCGGGCGCGGCAACGATGCCGGGGCGGAGACCGAGGCCCGGTCCGGTCCGGCTGGCGGTCCGGTCCAGCACCGTGGTCAGGGCACCCCGCTCCATCAGCAGGGTGACCAGTTCGGCCAGGTAGAACGGGTTCCCCTGGGCGGTGGCGAGCAGCCGGTCGACATCGGCCTGCGGCAACCGCCCTCCGCCGAGGTACGCGGTGAGCAGCCGGGCGGCGTCCGCGCCCCGCAGCGGCGGCAGCGAGTGCACCTCGGCGTCGGCCAGCCGGGTCAACGCCCCGGCGGTGCGTACGAGTTCGGGGCGACCGAGCAGCAGCACCAGCACCGGCCCGGTCAGCCGGGACAGGGTCACGCCGAGGGCATCCGTGGTCTCCGGTGTGGCATCGTGCAGATCGTCGACGATGACCGCCAGCGGAGTCTCGGCGGCGAGCGCACTGAGCAGTTCGGCGACGGCGGCCGGGATCGCGTCGGCGGCCGACGCGGGCTCGCCGGCCGACCACTCGGCGGGGCCGGCCGGCACGGTGCCGTGCGCCGGCGGCAGGTCGGCGTAGCCCAGCAGTGCGAGCAGGAGGTCGACGGCGACCGGTGGCGGGTCGGGACGGTACCGGGCCAACCGCTGACCGAGTCGGCGCAGCCGCTCCTCGACCACCGTCCGGGTCACGGCGGTGGCCGGGCCGTCCGGTAGGCCGACCGCGGCCCGGACCAGGTCGGCGAGGGGCGCCAACCGGCGACGCTCACCGAACGCCGCGCACTTCACCGAGAGCACCCGGGCACCGGTGTGGGTCGCGTACCGTCCGGCGCCGACGTCGTAGCCGGCGGCCAGCCGTTCCACCTCGGCGCCGAACCGGGACTTGCCGATGCCGGCCTCGGCCGTCATCAGCAGTACCCGGGGCTCACCCTGGTCGATGACCTCGGCGAGCCGGCCGGCGACCCGGCCGATCTCGGTCTCCCGACCGACGAACGGCGCCTCGTCACCGAGCCCGGACCGGGTGCCGGGCGCGTCGAGCAGTCCCAGCAGCTCGTACGCCTCGACCGGCTCCCGCTTGCCCTTGAGCCGCAACGGGCGCAGCGCCCGCCAGGAGGCGACCCGTCGGGTCGCCGCCGCCGTCCGGGCTCCGGCGTAGACGGCGCCGATCGCGGCGGCGTCGGCCAGCCGGGCGGCGGTGTTCACGGTGTCGCCGATGACGGTGTACTCGATCGCGGCCTGGATGCCGGCGACCACGTCTCCGGTGTTGAGGCCGACCCGCAGCCCGAGTGGGGCACCGCCCCCCTGCTCGTCGTCCAGCACCCGGCGGACCGCCCGTTGCATGGACAGCGCCGCCCGGACCGCCCGCTCGGCGTCGTCCTCGTGCGCGACCGGCGCCCCGAAGACCGCCATGATCCCGTCACCGGTCAGCTTGTCGACGTGCCCGCCGAACGTCTTGACCGCGCCCGCGAGCGCCGCCAGCACCCGGTCGGTGACCGTGCTGACCCGTTCCGGGTCAAGGTCCTCCGACCAGGAGGTAAAATCGGACAGGTCGCCAAAAAGTACCGTTACCACCCGCCGCTCCGCCTCCGGCAGGGTGGCGGCAGCGGGCAGCGCGACTCCACAGTTGTGGCAGAACCGCGCTCCGGGTACGGCGACGGTTCCACACACCGGGCAGGTCACGAGATGTCCAACCCACCGGCCCCCCGGCCGGATTCCCGGTTCTCCTGATCGAGATAGGCGAGCTGTGCCCGGACCGACCATTCGGCCGCCGGCCAGAGCGTCCGGTCCACGTCGGCGTAGACCGTCGCCACCACCTGTTCGGCGCTGGTGGCACCGTCGGCCACCGCCCGGCGGACCTGGTCTAGCCGGGCCCGCCGGTGGGCCAGGTAGAACCGGGCCGCCACGGCGCAGTCGGCCAGCGCCGGGCCGTGCCCCGGCAGCGCGGGTGTCTCGTCGTACGCCGTCAATTCCGTCAGGCTGTCGAGGTAGTCCCCGAGATCGCCGTCGGGATGGGCGACGACGGTGGTGCCCCGGCCCAGGATCGTGTCCCCGGTGCAGACGGCCCGCTCGTCCCCGCCCTCGACCACGAAGCACAGCGAATCCGCGGTGTGGCCGGGGGTGATCAGCAGCCGTACCCGCAGGCCGGCGGCCTCGATCGTCGACCAGCCGCAGCGGAAGATCAACTCCTCGGCCCCGGTCAGCTCCAGGAACCGGTCCATCCCCTCGGCGTGGTCGGGATGCGTGTGCGTGAGCAGCACCCCGGCGACCGGCCCGAGCGCGGCCACCGCCGCGAGATGCCCCTCGTCGAGCGGACCGGGGTCGACCACCAGTACGCCGTCGGCGCCCGGAACGCCGAGCACCCAGGTGTTGGTGCCGTCCAGGGTCATCGGGCCCGGGTTCGGGGCGCGGACCAGCGTCGCCCAGCTCGGTAGCTGGTCGGCCAGCGCCGCGGCCGGCGTCGTCACGTGCCCGGTCATGGCTGAGATGGTACGACGCACAGACGACAACCCTGGAACGCGCGGCTGTCCTCAACCCGACCCGGCTCGGCCTCCGGTCAGGCGACCTCGACGATCACCTCGACCTCGACCGGGGCGCCCAGCGGCAGTTCGGCGACGCCGACCGCACTCCGGGCATGCCGTCCGGCCTCGCCGAACACGGTGCCGAAGAGTTCGGACGCACCGTTCACCACGGCGGGCTGGCCGGTGAAACCGTCCGCGGACGCCACGAACCCGGTCACCTTGACGATCTTCACCACGGTCTCCAACCCGACCAGCGCGTCGATCGCGGCCAGCGCGTTGAGGGCACACCGGGCGGCCAGATCCTTCGCCTGCTCGGCGGAGACCCCGGCACCGACCCTGCCGGTGGCCAGCAGCTTGCCGTCCATCAGGGGCAGCTGGCCGGAGACGTACACGTGCCGACCGGACTGGACCGCCGGGACGTAGTCGGCCAGCGGTGGAACCACCTCGGGCAGCGCCAGACCCAGCTCGGCGAGCTTGGCATGTGGCCCTGCGGTCACGGCTTCGCCCGCTTGAGGTACGCGACGAGCTGCTCGGGGTTGGGACCGGGCACCACTGCCACCAACTCCCAGCCGTCCTCGCCCCAGTTGTCGAGAATCTGCTTGGTGGCGTGCACGAGCAGCGGCACCGTGGCGTACTCCCACTTCTGCATTGCTAGCGGTCTCCTCGGTCTCGGGGGGCGTATCGGCGACAGCCTACGGGCTGCACCGCCGGGACGAGTACGCCTCCCGGCCGGTTCGCCGGAGTTGACGTCCCGTCCGACCGGTACGTCCCCGACTGGGCACGGCGGGTTACCCTCGCCGCGGTGGGTCAGCACGCCCTTCGGTTCCGCCCTTCGACCACGCCAGCCCTCGCAGCCCGCCGGCCGGCCACGTTGACCACCGCATCGGGGCCACCGGGATTGGGGAATCATGACGCAGCCGCCCGACGACGAGGCTCCCCGCCCGCCAGGTGACCGCGCCGCACCTGTCGACCCGACCGAATCGCCCTCGCCCTCGACCTCGACCTCCGAGGACAGCGCCACGGCCTCGGGAAGTCCGGCAACACCGGACGCCGAGCCGGCGGCCACTTCGACGGCCGATCCGGACATTGCATATAAACGGGATGCCGAGCACCCGACGGCCCACGTCGATCCGACGGCCGTACCGGAACCGTCGACGACCTCGGAATGGACCGCGTCTCCGCCGCCACCGCCACCCCCGCCGTACGGCGAGCCGGGCTTCGCGCATCCGGGGCCGGGCGCCCCCTATCCCGCTGCCGACGGCCCGACCACCGCCGGCGGCTATCCCCCGATCGGGCTCGCCCCGGCGCCGAAGAAGCGTCGCGGCCTGCTCGTCGCGTCGATTGCGCTGGCGACGACGCTGCTGCTGTGCGTCGGCGGCGGTGTCTCCGCCTACCTGCTGCTCCGCAACGCCGACCGGGGTGAGGGCGCCGCCGGGCCGGGCGCCGCCGTGGACGCCTTCCTCAAGGCGGTCTACACGGACCGGGACCCCGGCCGGGCCGCCGACCTGACCTGCCCGCAGGCCCGTGACGACGACAAGATCGCCGCGAAGGTCGAGGAGGTGGCGGACCAGATGAGGACGCACGACACGCCCCGGTTCCGGTGGACCGAACCCAGGATCGACGAACAGGACACCGAGCGGGCCCTCGTCTCGACGACGCTGACCATGACGACCGGCGACGAGCGGACCGTCGACCAGCGGCTGGGGTTCATCGTGGTCGAGGAGAACGGGTGGTGGGTCTGCGACGTGGTCTGACCGGTCCGGCTGGATAGGCTCGGAGGGTGCGAGCGGGCGAGGAGTCGGTCGACCGGGCGGACGCCGAACGGGCCAGCGCCCGTTGGCCCGCCCGGCTTCACGTGATCACGGGCAAGGGCGGGACCGGCAAGACCACGGTGGCCGCCGCGCTGGCGCTGGCGCTGGCCAGTGGCGGGCGCCGTACGCTGCTGGTCGAGGTGGAGAGCCGGCAGGGCATCGCCCAGCTCTTCGGCACCGACCCGCTGCCGTACGAGGAGCGGCCGATCGCCACCGCCCGGGGCGGCGGTGAGGTTCGTGCCCTCGCGGTCGATTCCGAGGAGGCCCTCCTCGAATACCTCGACATGTTCTACAAGCTCGGCGCCGCGGGGCGGGCCCTGCGCAAGCTCGGTGCGATCGACTTCGCCACCACCATCGCGCCCGGCCTGCGGGACGTGCTGCTCACCGGCAAGGTCAAGGAGGCCACCACCCGGACGGCCGACAAGCGCCGGGTGTACGACGCGGTGGTGCTCGACGCCCCGCCCACGGGTCGGATCGGCCGGTTCCTGAACGTCACCGCCGAGACGGCCCGGCTGGCGAAGGTCGGCCCGATCAAGACCCAGAGCGAGGGAGTCGCGGCGCTGCTGCGCTCGCCGATGACCGCCGTACACGTGGTCACGCTGCTGGAGGAGATGCCGGTCCAGGAGACTATCGACGCCATCGCCGACCTGACCACGCTGCGCATCCCGGTCGGCCGGTTGATCCTCAACGCCACCCGGCCGGCGCTGCTGGCCGGCAAGGTCACCCAGGCCGAGCTGCGTCGCGGGCTGGCCGCCGCCGGCCTGCCGACCGACCGGGCGACCGTCGCCGGGTTGCACGCCGAGGCCCGTGACCAGCTCATCCGGCGGAACCTCGAGGAGTCACTCCGCGCCGAGCTGGTCGAACTGGGGCTGCCCCTGGTCGAGCTGCCCCTGCTGACCGAGGGCGTGGACCGGGTGGGGCTGGACATGATCGCCGACACCCTGCTCGGTCCGGCGAGCTGAGCCGAGCGGGCCGTCGGGTGCCGCCGACGGTGCGGGGTACCGGCCCGAACGGGTGGCGCCATAGCCGACTGACTCACACCTGGGCGCCACCACACCATCGGCGCGGCACTGTCCCGATACGCTCGGTTGGTGCGTCCCGATCACCCAGCGCCGCGGCTGGACATCGACCAGATCCTCGCCGATCCCGGCGTCCGGATCGTGGTCTGCTGTGGCGCGGGTGGGGTGGGCAAGACCACCACCGCCGCCGCGCTGGCTCTCCGGGCCGCCGAGCGGCACGGCCGGCGTACGGTGGTGCTCACCATCGACCCGGCCCGACGACTGGCCCAGTCGCTCGGCCTGACGGAACTGGACAACACCCCCCGTCAGGTCAAGGGGATCGACGTCGAGGCGAGCGGTGGCCAGCTGCACGCCATGATGCTGGACATGAAGCGGACCTTCGACGACGTGGTGCTCGCGCACACCGATCCGGCGAAGGCGGCGGAGATCTTCGCGAACCCGTTCTACCAGGCGATGAGTTCGACCTTCGCCGGTACGCAGGAATACATGGCGATGGAGAAGCTGGGGCAGTTGCACGCCCGTGGCGACTGGGATCTGATCGTGGTCGACACGCCCCCGTCACGATCCGCGCTCGACTTCCTCGACGCGCCGGCCCGGCTCTCCCGGTTTCTGGACGGTCGGATGCTGCGACTGCTGCTGGCTCCGGCCCGAAGCGGCGGCCGCAGCATGTTCAGTCTGGTGACGGCCTCGTTCGGGATGTTCTCCCGAGTGGTGCAGAAGGTGCTCGGCGCCCAGTTGCTCACTGATCTGTCCGGTTTCGTGGCGGCGCTCGACTCGATGTTCGGCGGCTTCCGGCAGCGCGCCGAGCAGACGTACCGGGTGCTGCAGGCGCGGGAGACGGCCTTTCTCCTGGTCGCGGTCCCGGAGCCGGACGCGGTCCGGGAGGCCGCGTATTTCGCGGGCCGGCTGGGCGAGGAGCGGATGCCGCTCGCCGGCCTGGTGCTCAACCGGGTGCATCTGCCGGCGGTCGAGACGCCCACCGCGGCCGACAGTCTGGCCGCCGCCGACCGACTCGAGGAGCTCGGTGGCCACGAGGCGACGGTCGAGACCCTGCGCGCCCATGCGGCCCTGACCCAGCAGGCCGGTCGGGAGCGCCGGGTGGCCCGGGTCTTCACCGATGCCTTTCCCACGGTGCCGACGGTGGCGGTCACGGCTCAGCCCGCCGACGTGCACGACGTCGACGGGCTGCGCACGATAGGTGCCGCGATCAGCCAGCCGTGACGAGGACCTTGTCCTTGTTCTTCATGGCTGCCTCGAACATCTTCCGCCAGCTCGCGACCTGCGGGTGCCGACGCAGCAAGGCCCGGCGTTCCCGCTCGGTCATGCCGCCCCACACTCCGAACTCGATCCGGTTGTCGAGCGCGTCGGCCAGGCACTCGTAACGCACGGGGCAGCTGCGGCAGATCCGCTTCGCCACGTTCTGTTCGGCGCCCTGTACGAACAGCGCGTCAGGATCCCCGTTCTGACACGCCGCCAACGTGGGCCAGTCTGTGATCATGCCCATCTGTTTCTGTCCCCCCTTGCAGTCCCGCTACCGACCAGAGCCGGTCAGCCGGCGATAACCCCCCGGCCACCCGTGCCGCCCTCCCCCGGGCACCACGGACGACATGCGATTCTCTCGCCCGACCATCATGCTCTGTAGTCAACTGATTACGCAACGTTGTCAGCCAAATCCGTCAACCCGGACAGTCCCTGACTCTTCGTCCGGCAATCCGGCCCTGACTACCCGGCAGTGATCTGCGAAAACGCTGCGGAGGCGTCCCGAAAGGAGGAGACTCTGCAGCAGAAGACCGCAACCGCACGCCGGGGGTCATGCGTTTAGCACAACGAGGCCAGCGCCAGCAGGAAATGGGGAAAGAACGCTGGGCGCGTCCTCGGTGTTGATTCACGTACCCTGTCGAGGTGACCTGGATGCGGAAGCGTGACCACAATGTCTTCACCAACGCCGCGTCGCTGCTGATCTGTGGCCTGCTGGCCGGCGTGGTGGTCGCGGCGGCCGCCTTCCCCGCAGTGGCGATGTCCGGACTGGCCGCGAAGGCCGGCTCGGAGACGTTCGACAAGTTGCCCACCGAACTGACCGTCAAGAAGGCGCCGCAGATCAGCTACCTGTACGCCTCGGACGGCAAGACACCGCTGGCGACCATGTACGACGAGAACCGTCGCGACGTACCGCTGAAGGACGTCGCGCCCGCCGTCGGCAAGGCCCTGATCGCCGCCGAGGACAAGCGCTTCTACGAGCACAACGGCGTCGACATGAACGGTGTCGCCCGAGCCTTCGTGGCGAACAACCAGGCGGGCGTCACCACCCAGGGTGCCTCGACGTTGACGATGCAGTACGTCCGGCTCACCATCGCCTACTCGGCGACCCACCCGCAGGACGTCGTCGCCGCCACCGAGGACACCAGCGCCCGCAAGCTCCGCGAGATGCGGTACGCCCTGCAACTCGACGCCGACCTGACCAAGGACGAGATCCTGGAGGGCTACCTCAACATCGCCCCGTTCGGCAACGGCGCGTACGGCATCTTCGCGGCCAGCCAGGTGTACTTCGGCAAGCACCCGAAGAGCCTCAAGCTCGAAGAGGCCGCGATGCTCGCCGGCATGGTGAAGGCGCCCTCGGACAACGACCCGACCACCAAGAGCGGCTACCCGGCGGCGCTCGAGCGGCGGAACTGGGTGCTCGGCGAGATGGTGAAGACCGGCGCGATCACCGAGGTCGAGGCCACCGCGGCCAGGGCGGCCAAGCTGACGGTCAAGGACAAGCGCACCCCCAACGGCTGCGTCGCCACCAACAAGAACGACTGGGGCTTCTTCTGCGACTTCTTCTACCGCTGGTGGATGGAGCAGGAGACGTTCGGCCCCACCAGGTACGACCGGGAGCGCCGGCTGAAGAGCGGTGGCTACAGCATCGTCACCACCCTCGACCCGAAGACGCAGAAGGCGTCCAAGGACGCCATCGAGCGGAACGTCAAGACGGGCAAGAAGGAAGCGATGATGCTGGCGGCGATCGAGCCCGGCAGCGGGCGCGTTCGCGCCCTGGCCGTCAACCGGAACTACAAGCTGGACGACCCGAAGAAGCCACAGAACAAGATCTCCACGAACCCGGCCAAAAAGAAGAAGAAGATCCGGGGGACGTACCCGAACACCACCAACCCGCTGCTGACCGGTGGCGGCGACATCACCGGCTACCAGGCCGGCTCGACGTTCAAGATCTTCACGATCGTGGCGGCCCTGGAGAACGGCTACCCACTGCACCACACGATCAACGCCAAGCCGATCGCCCAGACGAAGTACATCGTCGAGTACGGCTCCTCGGCCGCCTGCAAGGGCACCAACAAGTACTGCCCGCAGAACGCCAGTCCGAGCATGGCCGGCCCGGCGAACATGTGGACCGCGTTCGGCAGGTCGGTGAACACCTTCTTCGTGCCATTGCAGGAGCGGGTCGGCGCGGCCAAGGTCGTCGACGCGGCGAAGCGGATGGGGATCACCTTCCGGGCCAGCAACGACCTCCGGTACGCCTCCAACAAGGAGTACGCCAACGACTGGGGCGCGTTCACCCTGGGTGTCTCCCAGACCACGCCGCTGGAACTGGCCAACTCGTACGCCACGCTGGCCGCGGACGGCAAGTACTGCGAGCCGATCCCGGTGCAGCAGATCCGTGACCAGGAGGGCAACAAGCTCGACATCGCCAACCCGCGCTGCGAGCAGCGGATCAAGACCGAGGTGGCCCGGGCCGCCGTGGATGCGGCCCGATGCCCGGTCGGTGACGATTCCTCCACGTCCCGCTGCACCAGCGGCACCGCGCAGAACGTCCGTGGCATCGTCGGAAAGCCGGTGGCCGGCAAGAGCGGTACGACCGACGGCGAGAAGACCGCCTCGCTGGTCGTGATGACCAAGCAACTCGCGATGGCGGGCATCCTCGCCGATCCCGACTGGGCCGAGACCACCCAGGACATGGGGCACGACGTGCGAGGTGGCGTCAATCCCCCGGTCTATCAGGCGATGCGGGACGCCATGAGGGGAAAGAAGTCGATCCAGTTCACCCCGCCCTCCGGCAAGATCATCATGGGTGATCAGCGAACCATTCCGGACGTCAAATGCCAGCCGGTTTCGAGCGCTCTCTCCCGGGTCAAGAACGCCGGCTTCGACGCCGAGGTGGGCGGCAAGGTCGACTCGACCTGCCCGGCAGGCACGGCGGCCGGCACCAGCCCGGACGGCAGGACGATCAAGGGCGGTCCGGTGGTCATCGAGGTCAGCAACGGCAAGGGGGCGGGCGGCAACCCGCCACCGAGGCGCTGACCCGGCAACTCCGGTCACGCCCGCCCGCCAGCAGCGGGCGTGACCCAGGGCCCGAGTAAGGACGACGAACGGGCGGTCACCCCGGTGCCGGGGTGACCGCCCGTTCTCTGTCCGCCGTTCTCCGGCGGGCCGTTCTCCGGCGGGCCGTTCTCCGGCGGGCCGTTTCTCCGGCGGGCCGTTCTCCGGCGGGCCGTTCTCTGTCCGCTGGCGGGTCTGCGCCCGCTATCCGGCGCCGAGCTGACGGCGTACCTCCGCGGCGACCCGACCGCCCTCGGCCCGGCCGGCGACCGCGGCCTGCGCCGCCTTCATCGCCGGACCCATCTGCCCCCGCTCGGTGAAACCACCGGCGGACAGCGCCCCCGCGACCAGCTCGGCCAACTCCTCGTCGGGAAGCTGCGTGGGCAGGTACCGGTTCAGCACCTCGCCCTCGGCCCGCTCCCGGTCCGCCTGCTCGGCCCGGCCGGCGTCACCGAACGCGGTCGCCGCCTCCCGGCGCTTCTTCTCCTCCTTGACGAGCACCGCCAGCACCTCCTGGTCGGAGAGTTCCCGCTTCGCCTTACCGGCGACCTCGGCGGTACCGATCGCCGCCAACGCCATCCGCAGCGTCGAGGTGGTCAGCTCGTCACGAGCCTTCAGCGCGGTCCGCATGTCTGAGGTCAGGAGGTCCTTCAAGGTGCCCATGGACGGTCAAACTACCCTGAGCGGCATGCGAAAGCGCACAGTATTCCAGCTGGCCGCCGGGACCGTCGTGGCCGGCGGCGCCGCCTTGGCGTACGCCTCGCTCGTCGAGCGCAACATGTTCACCCTGCGCCGGTACGACGTACCGGTGCTGGCCACCGACGCCGAACCGCTGCGCATCCTGCACCTGTCGGACCTGCACATGATGCCCGACCAGCGCCGCAAACAGGCCTGGGTGGCCTCACTGGCCGCCACCGATCCCGACCTGGTCGTGGTGACCGGTGACAACCTCGCCCATCCCGAGGCGGTACCCGGCGCCCTACGGGCCCTGCAACCGATGCTCGACTACCCGGGCGCGTTCGTGTTCGGCTCCAACGACTACCGGGGACCGGTCTGGAAGAACCCGTTCAGCTACCTCCTGCCGGAGCGCGAGTACGTGCAGGGCGTCGAACTGCCGTTCGAGGAGCTGCGTGAGGTGCTGGTCGGCGCCGGCTGGGCGGACCTGAACAACGCCCGTACGACGATCAAGTCCGGCGGTCGGGTGATCGAACTGGTCGGCGTGGACGACCCGCACATCGAACGCGACGACTACTCCTCGGTGGCCGGACAGGTCGGGGAGCGGACCGACCTCGCCATCGGGCTCACCCACTCGCCCGAGCCCCGGGTGCTGGACGAGATGGCCGCCGACGGCTTCGAACTGCTGCTCGCCGGGCACACCCACGGCGGACAGGTGCGGGTCCCGCTCGTCGGAGCCCTGACCACCAACTGCGACCTGCCCCGGTCCATGGCACGCGGCCTGCACCGCTGGCCCGACTCGGACGCCTGGCTGCACGTCTCCGCCGGTCTCGGCACCCATCCCACCGCCCCGGTACGGTTCGCCTGCCGGCCCGAGGCATCACTGCTGACGCTCATCCCCCGCTGAGGCGTCGACCGCCCCGGTAGGTACCCCGGATCGGGTCCCGGCGCCTTCCGGCCGGCCGTGTGGTGCCGGGCGCACCGGCCGGATACCGAATTTGACCGGCGGGGCGGGTGGGCTACTATTGCTCGGCACGCCTCGGGGTGTGGCGCAGCTTGGTAGCGCGCTTCGTTCGGGACGAAGAGGTCGTCGGTTCGAATCCGGCCACCCCGACCAGGTCAGAGGGCACATCCGATCCATGGATGTGCCCTCTAGTGCTTCCTGAGTGACTAACTGAGTGACTGTCCCTCCGGGGCAAGCGCGAAGATGCGATCCATGACCGCCGAGCCCTGTAGCAGCACCGGGCGGAGCTGGTGGCGGTAGACCAGCTCCGTGACGGTGGTGCCAGAGTGCCCGCAGAGGTCAGCGATGTCTTCGAGGCTTACCCCGCGTCGGAGAGCAGCGACACGAAGCTGTGCCGTAGCTCGCGGGGTGTCCAAGCGGCCGGATCAAGGCCAGCCAAGGTGACGACTCGGCGGAAGGCCCGGCGGACGTTGGCCGCATCGACGGCAGTGCCGACAGTCGTGGCGAAGACCAGTCCGAGCGGCTGCCAGCCCTTGCCGGCAGTCTTGCGCTCCTGGTCCTGGCGCTGGCGGTGATGGGTCAGCGCGGTGACGCACCGGACAGTAGGGCGAGGGTGCGGCGGGACTTGCGGGTCTTGGTGTCGCCGCCATCCCGGTCGGAGCGCCAGACCTGCACCGAGGGCGGTAGAGGCGAGTCGATGTCGGGTTGTCCGTCAAGGTCGACGTGGTCCCAGCGCAGGGCGCGGAGTTCTTCGGTGCGCGCGCCGGTCAGCAGCGAGAGCACCACATAGGCGTGCAGGCGAGTTCCCTCGGAGGCGCCGAGGACAGCCTTCGCCCGGGCGGAGCTGAGGGACTTGGAGGGTCGGCCCTCCTGGCCTCGCGGAACGGTGCACAGCGCGGCGACGTTGCGCTTCACCTTGTCCCGGGCCATGGCTCGGTTCATCGAGCGGTTGAGGCACCCGTAGAGGTCACGAAGGGTACAGGTGCTGAGGGTGGTGGCTTTGTCGGCTAGCCACCGGTCGACGTCCTGGGCGCAAGCTCGCGGAGCTTCCGAGCGCCCAACGCAGGGGTGATGTGGGTGCGGCACAGGATCTCGCACTTGGTCTTGGTGCGGTCTGATCGGCCGTCGAGTCCTTAGGTGAGCCAGTCGGCGACGGCTTTCGGTGACGGTGTAGTGGTGTTCGGCGATGGGGAGACCGTCTTCGTAGTCGCGGATCTTCTCGCGGAGTTTGGTGCGGGCTTCGGTCTTGGTCTTGCCGCTGCCTTGCGCACGATGCGTTTGCCGGCGGGGGTGTAGCCGACGGTGATGGTGGCGATCCAGCGTTGCCGGGTTTCGTCCCAGTGCAGGCCGCCTGGGCCTGACCCGGTTTGACGGACATCCGAGATCAGGGGGCTGTGAGCCCTCGGGAGGATGTTCATCATGGAAGGCATGGGAAAGAAGCCTCGCCGGCCGCGTAGGGCGTTCACGCCGGAGTTCAAGGCGGAGATCGTCGAGGTGTGCCGGCGGGGTGACCATAGGGTCGGTCAGGTCGCGAAGGACTTCGACCTGACCGAGACGGCGGTGCGGGACTGGGTCAAGCAGGCCGACCTCGACGCCGGCACCCGTAGGGACGGGTTGACCAGCGCGGAGCGCGAAGAGCTGGCGCGGTTGCGGCAGGAGAACCGCCGGCTGCGTGAGGAAGTGGACATCCTCAAGCGGGCCACGGCTCTCGTCGTGTTAATGAAGGGCATGACTCCTGGCTGGTCCAAAGTGTATAAGTAGCAGATGGCAGTCGTTGAGACGCTCACTGTGTCGGCCGGGGCATCCGTTGCGAAGTGGATCATCGGCGAGTGGGTAGGAGACGGGCTAAAGAAGGAGCTTTCCTCAGGTTTCGTCGACATCCTCGCCGCACGTGTGCCGGACTTCCTGCAGCGCCGTCGCATAGAGCGACAGATGGACCAAATTGCGGAAGCCGCGGCCGATAAGCTCTCACGGTTGATCGAAGCAGAATTCCAGACGCTCGATGAAGGGGAGAAGACTGCTGCGGCTCACGCTGCAGCCGACACGCTCACCGCGAGCCTGGGTACCGCTGATCTACCAGGGATGGATTATGATCCGGCGCGACTTAAAGAGCACGTTATAAACGGCAGTGTCCATCAGATTGCAAAATACGGGCTGTCCGGCGGGGCTTACCGCCTATATCAACTAATATTGAGCGAGTCATCCAGCTACATTGTCGAGGTCGCCTCCACTCTCCCCAGGTTCACCCAAACCTCGACAATAGAGCTATTGCGTCGCGAGTCTGCATTGATCCAAATGGTCCGTGAAATCCTCGAGAAGGTGCCAGATCCGCGGGCAGTCGCACAACTAGAGGCAGCCGCAACGGCCGAGTTCGAAACGAATTATCGCCGATACATAGCGCGACGCCTAGATCGCCTTGAGCTCTTCGGCTTGTCAGCGTCCGAGTTTAGCAGCAGGTACGCTTTAAGCGTGGCCTATATATCGCTCAGTGTTAGGGCGAATAAAATTGGGTCGAATGCAGGGACCGACGAGAGCCACTTTGACGATTCGAAGCACGGGGACTTCAACGATCGGGTGCAGCTGAGGGTTGATGATGCGGTCGGGTCGACCCGTCGGGTATTCGTGCGAGGAGCTGCCGGGTCAGGCAAGACGACTCTTCTCCAGTGGATCGCGGTTCGCAGCGCCCGAAACGAGTTCGAAGGCCCTATGAGGGACTGGAACGGAACGATTTCCTTCTTCCTTCAACTACGTCGCTTTGCGAAGGGGCCCTTGCCGGCGCCTGGCGATTTCCTATCCTTTGCTGGGTCTGGAATGTTGGAGCGGGCTCCGAGCGGCTGGGTTATTGAACAGCTAGCGTCGGGACGGGCAACTCTTCTAGTCGACGGCGTTGACGAAGTTCCGGAATCAGACCGGACGAGGGTCCGTAAATGGCTCGACGAGCTGATTGCAGCTTATCCCGACTGCAGATATGTGGTTACGAGTCGACCTGCCGCCGTGAGCGAGGATTGGCTTTCCGGGGAGGGCTTTGGCTCTCTGGAACTCCTGCCCATGTCGATGTCCGACATCAGAGAGTTCGTTGCGCACTGGCATCATGCCGCAGCTCGTAATGGTGGGGACCAAGAGCAGTTGGCGCAGCTGAGCCGATATCAGGCGGTCCTTACTGAGACGATAGCCGCCAGCCGCCAAATTCGAAGCCTTGCCGCGACGCCTCTCCTGTGTGCCATGCTTTGTGCTCTCAATCGCGATCGCCGCACGCAACTACCGAAAGACCGAGTTGAGCTTTACAGGATAGCCTTGGAGATGCTGTTGGAGCGTCGCGACCTCGAAAGAGAGGTCGATGTGTCCGAAGACCCGGTCCTCTCATTGCCTGAGAAGCTGATTCTGCTTCGTGAACTTGCTTATTGGCTTGTGCTGAATGAGCAATCCGACGCAGAATACCAATCGGCACTAGAACGATTCTCGTACCGCCTTCGATTCATGCACGGAGTACGTGCGTCGGGCGAACGGGTGCTGAAGCACCTATTGGTGCGAAGCGGTCTTCTCCGCGAACCTGTGCAGGGTCGTATCGATTTCATACACCGAACTTTCCAGGAGTACCTCGCCGCACTAGAGGTAGCGGAGCTGGATCACATTTCAATGCTTGTCAGAAAAGCCAGTGAGGATAACTGGCGAGAGGTAGTGATTCTGACCGCCGGAACGTGCCACAGTAGGCAGAAGAGCGAACTGATTGAGGGCCTGTTGCGTCGCGGGCGCGAAGAAGTCGAGAATCGGCACACGCTGTACTTGCTAGCGGTTGCCTGCCTCGAGACTGCGAGAGAGGTGCCACCTCAACTCGCAGAAGAAATCGGCAACTGCCTGAACGAATTGCTTCCGCCCAGAAACGTAACGGAAGCAAAGGAGTTGGCATCGGCTGGGGACCTCGCGCTTTCCCGTCTTGGTAGGTACGTAAAAGCGAAGGCGGCGGAAGCTGCGGCTTGTATTAGGGCTGCTTGCTTGATTGGTGGAGAGGCTTCTTTGCCCGTACTTGCCGCCTTCAGCAAAGATCAGCGGATAACCCTACAACGTGAGCTCATTCGATGCTGGTCCTTACATGATCAGCCTCTGCAGTACTCGACGGCCGTACTTGGAGATGCGCCACTCGTCTCCGGCGTTGCTTCTATTTCCGACCCTTCTCTCTTACCTTATGTCAATAATCTCAAGAAGCTTAAGGCTCTTGAGCTTACGATTCGCGGTGTTCCAACTAACCTAGACATCTTAAAGACAATACCTGAGCTGACTCTTGTTGATGTCCGCAACAACCCGCACATCAACAGTGTTTCGTTCCTAGCAGAATCGGTTGCATTGGAACACCTAGACTTGGAAAGGTGTTTCAATCTAGAGGACATCTCGCCTGTTGCGGCCTTGACAAATCTTGTATTGCTTGACGTGTCGAAGACAAAGGTGGAAGACATCTCCGCGTTGGAGCGAATGACCAAGCTAAACTGGCTTTCTCTTTCGAACTGTAAGAAGATTGTCAACTGGGAGCCTTTGCGCAGTATTTCTAACGTAAGGATTGCACAGTTCTCCTACTGTAAGGGTCTTGAATCGCTCGACTACTTGGCGAACTGGCAAGAGCTTAGCTCGTTGTATGTAGGGGGAACGAACATTTCTTCCCTAGGTCCAGTGGGAAAACTTCCCAAATTATCCAAAGTGTATGCGATGTCTTGCCCTCATTTAAAGGACATCAGTTCGGTTGCGGGAAGTCGGACTATCGAAGTTATCTCGATCGGCTCTAACGAGGGCATCACGTCGATCGAGAGCCTTGCCGATATGCCGGCACTGACTTACCTGTATGCCGACGCCTGCCCGAATTTAGAATTCTTCCCGAGTTCGCCCAATTGGCCGATGCTGCGAAGCTTCTCGGTTGACGACTGTGAACACCTTAGCGACATTAGCTTCCTGGCAGGATCCAAGAGGTTGCGCTCGGTGTCTATTTCAGATACCCGCGTCTCCGACCTTTCGCCTCTAAGACAGGCGACGCAATTGTCGCACTTATATCTTGATGGCTGTAGCGGCATTCAAGACCTTTCCGCTCTTGGGCAGTTGCCAAATCTTTCCTCCATAAACTTCATGCGTGTGCCTCACATCGACCTCACGCAACTCGGCGATGGGTTCAAGCAGGGACTGCAGATTTGGGTGACCAAGGGGCAGATGATTAAAGGTGCGGAGGCATTTCAGGCTGCCGGCGGTAGGCTTAGAGTGTTTCGCTAGAAGCGCGTGGCGCGGTCTTGGTCAGCCAACGCTGGTGCCTAACAGCGGCCCTTTCGCGCGCTCGAGGACAGGGCTACGGCATGGTTGAGCATTCAAGTGGGCGAAGCTCATCGGGCAGGTCAAGAGGACCCACGCCGACTCAATCCCAGGCGGCAGACAGGGGACTGAGGCAGCCAGGAGGCAGCGAAAGCAACGGCGCAGGCCGACAACGAACGGCACCGGACAGCAGAAACGCACGGCTATGCAAGCCAGGATGGCATCCGATCGCGTCCAACGATTTCTGCCGACCGCGTTCACACCGAAGCAGTCGGCCCTGTTGCTGTCGACAGCAACAGGGGCCGAACAGTGAGAGCCGGAGCCAGCTGGCGGCAGATCAACGCCCGACGTCAGAGACGCGCGCGGACAATGCCGGACGATGCGCTCAGAACCTGTAAGCGAGGCGTCATGCTGGCAGTCGGGGGCCGACATCTGATACTCAGGCTGGGTGACCAACTGGGTGACGACGGGCGCGAGCTACGCCGGACGCCTTTGGACTCTTGCGGACCGCTCAGCGCGGCTGCTGGCGCAGCTTCCAGCCGGCTAGTCGTTCCTTCGGGACGAAGAGGTCGTCGGTTCGAATCCGGCCACCCCGACCGAGATGGCAAGGGCCAGGTGAGAGTAGATCTCGCCTGGCCTTTACCGTACCCACGGCGATCAGGCCCATCGAGCTACGCCGCTACCGATCCTCCGCTCGTCACAAGCCCGCTCGTCACAAGCCGGTGCGGGGAGCAGTCGTCGGCTCTCCGATACCGTGTGGACAGGGGCATCATCACGGTCAGAAGCTAGCCCGGCGGCGCAGGCTCTTCCACCGGTCGATGGTGAGAGCGTCGCGTGTCAGCGCCGGCGACGCCGAACAGTACGATGGTGACGGCCGCACCGGCGGCGAGCGCCGGCAGGTGCAGCGTTGCCGGCGCCAGCAGGCCGAGGGCCAGTAACCCACCCTTCCGGGATAGGGACACGCGGGCGAAGACCTGGAACTCGAGGACCGATCGTCCGGCGAGGAAGAGTGCCGGGCCGCCGAGGATGGCGAGAAGCCAGGTCGCCGGAAAGTCCGTGTGCGGCTCGGTGATGATCAGTTCGAAGCCGACGCCGGTCAGCACGATCCCCGCGATCATGGCCAGGTGGGTGAACGCCATTTCGGTGGCGAGCCGAAAGCTGTTTCGGGCGCGGCCGATGGCGACGCCCAGCACCCGGCCCGCCAGATGGAAGTAGATTCGCCAGAGCAGGACGGTGCTCGCCAGCGCCAACGCGAACCCCGGCAGTCTGCCCGGCGCGGAGCCTGCCGCCACTGAACGCCAACCCAATGACGAAGATCACCTCCCCGAGCGCGATCAGGAGAAACTGTTGATACCGCTCGGCCAGGTGCTCGGCTGCCAGTACGCCGACGCCGAGACGTTGCGCACCGATCCGGGGGGTCGGCCATCCGAGGAGCAGCCCGATGTAGTCGAGGAGTACCGCAACGGTCCATAGCGGGCCACGGATCGTTCCCTGTTCGACCAGCCCACCCACGATCCAGAGCGGCGCGCTCATGGCGAGCCAGAACAGGACCCGGAAGGTCTGTCGCGGATCCGGCCGACCGTGTCCGGCGATGTGGAAGTACAGCACCCTGCCGATCTGCAGAGTCACCAGCGTGACGGCGAAGAGGGGGGCCCGCTCGCCGAAGCCGTCGGGCACCGCGACGGCCATCACCATGGCACCGATCAGCGTCATGACCATGACCGTCTGGACTACCGGGGTCTCCGGATCCAGCCAACTGGTCGACCAGACCGTCAGCGACCAGACGGCCCACAGGGCCAGGAAGAGCAGCAGGGACTGGGCGATCCCGGCGAGTACGCCTCGCTGCTCGTCCGTGAAATCCGCGATCAACCGCGCCGAGATCCGGGTGAGCGCGAAGACGAAGACCAGATCGAGGAAGAGTTCAAGGAAGGTAGCCCGCTGGGAGTTGGACGCCCCACGGAGCAGCGGGTTGTCGGTTCCCTCAACCATTCGCCCACCGTCTGGCCAGGGCTGCCCGTTTCCGCCGAACGAACACGTGCCCTCCTCTCGTCGGCCTCACCTACCAACGAGTCAACTCCAGGTGCGGCACTGCCGACGATCAACGGCCGTACCCGACCCATGGTCGGATTCAGCGGCCCAACGCGATCCGGGACACTCAGACGTGCTCAGCCATGCTCAGAGGTATCCAGGGGCACTCAGGGGCGCCGAGGAGCGAGCACGAGACGGCTCATGGTGAGTTCGCTGCCGTCGCGGAGCGGCTCCGTCCGACCGTCGGGCCGGAAGCCGTACCGCTCGTAGAGGCGCCGGGCGTCCGGATTGGCGTCGGCGACCCAGAGGTCGACCGCGAGGGCCCGCTCGTCGGCCCAGCCGACCACGTGGTCGAGGACCTGCCGCCCGACCCCGCGTCCGCGCCAGTCCGGCTCGGTCCACATCGCCACCACCATGAGCCGGCCCGGTTCGTAGAGCCAGCCGGCGCCCATTCCGACCGGCACCTCATCGGCGTACGCGAGGACGCCCGGCCCGCTCGTTCCGTCGATCCGTGAACGCCACGTCGCCTCGACGAAGTCCGCCTCGGTTTCGTAGGTCGAGCCGAACGCATCCGGATCCCGGAACAACGAGCGCAGACGGATGTCCCGCCATGCCGACCAGTCATCGGGCGCCACTTCTTCGGTCCGGACGTCACTCATTCGCAGATCCCTTCTTGGTAACGCACACAGGTGGCGATGAGAACGACAAGCGCGGCCTTTCCGAGCATCCTGCACCATCCCTCCGATCGGGGCATCCGGTATTACCGGGCGGCCAGTACGGTCTGCTGATGTGGCCGTGGCAGGACGTCGACCGCCTCACGCTCATCGATGAGTTCACCGCCGGTCCGGGCTGCGCCTGGCTGGTGTTGCGGACACCGGTGTTCGTCCGACGCGGCGAGCGGTACCGCCCGGAGCCGGCCGGTCTCGCTGTCCTGCACAGCGACGGAAGCCGCTCGTTCCACGCCGGGGCGTGGGAGACCCGGCGCTACCAGTAGTCCTGCCCCGACCGAGTTTCCCTACGACCTACGACCCGGACGGCACCCGATCCGGATCGGGTCGGCTCAGGAAGTCGGCACCGGCTCGTTGTTGAGCTGGGCCGTGACGATCTCCACCAGGCGGTTCCGGGCTTCCAGCAGTTGCCGGGCCAGTTCGTCCAGCGCACGCGGATCGACGAGCTGGCGAACGTGGGTCTTGTCGTCGAGCAGTTCCCACCGCTGCGCCAACCCGTCGGGAGCCTCGCTGACCCACATGGCGGAGACGACGGCGTGCCGCTTGGCGAGGAGCTTGGCGGCGATCTCGACCACCGGAAGGTACGCCTGCCGGTACTCCGAGGCAGCGAACTCGACCGAACCCCGGGCCGCCCGTACCGGCTCCCCCGGCCGGGCCAGGACCTCGAACGCGTTACCGCCCGCCTGGTCCGCCCCGATCCAGGACAGGATGAGTTCCAGGTCGCCGGCCGCGATCGTGATCCGACCGACGGCGGACACCACCTCGTCGGGCAGCCTCGTCATGTTGGGCTCTCCCGTCTCTCGGCTCTCGGCTCTCGTCTTCGCGGCTTCCCGTCACCATGATCACAAAGACTCTGGCCGATCTTAGTCTCGGGTCCACCGCCGGTCCTGGTTCGTCCCGGCGTGTTGGGAGCCCCCCGCAGCCAGGTCCGATCGATCGGTACGGCCACAAACCGTCGGATCGCCGGCTCCACAGCGGCCCTGGCATGATCTGCAATATCTGTGTCGTTGACGCCACACCCCCGCTCCGACCAGCATGAATGGCATGCAGCGACGTGTCGTGATGGTGATCTTCGACGGGTTCCAGCTACTCGACCTGGCTGGCCCCGCCGACGTTCGCGACCGCGAGCCTGGTCGTCGGAAGCGAACGGGGCTATCGACTGGACGTGGCGGCGGTACGCGCCGGTGGTGTCCCCGCCGGCAAAGGAATCACGACCATGGCGGGACTGGCGCTCCACGACGTCACCGGACCCATCGACACACTGGTCGTGGTCGGTGGGCTGTCCGTACCGAAACGCCTGGGCGATCAGCAACTGGTCGGGGAGATCCGCCGGTTGGCGGGTACCGCCCGTCGGGTCTCCTCCGTGTGCAACGGTGCCTTCCTGCTCGCGGAGGCCGGACTGCTGGACGGCAGGCGGGCCACCACGCACTGGCTGGCGGCGCCCGAACTGGGCACCCGGTACCCCGCCGTCGACGTGGACGCCGACCCGATCTACGTACGGGACGGAAACGTCTGGACCTCGGCCGGGGTGACCGCCGGCATCGACCTCGCACTCGCCCACGTGGCCGAGGACCACGGCCACGACGTTGCCCGGGAGGTCGCTCGCGGGCTGGTGGTCTACCTGCACCGACCGGGCGGGCAGAGCCAGTTCAGTACGCCGATGCGCAGCGCGCCGCCCCGCAGCGAACCGTTGCGGGAACTCCAGACCTACATAGACGCCAATCCGGCCGGTGACCTGAGCGTGCCCGCCCTCGCTCGACGGGCCGGGATGAGTGACCGGCACTTCTCCCGGGTCTTCACGAAGCAGATCGGCCTGCCACCGGGCCGGTACGTCGAACGCAGCCGTGCCGACGCCGCCCGACGGCTGCTGGAGGACACCGGCCACCCGCTGGACCGGGTCGCCCGGGAGTCCGGGCTCGGGGCGGCGGAAACGCTCTACCGGGTCTTCCGCCGGCACTGGCGGGTCGCGCCCGGCGACTACCGCCGCCGGTTCCGGTCGAAGCAGACCTGACGGTCCGCCCACCCACCCCGGACCACCACACAGGTACGCCACCACAGGCCCGCCACCACTGGTGCACCAGTACCCGCCACCACTGGTGCACCAGTACCCGCCACCACTGGTGCACCAGTACAGGTACGCCTCCAGCCCCTCCGCCCACACCTCGGACCGGAGTCGATCCCGCGCGCCGCCATCACGGACGGCTCCGTTCCGCCCGCCCCGATCATCCGACCTGTGAAGGAGAGTCGACCATGCATGTCGCCATCCCCCTCTACCCGCGTTTCACCGCGCTCGACGTCGTCGGGCCGTACACGGTGCTGGCCTTCGCACCCGGCTTCACCGTCACCCTCGTCGCCGCCGAGCCCGGTCCGGTCGTCGACGACCGGGGCGGTCTCGCGATCACCGCGACCGCGTCCTACGCCGACCTGCCCCGCCCGGACATGATCGTCGTGCCGGGCGGACCGGGTACGGCCGCCGCGCTCTCCGACCCGGCGCTGGTCGGCTGGATCGCCGCCGCGCACGAGCACACCCGGTGGACGACCTCGGTCTGCGCGGGTTCGTTCCTGCTGGCCGCCGCCGGCCTGCTGACCGGCAGGCGGGCGACCAGCCACTGGGGTTGGGTCGACCGGCTCGCGAGGTTCGGAGCGGAACCGGTTCACGAGCGGGTGGTCACTGACGGCCGGATCGTCACGGCGGCCGGCGTCTCGGCCGGCATCGACATGGCCCTGACCCTGCTGGCCGAGTCGACCGACGTGGCCACGGCGCAGACCGTGCAGCTCGCCATCGAGTACGCCCCGGAGCCACCGTTCGACGCCGGTTCGCCGCAAACCGCCCCCGCCGACCTCATCAAGCCGGCATTGAGCCTTATCGGATAGCTCCCGCCCAGAACTGTTAGGAAGGGCCCCTTCTTCTACAAAAAGCGATAAGAAGGGGCCCTTCCTTACCTGCCAAGTTGGCGTGCAGCGGTTTCTCAGCACCGTGAGTAATCTTGGACCGCCCCTCGGACTCCTACTTCCCGGATCGGACTCGGTGTCCCTCGACCGTTCACGCGTCGTCCGCGACGTGACCACGAGGCTGCCCACGGCGGCCACCGCCGGGCAGGCGTGCCAGGCGACGGTGGCCGCGTTGGGCCGGCACACCCCGGGTCCGGTCGCCGTACTGCTGTGGGTGCACGACCGGCTCCGCTGTGTCGCCGCGACCGGCTCCTGGCAGGTCTTCGCCTCGGCACCCGGCGGGGTGGGCGTGGTCGGCCGGGTCTTCGCCGCCGGCAAGGCCGAGACGGTGTCGGACGTCACGAACGATCCCGACTACGTTCCGTTGCGACCGGACGTGCAGGCGGAGATCTGTGCCCCGATCCTCGACGCGTCGGGGCGGCCGATCG
Organism: Plantactinospora alkalitolerans; assembly: GCF_015690345.1. Lineage (GTDB taxonomy): Bacteria > Actinomycetota > Actinomycetes > Mycobacteriales > Micromonosporaceae > Plantactinospora > Plantactinospora alkalitolerans. The sequence continues at coordinate 3,724 of NZ_JADPUN010000118.1, read as the reverse complement.
GCGTGCTGGACATGGAGTGGACGACGACCGGGGTCGACCTCGACGCCTGGCGGGAGACCATCGAGCAGGTCGCGGCCAGGCTCGGTACCCGGATCGGACAACTGGGTGGGCCGCCGGCCGAGACCCGGAGCGAGAAGCTGCTGCGGCACGCCTCGGCGCTGACCAGCGCCACGACCGAACCGGACCTGATGACCGCGGCTGTCCGGGCGGCCCGGGACGTCGCGGGTCTCCGCTCGGCCGTCTTCGTACTCGACGGGCCGTCGGGTCCCTGGGTGGCCACGCCGGGCCTCGTACCCGACGAGTTGGAGGCGCGGGTGCACGCCGCCCTGGCCGGTGCCGGTCGCCCGCTGCTGGAGCAGTTGCGTGGTCGGGCCCACCGGTCGGGCACGTCGTACACGCTCGGCGAGGGGGATCATCCGACCACCGCCGACCAGGATCTGCTGATCGCGGCCGGAGTACGGACGCTGATCTCCGTACCGCTCGGGCCGACCGCACTGTGCGGGGTGCTCCTGGTCGGCGACACCCGTACGCTGCGCCCCGACCCGACCACCGTCAACCTGATCGAACTCCTCGCCGCCCAGTCGTGGATCTGCCTCGAACGGCTGCGCGGGCTGGCCCGGCTGCGGGAGCAGGCGAGTTCCGATCCGTTGACCGGGCTGCGTCACCAGGGTTCCTTCGGGGAGCGGATCGCCGAGTCGAACCCGGGTCGTACGGCCCTGCTCGCCGTCGACGTCGACGGCTTCAAGGCGATCAACGACACGTACGGCCACCAGGCCGGCGACCGGGTCCTGGTGGACCTGGCCCGGGCCCTGCAGGGTGCGCTGCGGCACGGCGACGAGTTGTACCGGATCGGTGGCGACGAGTTCGTCGCGGTCGTCGAGGTGCTCCGCCCGGAGGAGGCGGTCGGGATCGCCGAGCGGCTGGCCGAGGCGGCCCGGCGGATCGGTCGGACCATCAGCGTCGGGGTGGCGGTGCAGCGGGACGGCGAGTCGCCCGAGCTGACGTTACGCCGGGCCGACGAGGCGCTCTACGGGGTGAAGCGGCAGGGCCGGGACGGAGTGGGGCTGGCCACCGCCGGCTGAGCCGCCCGATCGGCGGGTCAGCGGGCGGCGACGAATTCGGCGGGTCAGCGGGCGGCGATGAATTCGGCGGCGAGGAGTTCGGCGATCTGGGCCGTGTTGAGGGCCGCGCCCTTGCGCAGGTTGTCGCCGGTGACGAAGAGGTCCAGCGCGCGGGGGTCGTCGATCGACCGGCGGATCCGGCCTACCCAGGACGGGTCGGTGCCGACCGCGTCGATCGGCATCGGGAACTCGCCGGCCGCCGGGTCGTCGACCAGGATCACTCCCGGCGCGTTGCGCAGCGCCTCGCGGGCACCCTCGGCGTCGACCTCGGTTCCGAAGACCGCGTGTACGGCGACCGAGTGGCCGGTCACCACCGGCACCCGCACGCAGGTGGCCGAGACCTTCAGGTCGGGCAGGCCGAGGATCTTGCGCGACTCGTTGCGCAGCTTCAGCTCCTCGGACGACCATCCGCCGTCCCGGAGCGATCCGGCCCAGGGGACCACGTTGAGCGCCATCGGGGCGGGGAACGGGCCGAGGTCGTCGCCGACCGCCTGCCGCACGTTGCCGGGGCGGGAGCCGAGCACCCGATCTCCGGCGATCTTGGAGAGCTGGTCGTGCAGGGTGTCGACGCCGACCTGCCCGGCCCCCGACACCGCCTGGTACGACGCGAGCACCAGTTCACGCAGGCCGTACTCGCGGTGCAGTGGGGCGACCGCGACGATCATCGACAGGGTGGAGCAGTTGGCGTTCGCGATGATGCCCTTGGGACGGTTGCGTACCTGCTCCGGATTGATCTCCGGAACCACCAGCGGAACGTCGCGGTCCATCCGGAAGGCCGCCGAGTTGTCCACCGCCACCGCGCCCCGGGACACCGCGATCGGCGCCCACTGCGCGGAGAGTTCGTCCGGCACGTCGAACATGACGACGTCCACGCCGTCGAACGCCTCGGCGGTCAACGCCTGGACGGGAAGTTCCTCGCCCCGGCACATCCGCTTCTGGCCGACCGACCGTGCGGAGGCGATCAGCCGGATCTCGCCCCAGACGTTCTTCCGCGAGGAGAGCAGGTCGCACATGACGGTGCCGACGGCACCGGTCGCCCCGACCACCGCCAGCGTGGGAAGTGTCGGCATCGCGGGCTACCTCCCGGTCCCGGCGTAGACCACCGCTTCCTCGCTACCGCCGAGGTCGAAGGCCTCGTGCACGGCCCGGACCGCGGCGTCGAGGTCGGTGTCGCGGCAGACCACGGAGACCCGGATCTCGGAGGTGGAGATCATCTCGATGTTGACGCCGGCCTCGCCCAGCGCGGCGAAGAAGCCGGCCGCCACGCCCGGGTGTGAACGCATGCCCGCGCCGATCAGCGAGACCTTGCCGACGTGGTCGTCGTAGAGCAGGCCCTTGAACTTGACCTGCTCCTGGACCTTGCTCAGGGCGGCCATCGCGGTCGGTCCGTCGGCCTTCGGAAGGGTGAAGGAGATGTCGGTCCGCCCGGTGCCCTCGGTGGAGACGTTCTGGACGATCATGTCCAGGTTGATCTCGGCTCCGGCAACCGTCTCGAAGATCCGCGCGGCCGCTCCGGGCTCGTCCGGAACGCCGACGGCAGTGATCTTCGCCTCGCTCCGGTCGTGGGCGACCCCGGTGATAAGTGCTTGCTCCACGGGTTGGTCCTCCGTCGATCCGGTCACCATGGTTCCGGTGTTGGTCGAGTATGACGAACGTACGCGGATCGGCAACCCCGCCCGACGGGCATACTCCACGCTCCGCAGGTGCAGTACCTTCGCGCCGCAGGCGGCCAGCTCGAGCATCTCCTCGTAGGTGATGGTCTTGATGTGCCGGGCGTTGGGAACGATCCGCGGGTCGGCGGTGAAGACCCCGTCCACGTCCGTGTAGATCTCGCAGACGTCCGCCCCGAGCGCCGCGGCCAGCGCCACGGCGGTGGTGTCCGAACCGCCCCGGCCCAGCGTGGTGACGTCCTTGGTGTCCTGGGAGACGCCCTGGAAGCCAGCGACGATCACCACCGCGCCCTCGTTGAGTGCCGACCGAAGCCGGCCCGGCGTGACGTCGATGATCCGGGCCCGACCGTGCACCGAGGTGGTCAGCACGCCGGCCTGCGAGCCGGTGAACGAGCGCGCCTCGTACCCGAGGTTGTGGATCGCCATCGCGACCAGCGCCATCGAGATGCGCTCGCCGGCGGTGAGCAGCATGTCGAGTTCGCGGCCGGGTGGCAGCGGGCTGACCTGGTTGGCCAGGTCGAGCAGCTCGTCGGTGGTGTCGCCCATCGCGCTGACCACGACGACCACGTCGTCGCCGGCCTTGCGGGCACTGACGATCCGTTCGGCCACCCGCTTGATCCGCTCGGCGTCGGCGACCGAGGATCCGCCGTACTTCTGCACCACGAGTGCCACGACGGTTGACTCCTTCCCTGGGCCGGGCGGGGCGCACCGGCCCTGAGCGTGCCAACGCCGCCGGGTTGAGGCCGGCGGCGCCGTGTGAGACTGCCTCAGCGTACCGGCCGAGGTGCGAGGGCCGACCAGCCGTTCCCACCATCCGACTGGCGGCGACACGCGGCGGTAGCTGGGCTGACCACTCGTTTCGGCAGTCTGGCCCCAGAATGGCGGGGTGCACCCCGGTGTCGCCACCCACTCCACCGCCGACCGGGACCGGCC
>NZ_JADPUN010000081.1 GCF_015690345.1 Plantactinospora alkalitolerans | reverse complement strand
GGTACGCCGTCGACCGGCGTCTTCGCGCCGGGCGCGTCCGGGGCCGGGGTCTTGGCGTCCGGTGCCCGGGTCTCGGCGGTACGCACCTGCGGCGACTTGTCGTCCGGCGCCTTCACGTCCGGCGCGGTGCTGCCGGTGGCGGCCGCCGGTCGGGTGGTCGCCGGGGCGGGTGCGTCGCCGGTGTCGCGGCCCTTGATCGGGGTGTTCGGGTCGTAGCCGGCCACCGAGATGCCGTGCTGCTGGGCCAGCCGCAGCCCGCGCAGCGTCGGGTCGCCGGGCACGCCGTCGGCCACCGCCTCCTGGCGCGGGTCGCTGAACCCGGCCAGTTGCAGCGACATCTCCTTGAGCGTGCAGAGCCGGGCGCCCCGGCTCGGCTGCGGCCGGTTGCCGGCCCGCAGTTCGTCGACCACGCCGACCGCGCTGTCCGGGTCGACCTGGTCGAAGAAGTCGTAGTTGACTGTCATCACCGGGCCGTAGTCGCAGGCGGCCAGGCACTCGGCGTGTTCCAGCGTGATGCTGCCGTCGGTGGTGGTCTCGTCGTGCCCGACGCCGAGGTGTTCGGTCAGGGCGTCGTAGACCTGCTGACCGCCGAGCACGTTGCACATGGTGTTGGTGCAGACGCTGACCAGCCAGTCGCCGGTAGGCCGGCGCTTGTACATGGTGTAGAAGGTCGCCACCGCGCCGACCTGCGCCTTGTTCAGTCCGAGCACGTCGGCGCAGAACTCGACGCCGGCCGGGGAGACGTACCCCTCCTCGGACTGCACGAGGTGCAGCAGCGGCAGCAGGGCCGAACGGGACCGGTCCGCCGGATAGCGGGCGACGATCTCCCGCGCCCGCTCGTCCAGCTTCGCGTGCAGGTCCGCGCTCCGCGCGCCGGTCCGCTGGCCCGGCACCGGGCCGGACCCAACCGCCGCGCCGTTGAGCTGAGTCTCAGTCATTTAGCGATCACACCCACCCATCACCGGGTCCAGCGACGCGCCGCCCGCGATCACGTCGGCGATCAGGCCGCCCTCGGCCATTGCCGGCAGCGCCTGGAGGTTGACGAAGCTGGGCTCGCGGTAGTGCACCCGGTACGGCCGGGTACCTCCGTCGGAGACCGCGTGCACGCCCAGTTCGCCGCGGGGCGACTCGATGGCGACGTACACCTGCCCCGGGGGCACCCGGAAGCCCTCGGTGACCAGCTTGAAGTGGTGGATCAGCGACTCCATCGACTGACCCATGATCTTGGCGACGTGCTCCAGCGAGTTGCCCATCCCGTCGACCCCGATGGCGAGCTGTGCCGGCCAGGCGACCTTCTTGTCGGCAACCATGATCGGCCCGGGGCGGAGCTTGTCCAGCGCCTGCTCGACGAGCTTGAGCGACTCGCGCATCTCGGCCATCCGGACCAGGTAGCGGCCCCAGACGTCGCCGGTCTCGGTGGTCGGCACGTCGAACTCGTAGTTCTCGTAGCCGCAGTACGGCATGGTCTTGCGGATGTCCCAGGCGAGTCCGGCCGACCGGAGCACCGGGCCGGTGATGCCCAGCGCGACACAGCCGGTCACGTCGAGGACGGCGACGTCCTTGGTCCGCTCCGTCCAGATCGGCTGCCCGGAGAGCATGTCCTCGTATTCCTTCAGCTTCTTCGGCAGCAGCTTCAGGAATTCGCGGATCTTGACGATCGCCTCGTCGGGCACGTCCTGGGCGACCCCGCCCGGCCGGACGTACGCCATGTTCATCCGCAGGCCGGTGATCAGCTCGAAGATCTCCAGGACGTACTCGCGCTCGCGGAAGCCGTACAGCATCACGTTGACCGCGCCGAGTTCCATCGCGGTGGTGGCGATCCAGACCAGGTGCGAGGAGATCCGGTTGAGCTCCATCATCAGCACGCGGATGGTGGTGGCCCGCTCGGTGACGTCGTCGGTGATGCCGAGCAGCTTCTCCACCGCGAGGCTGTACGCGGTCTCGTTGAACAGCGGCGAGAGGTAGTCCATCCGGGTGACGAACGTGGTGCCCTGCACCCAGTTGCGGTACTCGAGGTTCTTCTCGATCCCGGTGTGCAGGTAGCCGACCACCGCCCGGGCCTCACGGACGGTTTCGCCCTCGAGTTCCAGGATCAGTCGGAGCACGCCGTGCGTCGACGGGTGCTGCGGACCCATGTTGACGACGATCCGCTCGTCGTTGATCGGGTCGTGCCCGCTGACCACGGAATCCCAGTCGCCACCGGTGACGGTGAAGACCCGACCCTCGGTGGTCTCCCGGGACTCGGCGTAGCTCGGGTTCGTCGAGGTGCTCATTGGTACGACCTCCGCTGATCGGGCGGTGGGATCTCGGCGCCCTTGTACTCGACCGGCACGCCGCCGAGCGGGTAGTCCTTGCGCTGCGGGTGGCCCTCCCAGTCGTCCGGCATCAGGATCCGGGTCAGGCTGGGGTGGCCGTCGAAGACGACGCCGAACATGTCGTACGCCTCCCGCTCCTGCCAGTCGGCCGTGGGGTAGACCTCGGTGACGCTGGCCACGTGCGGGTCCTCGACGGTCACCGCGACCTCCAGCCGGATCACCCGGCGGTAGGTCATCGAGGTGAGCTGGTAGACGACGTGCAGCCGGCGCTGGTCGGAGCCGAGATAGTCCACTCCGGACACCGAGGAGCAGAGTTCGAAACGCAGGGCGGCGTCGTCGCGCAGCACCTGGCAGACCTCGGCGATCCGCTCCGGACGGATGTGCAGGGTCAGTTCGCCCCGGTCGACCACCACCTGCTCGATCGCGTCCGCGAAGCCGGGGTACGCCTCCTCCAGCGCGTCGGCGACCTCGTCGAAGTAGCCGCCGTACGGCCGGGGGCTGTCGACCACGTCGACCCGCTGCCGGACCAGGCCACCGAAGCCGGAGGTGTCGCCGCTGCCGTGGATGCCGAACATCCCGCGCCCGGCCCCACTGGCCGGCGGATGCTCGGCCGGCGCCCCGCTGGTCGCACCGACCGGCGGCCGGGCCACCGGCACGCCGCCACCCGGGCGCTCGCTGGGGCTCTTGTTCGGCTCGGCGCCGTTCCTGCCCGCCTCGCTCATCGGTCGGTCCTTCCGACGAGGTGGTTCTGTGCCTTCATCCAGTTCTCGATCCGGAGCTGCTCCTCGCGGCCCTCGGCCACCGCCTTCGTCCACTCGGCCCGCCGGGCCTTGTCGTTGTGGTACGAGGACGGCATCGAACCGGGTGCGACCACTGGGATGTCACCGCGGGCGCGGCGCGCCTCCAGCATCTTGCGCCCGTTCGGGCCGAGCGGCTCGTGGCCGATCTTCTCGCGCAACTTGAGGATCGCGTCGATCAGCATCTCCGGCCGGGGCGGGCAGCCGGGCAGGTACATGTCCACCGGCACGATGTGGTCGACGCCCTGGACGATCGCGTAGTTGTTGAACATCCCGCCGCTGCTGGCGCAGACGCCCATCGAGATGACCCAGCGGGGCTCGGCCATCTGGTCGTAGATCTGGCGCAGCACCGGAGCCATCTTCTGGCTGACCCGGCCGGCCACGATCATCAGGTCGGCCTGCCGGGGCGAGGCGCGAAAGACCTCCATGCCCCACCGACCGAGGTCGTAGTGGGACCCGCCGGCGGCCATCATCTCGATCGCGCAACAGGCCAGCCCGAAGGTGGCGCCCCAGAAGGACGACTTCCGGGACCAGTTGACCAGTTTCTCGACCGAGGTGAGCAGGATGCCGGCCGGGAGCTTTTCCTCGATACCCATCTGACGACCTCCCTCAGTCCCAGTCCAGGCCGCCGCGACGCCACACGTAGGCGTACGCGACGAAGACCGCGACGATGAACAGCACCATCTCCACGAAGGCGAATGTCCCCAGCACGTCGAAGGAGACAGCCCACGGATACAGGAAGATGATCTCGATATCGAAGACGATGAACAGCATCGCCGTCAGGTAGAACTTGATCGGGAACCGTCCGCCGCCGACCGGCTGCGGGCTCGGTTCGATGCCGCACTCGTACGCCTCGAGCTTGGCCTTGTTGTAGCGCCGGGGGCCGGCGAGACGGGCGGAGGCGACGGAGAACAGCGCGAACCCCGCAGCGAGGGCGAACAGCCCGATGATGGGTACGTACGGCGAGAGCGACATCGTTTTCTCCTGCTCGTCCTTCCCGGCCCTCGGTCAATTTCCAAATTCACACTATTCACAGTCCTTCGGGCGACGCTGCCCGGGGTGCCGGCGCGGCCCAGGTGCGGACCCGACGGCGGTTCACACTGCCGGAGCCACCTTCGTCATCGCGTTGATGACCCGGTCCATCGCGTCACCGCCGCGCGGGTCGGTCAGGTTCGCCAGCAGCTTGAGCACGAACCGCATCAGGGTCGGGTGCGGCATCCCGTGCTTGGTGGCAAGCCGCATCACCTGCGGATTGCCGATCATCTTCACGAAGATGTTGCCGAGCCGGTAGTAACCGCCGTAGCGGGCCTTCAACTCGGCGGGGTATCCGGCCAGGGCACGCTCGCGCTCGGGGCCGGCAGGTCGGGCCAGCGCCTGCACCGCCACCTCGGCGGCGAGTTCGCCGGACTCCATCGCGTACGCGATGCCCTCGCCGTTGAACGGGTTGACCATGCCGCCCGAGTCACCGACCAGCAGCACGCCCCGGGTGTAGTGCGGCACCCGGTTGAAGCCCATCGGCAGCGCGGCGCCGAGGATCGGGCCGTCCGCGTTGGTCTCGTCGGTCATCCCCCACTCGGCGGGTGTGTTGGCCAGCCAGTCGGTGAGCAGCCGCCGGTAGTTGGTCTTGCCGAACGCGGCCGAGGAGTTCAGCGCGCCCAGCCCGACGTTGACCCGGCCGTCGCCCATTCCGAAGATCCAGCCGTACCCGGGCAGCAGCTTGTCGGGGTTCTCCTTGCTGCGCAGCTCCAGCCACGACTCCAGGTAGTTGTCGTCGTGCTTGGCCGGCGAGCGGTAGTAGCGGCGGACCGCCACCCCGATCGGCCGGTCCTCCCGCTTGTTGAGGCCGAGCGCCAGCGGGAGCCGCCCGGAGACGCCGTCGGCGGCCACCACCAGCGGCGCGTGGAAGGTCGCCGGAGCCTTGTCCGGGCCGATCTCGGCGGTGACCCCGATCGACCGGCCGTCGGAGTCCAGCACCGGGCCGGTCACGTTGACGCCGGTACGCAGCTCCGCACCGGCCCCGGCCGCGCGCTTGGCGAGCAGGTCGTCGAAGTCGAGCCGGGTCCGGACCAGTCCGTAGTTGGGGAAGCTGGCCAGCTCGGGCCAGTCGAGTTCGAGCCGGATGCCGCCGCCGATGACCCGCAGGCCCCGGTTGTGCAGCCAGCCGGCCTCGGGCGAGGTGTCGATGCCCAGCTTGACGAGCTGCTTGACCGCTCTGGGGGTGAGTCCGTCGCCGCAGACCTTCTCGCGGGGGAACTCGGTCTTCTCCAGCAGCAGTACGCGTACGCCGTGTCGGGCCAGGTGATAGGCGGTGGTCGATCCGCCAGGACCGGCGCCCACCACGATGACGTCCGCGTCGTTCTCGATCGCCGTCATCCGCGCCTCCCCTCCCGATCGCTCGTGAAATGCTTCACAAGCCTGGTCCGGGGAGAGTCTAAGACCGCGAAGTGGCCGGCAGCCGGTTAGGTGAACCTAAGTTGCCGAGGTAGGCGTGGTGGCTACGTCCGGCGACCCGTTCAGGTGCGGTCCTCTCCGTCGCACTGTGCGGACCGGCGCTCGATCGGTCCCGGCGTGACCGGTCCCGGCTCCCCCGGATGCGGGTCGGCCGGATGCGGGTCCACCGGGTGCGGATCGGTCGGTCGCGGGCTCGCCGGAGACGGGTCCCCCGGGGCGGGACCGGCCGGATGTGGATCGGCCGGACCGGGCCGACCCGGCTGCGGCTGACCGGGCTGCGGCTGCGCCGGATGCGGTTCCGGCGGAGTCGGGGTGACCGGATGCGGCTCCACCGGAAGGCCGTCGGCCCGTGGCGGCGCGGAGCCGTTCGACCGGCTCGACCCGGTGGCGAGTCCGGCGGCGTACGGGTCGCCGGCCGAGGAGCCGTTCCGCACCAGGTCGCCGCCGTTCCCGTTCCCGTTCCCGTTGCCTTTACCGTTCCGCTCCGGAGCCGGATCGGTCGGGTACGGCTCCTCGTCGAGTTCCGGCATCCGCGCGTCGGGTTCGGTCACCCGCTCGCTCTCGTACGGCAACTGCTCCCGGAGCGTTCCGCCACTGACCCGGTCGAGCGCGGCCAGCACCTCGGCGACCACGGTCCGTACGGCGACCGGGTCGGGCCCGGCCAGCTCCCGGATCTGGGCGATCAGATCGGCCGCCTCGGCCTCGGGACCCGGCGCCTCGTCGCTCGCGCCCTCCGGAGTGTCTTCCGTGGCCCGGCCGGCCGCCTCGGCGCGCTCCGGCGCGGTCGCGGCCTCCGGCGTTCGGTCGGTCGGCTGCTCCTCGCCGTCGACCCGCCGGTCTGCGCCCGTCATGGGCGCAGCCTACGGGCTCAAAAGCCCCTTTGCTTATTAAACCGACCATAAGCCATTCAACCGGCGAAACTTCAGGATTTGACCGCCCGATGCAGGGCGACGATCCCGCCGGTCAGGTTCCGCCAGGCCACCCGCTCCCAGCCCGCCCGCGCGATCTGCCCGGCCAGGCCGGCCTGGTCCGGCCAGGCCCGGACCGACTCCGCGAGATAGACGTACGCGTCCGGATTGCTGGCCACCGCTCGGGCCACCGTCGGCAGGGACCGCATCAGGTAGGACAGGTAGACGGTCCGGAAGACCGGGTTCGTCGGCGTGCTGAACTCGCAGACCACCAGCCGTCCGCCCGGCCGGGTCACCCGGGCCATCTCCCGGAGCGCCGCCTCGGTGTCGACCACGTTCCGCAGGGCCAGCGAGATGGTGACCGCGTCGAACGACTCGTCGGGGAACGGCAACCGCAGCGCGTCCCCGGCCAGCAGCGGCACCTCCGGCCGGACCCGCCGCCCGGCCCGGAGCATCCCGAGGGAGAGGTCCAGCCCCACCACGTACGCCCCGGAGGTGGCCAGGTCGGCGGTGGAGACGCCGGTTCCGGCGCCCACGTCGAGCACCCGGTCACCCGGGTTCAGGCGCAGGGCCGCCAGGGTGGCCCGACGCCAGCGCCGGTCCTGCCCGAACGAGATCACGGTGTTGGTCAGCTCATAACGGGACGCCACTTCGTCGAACATCGCCGCGACCTCGTGCGGCTGCTTGTCCAGGCTGGCCCGGCGTCCGGACGGGGTACGGGTCACGCCGGACGAGTCTGCCAGCCACCGGGCCGCGGGAGTGCCCCGGGGGCGCCGGCCATGGCGCCGGATACACCACGGGCGAGACGGTTACCCGCCTCGCCCGCCATGCCGTGCGTTATATGAACGGCCCTCATGGACCGATAGAGGACAACACTGCTTCCTCGCATCCTGGCCCACCCGGTCGGAGCCGGGCGCCGCAATCAGGAAGTACGACCGGGACGTTATCGGTTACGAGTGGTAGCGCGCGGTTCCTTGATCCAACTGTTATGACCGATGAACCGGCCCCGACTTCCAAGAATGTCCAGGTTCGAGGGCCTTCGGAACCGCGTACTCGCGGCCGGGTCGGCGGATCGGAGCCAATGACGGACCCTCCGCCCGACCGCCGGTGGACCGAACGGATGACGGTACCGGGACGCCCGAATTCGGCTCGACCAAGGTCAATACTTATGTCAGGTTCAGCGTGCCTCGACGAGCGGCAGGGTCCGGCCGGCGCCGCCACCGGGCAACGCGATCGAGGAGAAGTGCGAGACCACCCGGTCGTCGGTCGGATCGTCCGCCGGGGTGTGGTGCACCGCGAGATGCCGGTAGAGCGTGTCCCGCTGGGCCGGGATCCGGCCGGCGGAACGGATCATCCAGATCAGCTCGTGCAGGTTGGACCGGTGCCGGGCGCCGGCCGAGGAGATGACGTTCTCCTCCAGCATGATCGAACCGAGGTCGTCGACCCCCATGTGCAGGGCGAGCTGGCCGACGTCCTTGCCGGTGGTCAACCAGGATGCCTGAAGGTGCGGAACGGTCTCGAAGAACAGCCGGGCCACCGCGATCAGCCGCAGGTACTCCAGGGTGGTCGCCTGGGTACGCCCCTTCAGGTGGTTGTTCTCCGGCTGGTACGTCCACGGGATGAAGGACCGGAAGCCCTGGGTACGGTCCTGCACGTCCCGGATCATCCGCATGTGCTCGATCCGCTCGGCGTTCGTCTCGCCGGTACCCATCATCATCGTCGCGGTGGACTCGATGCCCTGGCGGTGGGCGAGTTCCATCACCTCCAGCCAGCGGGCACCGGACTCCTTCAGCGGAGCGATGGCCTTACGCGGCCGGTCGGGCAGCATCTCGGCGCCGGCACCGGCGATCGAGTCCAGGCCGGCGGTCCTGATCCGGCTGATCGCCTCGTCGAGCGAGACGCCGGAGACCTTCGCCATGTGCAGGATCTCGCTCGGCCCGATCGAGTGGATCGCGAGCTGCGGGTACGCCTGCTTGACCGAGGAGAACAACTCCTCGTAGTACTCGACGCCGTAGTCGGGGTGGTGGCCGCCCTGCAACATCACCTGGGTCGCACCCAGCTCGACCGCCTCGCCGCAGCGGCGCAGGATCTCCTCGGTCGGGTGGGTCCAGCCCTCCTTGTGCTTCGGCGCCCGGTAGAAGGCGCAGAACTTGCAGGCGGTCACGCAGACGTTCGTGTAGTTGATGTTGCGGTCGATCAGGTACGTGACGATGTTGTCCGGGTACCGCCGCCGGCGTACCGCGTCCGCCGCCTCGCCGAGCGGGTGCAGGGGCGCCTCGGTGTAGAGCAGCAGCGCCTCCTCGGGCGTGATCCGCCCGCCGTCCGCGCCGCGCTGCAGGATGCTGTCGATTTCCCGGCTCAACGTCACAGAACCGAGGGTACGCCGCCCGTGCGGTGACCTGATCTGCCCGTCCGGGTCAGGCGTCGTCGGCCGGGATGGGGTGTACCAGGTCGGCGGGGAGCACCGAGGGAGCCAGGTGCGGTTCGGCGGTGAGGTAGTAGGCGCCGTGATCAAGCGCCGCCAGCACACCGAGCCGGGCCCGGGAGGGGGCATCGTCGACCCGGGCGTACGCGTCCAGCAGCGCCACCACCGGCAATCCGGTGTACGCCTCCTCATCGGCGATCATGACCACAAGTTCCCCGACGTGAGCATGGCCACGGGCGAAGGACAGCATCGCCGAGGCGTCCAGGACCGCCCGAGTCTCGATCTCGTCGCCGTAGCTCGTCAGGCGGCGGACTCGTCGGCCGGCCACGTCCCCTCGCGCACCATGTCCCGCCGGCGTTTTCGAATCATACTGCCGGCGGTGACCGCTACCGCAGAGTCAGAGAGTGCAACTGCCGTTGTCGGGGTTGACGCACTTGGCGCGGCTCCACAGCGTCTCGAAGTTGTTGTGGAAGTCGGTCCAGACGGTCGGATGTTCGATCTTCATCAGCGTCTCGTCGTGGTCGGTAAGCGCCGGGTCGGTGACGTTGTGCGAACCGGTGAAGACGACGCTCCGCCCGGTCACCCCGGCGAAGGTCCCCTTGATGATGATGTTCTTCGAGTGCAGCGTGACGACCCGGCCGTCGTAGTTGCTGGCCTCGGCGTCGTAGTACTTCTTCAGCGAGACGTTCGGCTGCCCGTTCAGGGTGGCGTACGCGGTGCTGCCCATCGAGCCGTAGACCACCCGTACCCGGCAGCCCATCCGGCCGATCCGGCGCAGCTCGCTGGCCACCTGCGGGCGGGCGTCGGTGAACTGGGCCTGCGCCACGTCCACGGAACAGCCGCTGGCGTACGCGTCCACCTCCGCCAGCCGGTTCGCCAGGGTGTCGCTGTCCGCCCGGGGCGAGTGGTAGACGGTGACGGCCGTGGTCGGCGACTTGTAGTAGCCGTTGGTGGAGTTGAAGTAGTCGTTGTTCTTGCGCTGCGCCCGCATGTCGTTGAAGTACGCCGTGAAGTGGTCGTACAGCTCGTAGTCCTCGTGCACCACCACTGCGCTGTTGAACAGGTTGTTCTGGCTGAAGGTCAGGTTCTGCGAGCTGACGAAGACCACCCGCTTCATCGTGCCGCTGGTGGAGAAGGTGAAGACCTTGTTGTGGTTGATCGAGTTGCTCTTGTTGCCGATGCAGGCCGTCGAGCCGGACACCGTCGACGAGGTCTTGCCGCAGATCACCAGGTCGTCGAGGTTGGCCGAGTTCAGCACGGCCATCGCGGCGTTGTCCGCGCCGGTGTTCACCCCGCCGCCGGTCTCGTCCAGGACCACCCGGACGATCACGCCCCGGGCCTGCGCCCGCTTGAGCGCCTCGGCCACCACGGGGGAACTCCAGCTGTACATGAGGCCCCGGATGTAGCCGCCGGCCGGTACGCCGTCGGCGAGCCGGACCAGCTCGTCCTCGATGGTCCGGTCCCGGGTGCCGTCGTCGGCCGGGATGTTGAACCGGGTGTACGCCGAGAACGGATCGGCCGCCACGACCGCGCCGTCAGCGGCGTCGACCGGTGCCGACGGGCCGGCCGGTGCGGCTGACACCGATGGGCCGGCCGCCATGGCGGGCGGAACGGGCAGCGCCGCCGCCAGCAGTCCGAGCGCCGCGCAGGACGCCATCCCGACCCGGACCTGGACACGACGCGTACGGAGCATCCTCATGGCTACCTTGTTAGTACAGATCCTTCACCGAGGCAACGATTGACGTAGATATTTTTCATCAATCGACACCCGGTCGAGCACCTCACCGTCGGACAAAGCCGAAGCCATCGGCCTCTACCTCTCCGACGCCGCCCACGAGGTAACGGCCACGGATCTCGAGTTCGTACCGCCTCCTGAGCTGCGCGATGTTCACATCGTCTCGGGGGCGAGGCGTATGCCGTCCGGGTGATATGCCACGGAGGCATTTTTATGACTCTCCGGCATATCCGCACGCGCCTGATGGCCGCATAGCCGCATCGGAAGCACCCCGGACAGCGAGAAGGGCCTCTCCGGTCACACGGGCGACGGCCCGCCCCCGTTGAGGACGTCCAGTCGGGGTGAATTCGGTCGAGGCGATCGGTCGGGCCCGGCTACGGTGCACCGATGCCCGTACGCCCGCATCCCGAAGACGCCGCCGACTCGCTGCTGGACGCCGACGACGGCACCGCGCTCGCCCGGTTGCGCAGGTACGACGACGACGGCCAATCCGTCGCCGCCGACGTACGGCCGCTGCCCGGGGCCGCCCTGACCGCCGTTGCCGCGCAGGCCCGACGAGATCTCGCCGGGGTGCGCCTGGAGACGCCGGACGAGGGGCTGGCCGGTGCCCTGGTGGCGGGCGGGCTCGTACTCCGCCGGGCCGCCACGGAGCTGCGGCACGGCCTGACCGAACTGCCGGCTCCGCCGGTACTGCCCGCCGGCTGGACGCTGGCCGCACCGGGCTGGGACGACGACCTCGCGCGGGCGTGCGACGCGGCGTACGGGCCGGACCATCCGGACGGGCGGTGGCAGTCCGGCGACACCCGGCAGATCCGGGCGATGTTCGACGCCGACGATCCGGTCCCGCCCCTGCGGTCCGCCTCGGCCCGGGTGGTGGGCCCGGACGGGCGCAGCGCCGGACACGTGCTGTGCGCCGGCCCGGTGCCGTGGACCGACGACGTCTGCGGCTGGATCCTCAACATCGCGGTGGCGCCGCACGCCCAGGGCATCGGGCTCGGCCGGGCCCTGCTGACGCACGCCCTGCGCGGCACCCGCGAGGCCGAACTGCCGACCCTCGGACTGTCGGTGGTGGACGGCAACCCGGCCCGCCGGATGTACGACAACGCCGGTTTCCGGACGCACACCCGGGTGCTCTCGGTGCTGCTACCCGCCGACCCGGGAGCGGTCACGGCCGGCGAGTAGGGCCTCGTGGACCTCGTGGATCGCCGGTGCGGCGGTGTCCGGGGGACGGGACAGCACGGTGGTCAGCCGCCGCTCGGAGAACCACGTGCCGAAGAACGGCCCGACGGTGCGGAAGACGACGTACCTCTGCCGGTCGGCGTACACCCGCACCTGCCCGTTGCGTACGCCCATCAGCAGGTCGACGTGGGCGATCTGGGACCAGCCCAGGTGACGGCGCCGGATGATCCCGGTCCAGGTGATCCCGGTGTCGTCGACGCGGAGACGGCGTCGGGACGCTCGCCAGCAGAGCACGGCCAGGGTCGAGAACAGCGCGGCGAAGCCCGCCGTCAATGCCGCGTCCTCCAGGGTGAACTCGGGCGCCCAGATCGACGCCGACCGAGAGTCGCGCCAGGTCCGGATTCCGGAGACCACGGCGGCGCCGCCCAGCAGGGTCAGCACGGCGGCGGTCAGCTGATAACCGAGCTCCAGGGAACGGCTGCGGAAGGTCAACACGATTCGGTGAGCCTAGATCCACCGTGGACTCCGCTGTCGGACGGACGGGTCGGCGGCCGTCGTGAACCACGGCATCGCCAGCTTGCGCCGACCCGTCCCGCCCGACGACGCCGTCAGGGACGGGTCAGTTGTACATGTACAGGTAGTAGTAGCCCTGCGGCTCGCCGCTCCGCCACTCGTACTGGCAGTTGTAGTAGCGCCACGCTCCACCCGCGACGAGGCTGTCGCCGAAGTAACGGCACGCTTCGTAGGTGTAGTAGGCGCCGAACTGGTAGTTGTTGGGACCGGCGAGCGCTGCCGGGCGGGCGACCGGCGCCGCGGCCTGTGCCGGGGCACCGAGGCCGACCAGCAGTGCACCGCTGGCGCTGGCGAGCGCCACGATCGTCCGGACTCTACGCATGGGACCTCCACGGGATGAGCGTGCTTCCACTGTGGCCCAAGATAGTCAAACTTCGATCTAGAGTCCGTGCCGCCCCGAAGCTTGTCGCTATCCGCGCAAGCCCGCCAATCCGTCGATCATGATCTATGTCAACCTTCGTCGAACCGAACGCGCCTCAACCGTCGTAGTCCACCACCACAGTGTCGGTAACCGGGCTGGACTGGCAGGTCAGGACGTATCCGGCGGCGACCTCGTCCGGCTCCAGGGCGTAGTTGCGGGCCATCGTCACCTCGCCCGAGACGACCCGGGCCCGGCAGGTGGAACAGACCCCGCCCTTGCAGGCGTACGGCAGCTCGCTACGCACCTTCAGCGCGGCGTCCAGCACCCGTTCGTCCCGGCCCATCCGGAAACTCGACATCCGGCCGTCGAGTTGGATCGTCACCTCGCTGCCGGCCGCCGACGCGTCCGGCCGGACCGGCGGCGCGGGCGGGGCGTCCACATGGAACAGTTCGGCGTGTACGGCCTCCGCCGGCACACCCCGGGCGGTCAGCGTCGCCCGCGCGTCGAGCACCAGGCCGTACGGGCCGCAGAGGAACCACTCGTCGACCTGCTCGACGGGCACGATGGTGTCGAACAGCCGGCCGAGCCGCTCGGCGTCGATCCGGCCGGAGAGCAGTGGCGACTCGCCGGGCTCCCGGGACAGCACGTGCACCAGGTGCAGCCGTTCCCGGTACCGGTCCTTCAGGTCGGCCAGTTCCTCCACGAACATCACCGTCCGGGCGTACCGATTGCCGTACACCAGGGTCACGGTGCTGGCCGGTTCGACGGCGAGCGCGGTCGCGACCAGCGACAGCACCGGGGTGATGCCCGATCCCGCGACGACGGCGGCGTAGTGCCGGACCCGGTCCGGCGCGAACGCCGTGCTGAACTGTCCCAGCGGCGGCAGGACGTCCACGGTGTCGCCGGCCCGCAGCGCGCCGACCGCGAAGCTGGAGAACGCGCCCCCGGGCACCTCCCGTACCCCGATCCGCAGCAGCCCGGTTTCGGCCAGCTCCGCCGGGGTCGAGCAGATCGAGTACGACCGCCGCACCTCGATCGGCTCGGTCTCCGGTACGCCGCTGTCGGTGAACCGGCGGACGGTGAGGTGCTGTCCGGCCCGGAACGCGAAGGCGGCCCGCAGTTCGGCCGGCACCTCGAAGGTGACCGCGACCGCGTCGTCGGTCAGCCGGTCGACCGCCCGGACCGACAGCGGGTGGAAGACCGGGCGGCGCCTGACCGGCCGGTTGATCGTCACGTTCAAAACGCCCTCAGGTGGTCGAAGGGTTCACGGCAGGCCCGGCATCGCCACAGCGACTTGCAGGCGGTCGAGCCGAACCGGCTGACCTGTTCGGTGTCGGCGGCGCCGCAGAGTGGGCAGCGGACGCTCAGGGTCAGCGGCACCGGCCCGGTCGTCCCGGCCGGTCCCGGTGGGGCGATGCCGGCGGCGGCGAGTTTGGCCCGACCGGTTTCGGAGATCCAGTCGGTGCTCCAGGCCGGGGCGTACACGGTGACGACCTCGGCCCCGGGATGTCCGGCGGCGGCCAGCGCGGCCCGGATGTCGTCCCGGATCACGTCCATCGCCGGGCAGCCGGTGTAGGTCGGGGTGATGGTGACCGTGACCCGGCCACTGTCCCGGTCCGTCGCCACCTCCCGCAGCACGCCGAGGTCCTCGATCGTCAGCACCCGCAGTTCCGGGTCGACCACCGATGCGGCGGCCCGCCAGGTCGGATCGGTGCGCGTGGTCACCAACGGGCTCCCGGATGGGCCCGGTGCAGCACCTGCATCTCGGCGAGCAGGTAGGACAGGTGCTCGGTGTGCAGGCCGCTCCGGCCGCCGGACGGGGCCCAGCCGTCGGCCGGGCGATCCAGCGTCGCCGTCGCCAACACCGGCTCCACGGCGGCCAGGAAGGCGTCGCGGAGCCCGGCCGGGTCGACCGGTGCGGCCGGATCGGGCGTGAACAGCTCGTGGGTGTACGGCCAGATCTCGTCCACGGCCGCCTGCATCCGCCGGTGTGACTCCTCGGTGCCGTCGCCGAGGCGTACCGTCCACAGGCTGGCGTGGTCGAGGTGGTAGGCGACCTCCTTGCGGGCCTTGCCGGCGATCGCGGCGAGCCGCTCGTCGGTGCACCCGGTCAGCGCGGTGTAGAGCGGCAACTGGTACGCCGACACGAAGAGCAGCTTGGCCATGGTCACCGCGAAGTCACCGTTCGGCAGCTCGACCAGCAGAGCGTTGCGGAACTCCCGGTCGTCGCGCAGGTACGCGAGCGCGTCCTCGTCCCGGCCCGCTCCCTCCAGCTCCCCGGCGTACGTCAGCAGCAGCCGGGCGGCGCCGAGCTGGTCCAGGGCGATGTTGGCCAGCGCGACGTCCTCCTCCAGTTCCGGTGCGGCGGCCACCCACTCGCCGAGGCGCTGCGCGGCGACCAGTGCGTCGTCGGCGAGCCCGAGCAGGTGGTCCAGCCGGGTCTGGGTGGGTACGTCGGTGGGGTTCACAGGTGTGCCGCCCCGTCCGGTACCTCGTAGAACGTCGGATGCCGGTAGACCTTGTCCGCGGCCGGCTCGAAGAAGGCGTCCTTCTCGTCCGGGCTGGAGGCGGTGATCGTCTGTGCCGGGACGACCCAGATCGACACGCCCTCCTGCCTGCGCGTGTAGACGTCCCGGGCGTTGTGGAGCGCCAACTCGGCGTCGGGTGCGTGCAGGCTGCCGACGTGGTTGTGCGACAGCCCGCGCCTCGGCCGGACGAAGACCTCCCAGAGCGGCCAGCCGTTCCGGTTCCCGTTCATGGCGCCACCGTCCTCGCTCATGCCGCCACCGCCGGTCGGTCTTCCCGCTGCCGCTTGGCCGTGTACGCGGCGGCCGCCTCCCGGACCCAGCTTCCGTCGGCGTGTGCCCGGCGGCGATGGTCGATCCGCTGCCGGTTGCACGGCCCGTCGCCGGAGATCACCCGCATCAACTCGGCGTAGTCCGGCTGGGTGTAGTCGTACGCCTGCCGCTGCTCGTTCCAGCGCAGGTCGGGGTCGGGCAGTCGGAGATCGAGTACGCCGGCCTGCTGGACGCACATGTCGACGAACCGCTGCCGCAGGTCGTCGTTGGAGAACCGCTTGATCTTCCAGGCCATGGACTGCTGGGAGTGCGTGGAGTCGGTGTCCGGTGGGCCGAACATCGCCAGCGACGGGTACCACCAGCGGTCCACGGCGTCCTGGGCCATCGCCCGCTGGGCAGGCGTGCCCGAGGCGAGCCGGTGCAGGATCTCGTAGCCCTGCCGCTGGTGGAAGGACTCCTCCTTGCAGACCCGGATCATCGCGCGGGCGTACGGCCCGTAGGAGCAGCGGCACAGCGGCACCTGGTTGACGATCGCCGCGCCGTCCACCAGCCAGCCGATGGCGCCGACGTCGGCCCAGCCGAGGGTCGGGTAGTTGAAGATCGAGCTGTACTTCTGCCGTCCGGTCAGCAGCAGTTCGACCAGTTCGTCCCGGGTCACCCCGAGGGTTTCCGCGGCGGCGTACAGGTAGAGCCCGTGGCCGGCCTCGTCCTGGACCTTGGCGAGCAGGATCGCCTTGCGTCCCAGCGAGGGGGCGCGGCTGATCCAGTTCCCCTCCGGCTGCATCCCGATGATCTCGGAGTGGGCGTGCTGGGCGATCTGCCGGATCAGGGTCTTCCGGTAGGCGTCCGGCATCCAGTCCCGTGGCTCGATCTTCTGGTCGGCCTCGATCAGGGCGGTGAAGTAGTGCTGCGGGTCGGTGTCGGCGGCCGGGCCGTCCGCGACGCCGGGACGACCACGGTCGGCGGCGGCCCGCAGCGCCACCTCCGCCGCCTCGACCTGTTCGAGCAGGCCGTCGGCGGGTCCGTCATCCGGGCCGGGAAAGTCATGTCCGTACACGGACCAAGTGTTACAGCTCAACTAGCCGGTAACCAAGATGTGTAATAGAAATGCGGCCCAGAGCCCGAAGCCGACCGCTCGGCGCGGCGGGACCAAATGTCCGCACTGATGGGTGAATGACCCTGGTCACACCGGCTCCAATATTCGGGATGTAACGTCTGATATAGGGTTATATCCGGTCGCAGATACCGAATGCCACGGCTGCGCCATCTGGCGGATCGGGCTCGGGGACGTAAACTTTCCCCGTTCCGTCCCGCCGCCTCCCCCGGCAGGACGGGCGCGGACACCCCGCCGGTGTGGGGCTGGCGGCGACCGCGCTGACGACCAACCGCAAGACGCACAGTGCCCTGTACCCACAGCGGCCCCCCGGCCCTCACTCTTGGAGCCCCGTCTTCATGCGTTCCCGCGTGCCTCTGGTGCTCGCCATCGCGGCAGTCGTGCTTGGTGGCGTCCTGCTCGTACCCGCCGCGTACGCCCGGTTGAACGACGCCGCCGGTGGCGGCTCACCCTCGGCCACTCCCACGCCGGTCGGGATCAAACCGTCCGCGCCGCCCCCGCCGACCCTGGCCCCCGCGCCGGTGAAGATCAGCGGAGTGGACGGCTTCTTCTCCTGGGCGCTGCTGGACCGGGAGAGCGGCAAGATCTCCGGCGCCAAGAACATGACCTCGACCAACTCGACCGAGTCGATGATCAAGGTCTGGATCGTCTCCGACTACCTGCGCCAGCAGGGCACCAGGAAGCCGTCGGCCGCCTACCTGAAGATGGCCAGCACGTCGATCCGGAACAGCAACGACGACTCCACCAACGCCCTGTACAAGGCCGCCGGCGGGACCAGCTCGCTCAACCGCTTGATCAAGATGTGCAAGCTCAGCGAGACCGCCAAGGTCGTTCCGCCCGGAGAGAATTCCATCTGGTGGAGTTATACCAAAATGTCCCCTCGGGACGCGGTACGGATGGGAGAGTGCGTCAAGGACGGCACCGCGGCCGGACCACAGTGGACGAAATGGGTGCTCACGGAGATGTCCAAGGTGAGTGGTTCGGTCAAGGAGCAGCAGGCGCGGCAGGGCGGCGGCAAGTGGGGAATCATCGACGGCCTGCCCAAGGGTGTGCTTTCGCAGGGTCCGGTCAGTATCAAGAACGGCTGGACGCTGATCAACGCTGACGGGAAGTGGCACGTCAACTGCCTGGCCGTCACCGACGACTGGGTGCTCTCCGTGATGATGCGCTACTCGGGCGGTAAGGGACTCGGCTACGGCGCCAACGTCTGCGCGAACGTGGCCAGCCAACTCGTCGCCCCCCAGCCCGGAGCCGCGCTCAAGGTTCCCAAGCCGCTCAGCACCAAGGCGGCCTGATGGGCTCCGACGAACGGCGGGCGAGGGCAGCGGCCAGGTCCACCCGGTCCACGGCGCTGCGGCTGGCGCTCATCTCCGGCGTACTCCTGGTGCTGGTACTGGTCGGGCTCCGGCTGATGCCGGGCTCGCCGTTCGCCAGCACGGCCGCCGCCAAGTGGGGCGAGTCGTCCGGTACGACGGGACCGTCCGCCACCGGGGGGCCGACGGGAAAGGCGACTCCGACCCCGACCCCGAGCCCCACCCTGCCGGCGTTGCCGGTCGCACCGGCGAAGGTGAAGATCGA
The DNA here is from genome assembly GCF_015690345.1 of Plantactinospora alkalitolerans. Taxonomy (GTDB): domain Bacteria; phylum Actinomycetota; class Actinomycetes; order Mycobacteriales; family Micromonosporaceae; genus Plantactinospora; species Plantactinospora alkalitolerans. The sequence goes on along the minus strand of NZ_JADPUN010000081.1, from coordinate 12,388 downwards.
CAAGGACGGCTGGTGGAACTGGGCGCTGATGGACACCCGGACCGGCAAGATCTCCGGCTCGGCCAACATGGACGAGACCAATCCGACCGCCTCGATGATCAAGGCATGGATCGGAGCGGACTTCCTGCGCCGGGCGGCCGAGAAGGGTGACACCCCGAGCGACACCCGGATGAACCAGGTCTCGATCATGATCCGGGACAGCGACAACACCGCCGCGCAGACCCTCTACGAGGTCAACGGAGGCGCCGCGTCGATCAGGCGGCTGATCAGCATCTGCGACCTGACCGACAGCAGCCCGGCCGCCGACGGCGGCTGGAGCCGTACCGCCCTCTCGGCCCGGGACACCGCCCGGATGGGTGCGTGCATCGCCGACGGACGCGCCGCCGGCCCGAAGTGGACCAAGTACCTGCTCGGCGAGATGCGCGCCGTACGCGGCGTCGGCAACTTCGGCATCCGCAAGGCGTTCCCGACCGCCGAACAGAAGACCATCGCGATCAAGAACGGCTGGGTGGACCGGACCCGGGAGCAGAAGTACACGGTCAACTGCCTCGCCATCGGCGACGGCTGGACGATGGCGGTGGAGACCCGTTACGCGATCGACCTCGGTTACACCTACGGGGCGAAGATCTGCGAGGACGTCGCCCGGCAGCTCCGTACGGACTGACCCGACCGGTAGGCACCGGATCGGGTCGAGGGCCGGAAGGCCAGCCGGCGGAAAGGCGGGAGGCCGCAGAGGTCAGCCGGCGAAGAAGGCCGGGCCGTCAGCCGGCAGCGGCGGAAGGCCGTCCAGCGCGACGGCCCGACGGGCGAACTCCCGCAGACCCTCCACCTGCCGCTCGCCGAGCGAGAAGTCGAGCGCCCGGAAGTACGTCGCCAGGGTGGCGGCGTCGAACGGCTCCCAGCGGGCGGCCGCCTCGGCAGCCTCGTCGAGTTCGGCCAGGCAGAGGTCCCGGGAGCGCAGGAACGCCTCGTGCACGTCCTTGACCAGTCCCGGATGTTCGGCGGCGAAGTCCCGGCGCACCGCCCAGACGGCGAAGACCATCGGCAGGCCCGTCCACTCCCGCCACGCCTGACCGAGGTCGGTGACCGACAGCCCACGGTCCGGCGCCTCGTAGAGGGCCCGGAGTGCCACGTCGCCGATCAGCACCCCGGCTTCGGCCTCGAGCAGCATCGTGGTCAGGTCGGGCGGGCAGGTGAAGTACTCGGGATCCACGCCGTACCGGTCGGCGAGCAGCATCCGGGCAAGCAGCACGCCGGTCCGGGAGGTGGAGCCGAGGGCGACCTTGGCGCCGTCCAGCTCGGCCAGCGGCCGGGTGGAGACCACGTTGACCGACAGCACCGGCCCGTCGCTGCCGACCGCGAGGTCGGGGAGCAGCAGCAGCTCGTCGGCGTGCTTGAGGTATTCCACCAGTGAGATCGGGCCGATGTCGAGATCGCCGCTGACCAGCGCCGCGCTCAGCCGTTCGGGCGAGTCCTTGTGCAGGTCGACGTCGATGAGCGCACCGGAGCGCATCAGGCCCCAGTAGATCGGCAGACAGTTCAGGAACTGGATATGGCCTACTCGGGGTCTCCGTAGCTCGGTCATGATCCGACGGTAACCGTCGACTCGGCCGGCCGCTCCGCTGCCCCGTCGGGAAGTGGCCAATCCCGCATCGTCCGGCCTCGCTGCGACCGCGCGGCCCGCAGCACGACCGGAGTCACCGCCGCGACCACGGCCAGCCCTGCCAGGCCGGCGGCGGCGACCAGCGGGCGGGGCGCGAACCCCGCCAGCAGTACGCCACCGATCACGTAACCGAACATCCCGGCACCCTGGATCGCGGCGCCCTGGACGGCGAAGGCCCGGCCACGCTGCTCCGGCGGCACCCGGTTGACCATCACCAGGTTGCTGAAGACGTTCAGCCCACCGTTGGCGAGGCCCCCGACCAGCCAGAGCGGCACCAACCAGCCGGCGTCCGGCACCGCCGCGCCGAGCCCGACGAGCAGACAGGCCAGGCCGAGCATGACCAGCACCCAGAGCACCAGAGACCCGTCGTCGCGGGCCCGCCGCGCCGTGGGGGCGAGCAGCCAGGCACCGAGCAGCATGCCGGCGGTCCAGGCGCCGCTGACCAGGCCGAAGACGGTCGTCGAGGCGTGCAGGGTCTCGCGGATGTAGAACACCTCGATCACGTTGACCGCGCCGACCCCGGCCACCGTCGCGGCTACCGCGAGCACCATCGTCCAGAGCAGTGGGTCCTGCCGCAACCGCCAGGTCCCGACCCTCGGATCGCGGCCGTCGGTCCCGCCGACCGCCGGCACGGTTCCGGGCGCGCGGCGTCGACCACCCCGTCGGGTACGCAGCAGCAGTCCCGCCCCGATCAACGCGAGATAGCTGACCGCGTCGAGCAGCAGCGGCACCCGGGTGCCGAAGTTGCCGACCAGCAGCCCGGCCAGTGCCGGCGCGGCCAGCATGCCGACCGAGCCGGCGGTCTGGTTGATCGCGCTGGCCCTGGGCAGGTCCACCCGGCGCACCATCTCGGGCAGCAGTGCGGCAAGGGTCGGCTGGGTAACCGCCAGACCGCAGGAGAGCAGCGCGACGAGCAACATGATCACGTCGGTGCGCTCGGCGTAGGCCAGCGCGACACAGAGCGCCGCCTGTCCCATGCCGGACGCGACGAGCAGCCTCCGGCTGTCCACCCGGTCGGCCAACCGCCCGGTCAACGGTGCGAGGAGGACCAGCGGCAGGGCGGCGGCCAGCATCACCCCGGAGACCGCGAGTCCACCCGCGCCGGCGGACTGGAGGGCGAGCGCCAGCGCGGTCGCGGCGAGGAAGTCCCCGCAGCTCGAAGCGGCGCGGGCACCTGCGGCCAGGTAGACGTCCCGCCATCGGGAGGCCGGCGGTTCCCCGGTGGCGGGCGCGAGCTGACCGGAAGATGTGAAGGACATACTTCGAAAGTAATCCTTCACATCTTCGAACGCAATCCCCCGCCGTCAATCCGATGGCAGCGCCGTGTAGTGGACCACCACCGGGCGAGCCCCCTCCGGCGGATCGGACCGGTCACGCCGCCGGTACGGCTTCATCAACTCGTGCACCGCCTCGTTCAACGCGGTCAGCTCCGCTGCGGTGAGCATCAGCACCGGCCCTCTGATCGCGGCGGCCTCGTACCACTCCTTCGGCTCGTCCCGGGACCTCCGCACCCAGTCCCGGATCCGCTGGAGATCACGGGCGGCGAACACCTCGATCAGCGTCGCCTCGGCGTCCCGCGCCTCCGGCGACGCGTCCCGCCCGGCCTCGACCCCCCAGGAGCCGACGGAGCTGCGCCACAACCGCTCACGCGCGTCCCCCCGGCTCGGTGCCTGCTCGACCAGGCCGAACTTCGCCAACTCCCGCAGGTGGTAGCTGACCGCGCTGGGCGACAGTCCGACGATCTCGGCGCACTCCGTGGCGGTCACCGCCGCCCCGGTGGACGTCAGATGCTCCATGATCCCCAGCCGGGCCGGATGCGCCAGCGCCCGCATCACCTGCGGATCGCTGATCATCATCGGACGCTGCTCGACCGGCTGCCCGGTCACATCGCCTCCTCGCTTCGCGGTCATGCGCCCATGATTGCGCCCCCGACCTGAGCCGCGCCAAATGCCTCGCCGTGCGGGCCGCCCACGCGTAATATCGAACGCTCGCGTGCCAACCGCACGCCCTTCCCAGCACCGGGCACTGCCGGTACCGCGCTGACGGAGCGCCGGGCGGCCCAGGTCAACCGAGCCGATAATCGCGCACCGAAAGGTCCCATCGGATGACCCTGCCTGCCGTCGACCCACCCATCGAACACCCCGCCACCGCGCACACCCCCGACGACCTCGACAAGGAACTCGCCGCCGAGCGGGCCCACCTGGACGCCTCCCGGGCCGCCCTGCGACGTATGCGGGAGCACGCCGAAGCACTCTTTCGCACCGGCCAGGACGTCGCCGGGGACGCGTACGCCGCCGAAACCCTCGGCCGTACGCTGTCCCGCCGGGTCGCCGAGCTGGCCGACGACCCGAACACCCCACTCTTCTTCGGGCGGCTCGACTTCGCCGACGCCAGTCACCACATCGGGCGGCGCCACGTCACCGACCCGGCCGGCGAGCCGATGGTGCTGGACTGGCGGGCTCCGCTCTCCCGCTCCTTCTACCGGGCCAGCGTCCGCGATCCGCAGGGGGTGAGCACCCGGCGGCGGTTCGGCTTCGGCGCCGGCCAGCTCACCAGCTTCGAGGACGAACACCTCGACCGGGGCGAGGAGTACGGCACGAAGAGCCGGATCCTCACCGCCGAGATCGAACGGCCCCGGGTCGGGCCGATGCGGGACATCGTCGCCACCATCCAGCCGGAGCAGGACGAACTCGTCCGGGCCGACCTGGCGGACTCGATCTGCGTACAGGGCGCTCCGGGCACCGGCAAGACGGCGGTCGGGCTGCACCGGGCCGCGTACCTGCTCTACCTGCACCGGGAACGGCTGCGCCGGTCCGGGGTACTGGTCGTCGGGCCGAACCGGGCGTTCCTGTCGTACATCTCGGCGGTGCTGCCGGCGCTGGGCGAGGTCGAGGTGACCCAGGCGACCGTGGAGGACCTGGTGACCTCGCCGTACCGGTCGGACGGCACCACCCGGTCCGGCGCCCTGCCGATCCGGGGCACCGATCAGCCGGCGACCGCCGTCGTCAAGCACGACGCGCGGATGGCCGAGGTGCTGCGCCGGGCCCTGGCCGGGCTGATCCACGACCCGGAGGAGCCGATCACGGTCTCCGACGGTTCGTTCCGTTGGCGGGTGAGTACGGAGGCACTGCGCCGGGTGGTCGAGGAGGCCCGCCGGGAAGGGCTGCCGTACGGCACTGGTCGGGAGCGGGTCCGGGCCCGGGTGGTCGGCCTGCTGCAACGCCAGGCCGAGGCACGCCGGGCCGAGTCACCCGGCGAGGTGTGGCTGCGCCGGATGGGCCGGTCGAAGCCGGTCACCGAGTTCCTCGACAGGTGCTGGCCGGCGGTCACCCCGGACGGGCTGGTGCACCGGCTGCTCGCCGACCCGGACGCGCTGGCGGGCGCCGCCGCCGACCTGCTCACCGAGGCCGAGCAGGCGCTGCTGACCTGGCCGAAACCGCCCCGTACGGCGAAGGCGGCGAAATGGAGTGCCGCCGATGCCGTACTGGTCGACGAGGCGGCCGGGTTGATCGAGCGGTTGCCCAGCTTCGGGCACGTGGTGGTGGACGAGGCGCAGGACCTCTCCGCGATGCAGTGCCGGGCCATCGCCCGCCGCAGCGAGCACGGCTCGATCACCCTGCTCGGTGACCTCGCCCAGGGCACCGCGCCGTGGGCCGCCACCAACTGGCGGGAGTCCCTGCGGCACCTCGGCAAGCCGGACGCCTCGGTGGTGCCGCTGACCATCGGTTTCCGGGTGCCGGCCGCGGTGGTCGCGTTCGCGAACCGGCTGCTGCCGGCGCTGGCCGTGGACGTACCGCCGGCCGAGTCGCTGCGCCGTGACGGCGCGCTCGACATCCGTACCGTGACCGATCTGCCGGCCGCGACGGTGACCGAGGTACGGGCGGCGCTCGCCCACGACGGCTCGATCGCGGTGATCGCCGCCGACGCCGAGATCGACGGGCTGCGCGCGGCACTGACCGGCGCCGGGATCGCGGCCGCGGCCGCCGACGACGTCGAGACCGCCGCGCGGGTCACGGTCGTCCCGGCCTCCCTGGTCAAGGGCCTGGAGTACGACCACGTGATCGTGGTGGAACCGGCCCGGATCGTGGCTGCCGAACCGCGCGGCCTGCACCGGCTCTACGTGGTGCTCACCCGGGCCGTCTCCCGGCTCGCCGTGCTGCACACCGAGCCGCTGCCCGCGCCGCTCTGAGCCGCCACCACGTCGTCGGCGCGGGTCCACCACCAGCCACCGCGTCAGCGCCGCCGGCGGCCATCGAACGGATCCGGATGGCACCGCGCCGTACCCGTAAATCGAACGTCCCCGCAGCGGTCGCGCGTGTGACCTGCGGCGGGACGTCTCGGCTCCGTCAGGAGGTGGAACCGGAGGACGGACCGGACCTGGACGAGTCATCCGCACCGGGGAGCTGCGATTCATCACCGATGTGGACGATCTTGCCACCTCGGCCGGGACATGATGCGAGGAAAGCAGCAACTGTCCACCCGGGAGGAATCGTGCATCCACTCCGTCCGTACCAGTCACGCCGGGACTTTCTGCGTACCGCCCTGGGGTCGACCGTGGCGGTGGCGGCGCTCGGCGCCGCCGCGACCCCGGCGATGGCCGGCCCGGGCGCCGGAACCGGCACCGTGCCGACCGCCTCCGGCGGCGGGCTGCCGGACGAGGCGCTGCGGGCGGGCCTGCGGGCGGTCACCGACGCCGGAATGCCTGGCGTCTTCGCCGAGGTACGCGACGGCCACGCGACCTGGCGGGGAGCCAGCGGGGTCGCCGACCTGGAGACCGGACGACCGATCAGACCGGACTTCCAGCACCGGGTCGGCAGCATCAACAAGACCTTCGTGGCGACGGCGCTGCTGCAACTCGTCGCCGAGCGCCGGCTGTCGCTGGACGCGCCGGTCCGCCGCTACCTGCCTCAACTCGTGCCGGCCGGGGTGACCGTCCGGATGCTGCTGAACCAGACCGGCGGACTCAACGACTACGACCACGTCCTGTTCGCGACGCCGGAGGACATCGAGAAGTACCAGCACACCACGATCAAGCCGATGGAACTGGCCCGGATCGGACTGGCGGAGCCGCCGGTCGGCGCGCCGGGCGAGCGGCACTACTACGCGAACACGAACTACATCCTGGCCGGGCTGCTCCTGGAACGGATCACCGGGCGGCCGGCCGCCGTGGAACTCACCCGTCGCATCCTGCGCCCGCTCGGCCTGCACCGGAGCTACTTTCCGGGTACGGCGACCCGGATCGAAGGGCCGCACTCGGCGGGCTACCTGCCCTGGATCGACGCCACCCTGCGAGACTTCAGCGTCTACAACATGTCCTGGTCCTGGATGGCCGGGGAACTGGTCTCCACCACTGCCGACCTGAACCGGTTCTTCCGGGCGCTGCTCGGCGGGCGACTGCTGCGGCCGGCCGAACTGGCCGAGATGCGGCGGACCGTACCTGGCGATCCCGACAACCCGGACGGCGGCCGGTACGGGCTGGGCCTGATCAGCGCGCCGCTGCCCGGCGTCCCCGCCTGGGGGCACGACGGCGTGGTCTTCGGGTCCGAAACCATGTCCCTGCACTCGGCGGACGGCCGCCGCCAGGTGACCGTGGCGCTGAACGCCAGCCACTACTCGGCTCCGGGCTACCCCAATCCGATCGGCGCGGCGCTGTTCGACTTCCTGATCACCGCGCTGGGCGGAACGGCACCGGCCCCGACGGCGGCGGACCGGGCTCTGGGCAGCCGCGCGGGCCACGAGCGGTTCACTCCCGCTCCGGGTGCGGCGGCGCTCGCCTCGTCCGGGCACCGACTGGTGCCGTAGCCCTCTGCCGGGCTTTCGCAACCTCGGCGTCAGCGGGGCCGACCCGATTGATCAGCAGGTACACGACGTCAGCGGGCAGGGGTGCGTCCTGGGCCGAGCGGGCAGTCGGACAAGGACTGCCCGCTCGGCTCCAAGCAAGCCAGGTACTCGAAGTACTTGACTTGCCCACCCGACTTTAAGCTGTAAAGTGGTTTACGTGACCGGGAACTTTGACCACGAACCTGCCGACGACCATGACGAACTGCCGCCGGCCGATCCGGCCGCCGCGCTCCGACTGATCGCGGAGCAGCAGGCCGAGGCGGCCCGCCAACTCAGCCCCAACCTGCTCTGGTACTACTGGCCGTGGGGCCTGGCCTGGCTGATCGGCTTCGGCCTGCTCTTCCTGCACCTGGGGCCGAACGGCCGGGTGTTCGTCGACATGCCCCTCTGGCTGCCGCTGACCACGCTCTTCACCCTGTTGATCGGCGCGGGCATCATCTCCGGCATCACCGGCGCCCGGACGTACGGGCAGATCACCGGCGACTCCAGGCGACGCGGCAAGTGGTACGGCCTGGCCTGGGGGCTGGGCTTCTCCGGTGTCATGGCGGTCCTCGGCCCGGTCTCCGAGCACCTGCCGGAGGACCTCGCCGGGCTGCTCTGGGCCGGCGTCTCGGTGGGACTCACCGGCGCCCTGCACATGGCCGGCGGCGCGATCTGGCTCGACCGCAGCCTGTTCCGGCTGGGCGTCTGGATCAGCGTGATCAACATCGTCGGGGTGATCGCCGGGCCGGGCTGGCACGCGCTGGTGATCTCGCTCGCCGGTGGCGGCGGGATGCTGGTGGCCGGCGTCGTCTTCCTGCTCCGCGACCGCGCCCGGGGCGCCACGCTCGCCCGGAGCACCCGGAGCACCCGAAGCACCCGGAGCAACCGGTGAGCGGGGCCCCCGAACTCGACCCGGTGATCCACGCCCAGGCCCGGTTGCGGGTCGTGGCCACCCTCGCCACGCTCCGTGGCGGCGACCGGATCAACTTCCCCCGTCTCCAGGACATCCTGCAGATGACGGCCGGCAATCTCTCGGTGCACCTTCGCAAGCTCGAAGAGGCCGGATACGTCGAGATCGTCAAGACCCACCAGGGCCGCACCCCGACCACCCTGGTCGCACTCACCCGACGCGGCCGGTTCGCCTTCGAGGAATACACCCTGGCGGTCCGCGCCCTGCTCGACGCCCCCCAGACGCTCGACCCCGCACAGCCGGAGGAAACCCCATGATCCTCGCCCGAGCCGTCCAGGCCACCCGCCGGTACGGCGACGTCACCGCCCTCGACCGGGTCGATCTCGACCTGCACGCCGGTGAACTCGTCGGCCTGCTCGGGCCCAACGGAGCCGGCAAGAGCACCCTGTTGAGTCTGCTGGTCGGGCTGCGCCGGACCAGCTCCGGCCGGGTCGAACTGCTGGGCGGCGACCCCCGTGACCCGGCGGCCCGGCGACGGATCGGAATGACGCCGCAGGAGACCGGCCTACCGCCCACGCTGCGGGTCGGCGAGGTGGTCGACTTCGTGTCCGCGCACTACGCCGACCCGGTGCCCCGGGCGGAACTGCTCGGCCGGTTCGGCATCGACGACCTCGCCCGGCGACAGACCGGCGGGCTGTCCGGCGGGCAGAAGCGCCGGCTGGCCGTCGCGCTGGCGTTCGTCGGCCGACCCCGCCTCGTCTTCCTCGACGAGCCGACCACCGGGCTTGACGTGACCGCCCGCCGGGAGTTGTGGGACGGCATCCGCCAGTTCCACGCCGACGGCGGCACCGTCCTGCTCAGCAGCCACTACCTGGAGGAGATCGAGGCACTCGCCCATCGGGTGGTGGTCCTCGGTCGCGGCCGGGTGCTCGCCGACGACAGCGTCACCGCCGTCCGGGACCTGGTCGGCGTACGCCGGGTCAGCCTGGTCGCCCCGGAACTGCCATCGCTGCCGGGCGTACGCGGCGTCGAGCGGATCGACGGCGTCACCCACCTGCTGACCACCGACGCGGACCAACTCGTCCGCGACCTGGTGGGCAGTGGGGTCGCGTTCTCCGAGCTGGAGATCAGGCCCACCTCCCTGGAGGACGCCTTCCTGGCCATCACCGACGGCGCCGGTCCCGAGGCCACGGGAACGCCCGTCACCGTGGGTTCCGACGCACCGTCCGACGCGGTCGGGTCCGACACCCGCCCCGCCCAACCCGCTGACGTCTGAAGGAGATCCGGTCGTGCGACTGTCCCTCGTACATGCCAGATATCAATTGCTGGAAACGTTCCGGATCCCGATCGCACTGGTCGGCAGCGCCTTCTTCCCGGCCGCGTCGATGCTGTTCTTCGTCGTGCCGTTCAGCGGGAACGACCGGACCGTGGCCACCTACGCCACCGCCGCGATGGTCACCTTCGCGGTGATGAGCACCAACATCTTCCAGTACGGGATCGGGGTGGCCGAGGATCGGGCGCAACCCTGGGATCCGTACCTGCGGACGCTGCCGGCCGGAGCCGCGCCCCGGTTCGCCGGGCGGATCCTCGCCGGCCTGGCGATGACCATGTTGTCGCTGATCCCGGTGGTGGTAATCGCCGCGGTGGCGACCGAGGCCAGGATCAGTGGTCCGGCGTTCCTGGCCGCGTTCGGCACGATCATCATCATCGCCGTGCCGTTCACCCTGATGGGGCTCGCCATCGGGTACTCCCTGCCGAGCAAGGCCGCGATCGTGGTCGCCCAGATCGTCTTCTTCCCGCTGGCCTTCGGTGGCGGTCTGCTCTTTCCGCCCGACCAGTCGCCCGGGTTCATCGAGGAGATCGCCCCCTTCCTGCCGACCCGGGGCGCGGTGGAGCTGATGTGGGCGGCGGTCGGCGACTTCCCGGTCAACCCGCTCTCGCTGATCATGCTCGGCGTCTGGATCGTGGTGCTGGCCGCGATCGCCGGCTGGGCGTACCGGCGCGACGAGGGCCGGCGCTTCAGCTGACGTAGCCCAGCCTGAGTTGACCGGGACGTGTTACCGCCGCGTCCCGGCCACACCCGGCCGGCGGGGCCCACTACCGCCGATCGCCGCGGCGGGCCCGGACCGGGACGACGAGGGGACCGTGTTCACCGTCGATCACCCGGACCCGGGCCCGGTAGTGCACGGCGAGCAACTCGTCCGTCAACACCGCGCGGGGCGGCCCGTCGGCGACCACCTCGCCGCCGGCCATCAACACCATCCGGTCGGCGTACTCTCCGGCGACCGAGAGGTCGTGCATGGTCGCCAGCACTGTAAGGCCGTGGTCGGCGCGCAACTGGTCGACGAGTTCCAGCACCTCCTGCTGGTGCCCGATGTCCAGCGCGCTCGTCGGCTCGTCGAGCAGCAACAGCGAGGCGCCCTGGGCGAGCGCCCGAGCCAGGAAGACCCGCTGCCGCTCGCCACCGGAGAGCGTCGACAGGGCCCGCGAGGCGAAACCGGTCAGGTCCAGCCGGTCGAGTACGTCGTACGCGACCGCCAGGTCGGCCGCCGACTCCCGGCCCAGCGGCGGAACGTACGGGGTCCGGCCGAGAAGTACGTAGTCGAGCACCGCCATCCCGGCCGGTACGACCGGGGACTGGGCCACCGTCGCCACGATCCGGGCCCGGTCCCGGCGCCGGAGTCGGGTGATCGGCGTACCGAACAGGGAGATCGCTCCGGCGCTCGCCGGCAGCAGGCCACCCACCGCACGGAGCAGGGTCGACTTGCCGGCGCCGTTGGGCCCGATCACCGTCACCCACTCGCCGACGGCGACCGAGACGTCGACCCCGGTCAGGATGTGTGCCCCGCCGAGGGTGACGCCGAGCCCGGTCACCTCGACCGCGACGTCGGTCCGCCCGGTCATCTCGACGGCCGCGTCGGCCCGCCCGGTCACTCCGACACCCGCCCCGTCACTCCGACACCCGTTTCGTGGTCCGCAGCACCAGCGCGAAGAACGGCCCGCCGAGCAGCGCGGTGACCACCCCGATCGGAATCTCGGACGGTGCCGCCGCCGTACGGGCGGCCAGGTCGGTCAGGGCCAGGAAGGCCCCGCCGAACAGCACCGAGAGGGGCAGCACGGCCCGGTAACTGGACCCGGCCAGCATCCGTACGGTGTGCGGGACGATGATCCCGACGAAGCCGATCAGCCCGGAGACCGACACCGCGGCGGCGGTGCCCAGCGAGGCGGCGGCGAGCAGAAGCAGCCGGGACCGCTGCGGATGCAGCCCGAGGCTGCTGGCCTCGTCGTCGCCGAGCGCCAACACGTCGAGTTCGCGGCGGTGCAGCAGCACCACGACGGCCGTGACCACCGTGTACGGCAGCATCAGCAGGACGTCGTGCCAGCCGGCGGTGGCCAGCCGGCCGAGCATCCACGAGTAGACCTCCTGGATGCTCTCCGCGTCGCGTTGCAGCAGGTAGGTCTGCCCGGCGGCGAGGAACGCGGAGACCGCCACCCCGGCCAGGATCAGGGTGGCCGGGGAGCGGTCCCGGCCACCGGCCGCGCCGAGCAGATACGTCAGCAGCACCGCACCGAGCGCGCCGACGAACGCGGCCAGCGGGATGGTGACCGGAAGTCCGACGGTGACGTCCGCCCCGGTGACCCCGCGCGTCACGATCACGGCGGTCACCGCCAGGCCGGCCCCGGCGGCCACCCCGAGCAGGTGCGGGTCGGCCAGCGGGTTGCGGAAGACGCCCTGGTAGCAGCCGCCGGCCAGGGCCAGCATCGCGCCGACGAGCAGCCCGAGCACCACCCGGGGCAGCCGCAGCTCGGTGATGATCGCCACCTCGCGCTCGTTGAGTCCGCTGTGCAGGTGCACCCCGGGTACGAGATTCAGCAGCTCGATCGCGACGCTGCCCGGCGGCAGGCTCACCGGGCCGAACGCGATCCCGGCGATCGCACTCACCAGTACGGCGGCGAGCCCGGCGACCAGCCAGCGCCGGCGCAGCCCGGCG
>NZ_JADPUN010000156.1 GCF_015690345.1 Plantactinospora alkalitolerans | reverse complement strand
CCCTGCTGGTGCTCGGCGACGGCGATGGCCAGGCCGCCGCCGTCGCCCGCCGGTCCCGGCGCACGTCGCCCGATCCGACCCGGCAGCGCTGACCGACCACCCACCGCCCGCCGGCATCCGACTCCGCTCGAGGCGGAGTCGGATGCCGCAGAACCGGGCCGTCAGCAGTCGCGCAGCTCCGGGGACTGGTTACGGACCTGCGCGAGCGGCGAGACGAATCGCCGGTACGTCGCGCCGCCCGCCGCCCCCGGTTTGAACGCGGCCACCCGGTGGCAGTTCTGGAACGCGAGCCGTACCCCGAAGTGGCGCTCCAGACCGCCCCGGATCGCGTCACTGGCCAGTGCACGGAGCAGTTGGCCCCGTTCCGCCTCGCTCGGCGGCGGGACCGCATGGTCGGCGTAGTCGGCCATGGTCGAATGGGCTCGGGCCGACACCTCGGAGACCACCGCCCAGGCGTACGGCAGGGATCGTCGGACACAGTCGACGAACTCGTCGTCGTCGACCCGACCGGCTTCGGCCCGCTCCAGCAGAGCGGCGGGTACGTCCAGGGACATCTCTTCTCCTTCTGTTGCGATTCCAGTGGGGATCGGTCTGGAACGGCCCGGGCCGGTACGGCTCGCACCGATCCGGCCGGATCCGGTGGGCGTCAGCGGACCGGCACCTGCGGGCCGGGCACGAATTCGGGGTCGACCTGTCCGGCCAGGTCCTCGCCGACCCGGTCGTTCGCCCAGGCGACCGCGTTGCGCAGGTGGAACTCCACCGCGTGCCGCTGGTAGTCCGCCCAGTCCTTGACCTGGGCGTCGACGGTCGTCCGGAGCAGGTCCAGGGCCGCCCGGTTCGCCGGTTCCAGCGCGGCGATCGGCTCCGGTGCGCCCCGCTCCGCGCCCTTGACATAGTGGGACCGGGTCAGCCAGGTGAGCAGGTCGGCCCCGACGTGTTGACGCAGGAAGTCGACGTCGGACGGGTCGTCGACCTTGTTGCCGACGACGAAGACCCGGACGCCGTAGTCGCGGGCGTGGCCGACGTACTGCCGGTAGACGCCGACGCTGCGCAGGGTGGGTTCGCAGACCAGGAAGGTGGCGTCGAACCGGGTGAAGAGCCCGGAGGCGAACGAGTCGGCACCGGCGGTCATGTCCACCACGACGTACTCCCCCGGGCCGTCGACCAGGTGGTTGAGCAGCAGTTCCACGGCGCCGACCTTGGCGTGGTAACAGGACACCCCGAGGTCCTCTGCGCCGAAGGGGCCGGTCACCGCGAGCCGGACGCCGCCGACCTCGCGGACCAGCGCGGTGTAGATCGGGTTGACGCCGTCGACCGGCAGGACTCGGGAGCCGCGTCCGGGTGGAGTGGTCTTGACCATCGCCGCGGCCGAGGAGATGCGGGGGTTCTCGCCGCGCAGGTACTCCTTGATCTCCCCGAGGTGCTCGCCGAGCGCGGGCAGTCGGGCCGTCTCGGCCTCGGTCGCGCCGAGCGCGGCGGCGAGGTGCTGGTTGATGTCCGCGTCGATGGCGAGCAGCCGTGGCCGGCCGCCGTCGACCGGGTCGGCCTCGGCCAGATACCGGGCGAAGAGGGCGGCCAGGGTGGTCTTGCCACTGCCGCCCTTCCCGACGAACGAGATTTTCACGGTACGGATCCTCCAGTGCACTCTGCGGCGTTAATACAATTGGAAATCATTTCCATCAAGTTCGTCAAGGCTGCCCGGATGCTCGGCGTGTCGGGACCGGGTTGGTAACCTGCGGCCCGTGCCGCTCTCCTCGTCCGCGCTCGCCGGGCCGCCCCCGCAACCGTCGGCGCCGCAACCGTCGACCGCGCCGACCCCCGACCGCCCGAACCGGCGGCGCGTCGACCTGCTCGTCGCGCTCGTCGCGATCGTCGGCGCGGTCTGGGTCACCAGCGGACTCTGGCTCGACCCGAACGGGCGGGCGATCACCGTCAACTCCAGCGACCAGGCACTGTTCGAATGGCTGCTCGCCTACGGCGCACACGCACTCAGCCACGGCCAGAACCCGTTCTTCACCGACCTGCTGAACGTTCCGGACGGCGTGAACCTCGCGGTCAACACCTCGGTCACGGTGTACGCGGTCGTCTTCGCACCGCTGACCTACCTGATCGGGCCACCGGCGACCTTCCTGGTGGTGCTCACCGCCAACCTCGCCGGCACCGCGTTCGGCTGGTACTGGCTGCTCTCCCGGCACCTCGTCCGCAGCGCCCCGGCCGCCGTACTCGGTGGGCTGTTCATCGGGTTCGCGCCGGGCATGGTCGCGCACGCCAACGGCCACCTGAACTGGAGCGCCGGATGGGTGGCGCCGATGCTGCTCTGGGGCGTACTCCGGCTGCGCCAGCCCGGTCGATGGCTACGCAACGGCATCCTGCTCGGCGTACTGGTCGCGGTGGCGTTCTCGATCGCCGCCGAGGGACTCTTCTTCACCGCACTCGCCTGCGCCGTGTTCCTCGGCACCTGGGCACTGGACCGGGGCCGGCGGGTCGAGGCCAGAACCCTGCTGCCGACCTTCCTGCGCGGGCTCGGGATCACCGCCGCAGTGGCGTTCGCGCTGCTGGCGTACCCGTTGTGGATGCACTTCCTCGGCCCGCAGCGGTTCCACGGCACCGGCTTCGATCCGGTCATCCACGCCGAGGACATCGCCGCGTACGGCGCATATCCGCAGCGGACGCTGGCCGGGCTGGCCGGCCTGGACACCTCGCTGGCACCCAACCCGACCGAGGAGAACTCCTTCCTCGGACTGCCGCTGCTGGTGCTCGCCGTGGCCTGTTTCGGTCTGCTCTGGCGACACGCCGACCCGGTACGCCGGGCCACCCTGCGCGCGCTCGGGGTGACCGCGCTGGTCTTCACCGTGCTCTCCTGGGGACCCCGGGTGAAGATCTTCGAGGCGCACACCGACATCCCACTGCCGTACGCGCTGCTCGGACACCTACCGGTGTTCAACGCGGCGCTGCCGTCCCGGCTGGCCCTGGTCGTGGCGCCGGTCGTCGGTCTGCTGCTCGCGCACGCCGTCGACCTGCTCCGGAGCATCCCGCTGTCCCGGCGGGCCCGAACCGCCTGGCTGGCCGGATTCACGGTGGCGCTGCTGCCACTCCTCCCGGCAACCCTGCTGACCGTGCACCGCGATCCGGTCCCGGAGTTCATCACCTCCGGCACCTGGCGGCAGTACGTCTCCCCCGGCGGGGTGCTGACCCCGCTGCCCCTCACCCTGGACCTGGCCCCGGACGGGCAGCGCTGGCAGGCGTACGCCCTGGCGCACCGGCAGGGCGAGTTCGCCGTCCCGGCCGGCTTCTTCCTCGGACCGGGTGGCCCGGACGGGCGCGGCCGGATCGGGCCGGTGCCCCGGCCCACCGACGCGCTGCTGATGGAGGTGGCCCGGACCGGCGAGCGGCCGACCATCACCGACGCCGACCGGACCGCCGCCCGCGCCGACCTGCGCTACTGGCGGGTCGAGGTGATGGTGCTCACCCCCGAGGCGCACGGTGCGAAGTTCCCGATCCGGTGGGAGGCGGTACTCGACGTCGCCACCGAACTGTTCGGCCAGCCGGAGCGGGTCTCGGACGTCTGGCTCTGGCGGGTCTCGCCCTGACCGCCGCGCACCGCGATCGGTTCGGCCCGGACCGTCCGGCCGGACCGACCGCCCCCCGGGTTCGCCGGCGAATGCTCAGTACCCCGCGACGCTCAGTGCCCCGCGACGCTCAGTACCCCGCGACGCTCAGTACCCCGCCACGACACCGAGCGCGTAGGCCGCGCCGACCAGGCCGAACATGGTCAGCGCGACCAGCCGGAACCGGCGTTGCAACCCGGGCAGCTCGGCGGGCAGCGCGAAGACCCGGCGCGGCCAACCCCGCCAGGAGATCCACCAGAACAGTCCGGTCGCGCCGGCCAGCAGGGCCGCCTTCACCGCAAGCACCGTCCATCCGGCGGTCGACCGCTCCGCCGGGAGCAGCGCCAGGGCGAGCCCGGTCACCCAGAGCACCCCGATCAGCCCGGTCACCGGCCAGCGGTTGCCGTGGGCCAGAATCCGCTGCGCGTCCTCGATCCGCTGCGCGTCCCCGATTTGCTGCACGTCCCCGACCCGCCGCACGTCCCCGATTTGCTGCGGCTCCTCCGCCGGGGGCACGTCGACCATCCGGGCCAGCTTGGGCTGCACCACGAACAGGCTGTAGGCCATCGACCCCAGCCAGAGCGCCGCAATCCCGGCGTGCACCAGCACGACCACCGTCCGCACCGTACCCATCCGGGCATCATGCCCCGGACGGGTACGGCTGTGCTGGCCCGCGACCTGTCGGCTCGCTACGCCGAGCAGCGGCGGTGACTCCGGCCACGTAGCGGAGCGACCGGCCGGTAGCGAACTAAGCTGGGCAGCGTGACCAGCACAGTTGCCGGGTTGACCAGCGTCCGGGTCGGAACGATCGACTACCTGACCGGCTGGGACGAGCAGCGTCGGGTGCACGAGGCGGTGGTCGCCGGCGAGCGCCCCGACACCGTCCTGCTACTCGAACATCCCAGCGTCTACACGGCGGGCAAGCGCACCGAGCCCTGGGACCGGCCGATGGACGGGACCCCGGTGATCGACGTGGACCGGGGCGGCAAGATCACCTGGCACGGCCCCGGACAACTCGTCGGGTACCCGATCATCAAGCTGCCCGGGGCGGACAGCGGCCTGCCGGTGGACGTCGTCGCCTTTGTCCGACGTACCGAGCAGATGCTCCGGGACGTCTGCGTCGAGCTGGGCCTGACCGCCGCCGGCTTCGTCGAGGGCCGCAGCGGAGTCTGGGTACCGGCCGACGAGCGGGGGCCGGAACGCAAGGTGGCCGCCCTCGGTATCCGGGTGGCCCGGGGCGTGACCCAGCACGGCTTCTCGATCAACTGCGACTGCGACCTGTCGGCGTACGACCGGATCGTCCCCTGCGGGCTGCGGGACGTCGGCACCACCTCGCTGACCGCCGAACTCGGCCGCCCGGTGACCGTCGCCGAAGTCCTCCCCGTGGTCGAGCGGCACCTGCCCACCCTCCTTGGTTGATCTCGGTTAAGAAGGGGCCCTTCTTCTACAGAAAGCGATAAGAAGGGGCCCTTCCTTCACGGGGTGAGCCGGTGGAGGTCGCGAGCGCGGTCAGGTAGTCCTGGTACCGGTGCAGGCGTTGACCGCCGGTGACCAGTTCGACGCCTCGGAAGAGCAGGTCGAAGCCGTTGGAGTACGTCTGGCTCGGTGCGCCGGACGGGGCGTGTGTGGTGGCGGGGTGGGTGTAGAAGGGGCGCTTGGCCATCGGGTAGCCGGTGACGAAGAGGAAGTCGGAGTGGTGTTCGGTCCGGGCCCACTCGCCCAGGACGCGTTCGTGGGCCGGCGCGAGGTCGGGCTCGTCCGGCGACGCACCCGCGATGGCGAGCGCCTCGGTGAAGTGCACGGCCGGGATCTCGGGGGGCACCGCGGGGATCTCCGCCGGTGCCACCGGGTGGTTCGCGAGCCGGCCCAGCGTCCCGGCCAGGACGGCGCGGAGCAGCTCCATCACGTCCCGGTGGTCGGTCACGAAGCCGAACTCGGCGTCGAGCGAGGTGTACTGCGCCAGGTGCCGGGTGGTGTCGTGCGGCTCGGCCCGGAACACCGGACCGACCTCGTAGACCCGTTCCAGCACTCCGACCAGCATCTGCTTGTAGAACTGCGGCGACTGGGCCAGGTAGCCGGGTCGACCGAAGTAGTCGATGGCGAAGACGTTCGCCCCGCTCTCGGTGGCGGCGGCCACGATCTTCGGCGTGTGCACCTCGACGAAGCCCAGCCCGTCCAGGGTGGAACGGAAGCCGGCCACCAGTGCCGCCGAGATCCGGAGGGCGGCGGAGCGGCTGGGATGGCGCAGCGCCACCGCCGCGTGGTCGAGCTGGGTCGGCAGGGCCGCGGTCAGCTCCGGCCGGTACACGTCGAACGGCGGCGGCACGGCGGGGTCGCCGAGCGGCCGTACCGTGGGCTCGACCAGCTCGACCCCGGCGGGCGCGGCCGGGTTCCCGACCGCCCGGCCGGTCACCTCGACCACCGACTCCTCGGGCAGATCGGCCAGCCGGGCCCGGAGGTCGGCGTCGGTCACCACCACCTGGGCCAGGCCGGTGCCGTCCCTGACGATCAGGAACGTCACCGACCTGAGCTGCCGGCGGCGGTGCACCCAGCCGGCGATCGTGACGGTCGCACCGATGTGCTCGGGCAGGGACGCGGAGCGCAGGCGTGGCACGGGCGGTACTCCTCGAGTGTCGCGACGCCCCACGGCCGGCACGGTCCCTGGTACGTCGAGCGGGCCCCGGAAGTGTGGGCGAGCGGGCTCTCGCGGTGCCACCACACCTTCACCGCCGCGGTACGGCCGGCGGCCTCGTTCGTGACCCGTGTCGTCGGGCCGGACGGCGGGTTCTACCAGGCGCCGGAGCGCCGTTCCTCCGCAGCTCGGGAGGGTCTTCCCAGCCCCGGTCGGAGATCACCTTCCAGCGGCGGTGACTCTCTGGACTCCGGTGGTCGAGGTGGTACTCGGCTCCGTCATCGCGTCGCTGGCAGCGTAGCCACGCCCGCCGGAGCTTCGACACCGAATATCCGCCTTCGGGGTGAGTGGCATCACCCGGCTCGGCGCGTGAGTCCGGTCGCCTCTGGTCGATCGACCGGGCCGTTCCGCGTAGGCTCGGATTCGTGACCATCGAGCACACCGCGCCATCCACCGCCGCTGAAGTCGGACGGGTGAGCGTCGTGACCGCACCGGAGACCCGTACCGGCACTTCCGGCACTTCCGGCAATCCTGTCGCTCCTGAGGGACGCCGGCTGCTGCGGGTCGAGGCCCGCAACGCCGCGACCCCGATCGAGCGGAAGCCGCCGTGGATCAAGGTCAAGGCGAAGATGGGCCCCGAGTACACCCAGCTACGCGGTCTGGTGGCCCGGGAGGGGCTGCACACGGTCTGCCAGGAAGCCGGCTGCCCCAACATCTACGAGTGCTGGGAAGACCGGGAGGCGACCTTCCTGATCGGCGGTGACCAGTGCACCCGCCGCTGTGACTTCTGCCAGATCGACACCGGCAAGCCGGCCGACTTCGACGCGGACGAGCCGCGCCGGGTCGCCGAGTCGGTCGTCACGATGGGCCTGCGGTACGCGACGATCACCGGCGTGGCCCGGGACGACCTGCCGGACGGCGGCGCCTGGCTCTACGCCGAGACGGTCCGGCAGATCCACGCGCTGACCGGGCGGAAGCAGCCGGCCGCCGTCGGCGAGGGTGCCGGTGGCGCGCTGGACGCGCTGCCGCACTGCGGCGTGGAGTTGCTGATCCCCGACTTCAACGCGAACCCGGCGCAGCTGGCCGAGGTGTTCGGCTCCCGCCCGGAGGTGCTCGCGCACAACGTGGAAACCGTGCCCCGGATCTTCAAGCGGATCCGGCCGGCGTTCCGGTACGAGCGTTCGCTCGACGTGATCACCCAGGCTCGGGCCGCCGGACTGGTGACCAAGTCCAACCTGATCCTCGGGCTCGGCGAGGAACGGGCCGAGATCTCCCAGGCCCTGCGCGACCTGCACGCGGCCGGTTGTGAACTGATCACCGTCACCCAGTACCTGCGTCCGACCCCCCGGCACCATCCCGTCGAACGGTGGGTCCGCCCGGAGGAGTTCGTGGAGCTGCGCGAGGAGGCCGAGGAGATCGGCTTCGCCGGGGTGATGAGCGGGCCGCTGGTGCGCTCGTCGTACCGGGCCGGCCGGCTGTACCAGCAGGCCATCGAGGCTCGGACGGTGCCGGCTCCGGCCGTGCTGGGGTAACCCTCGCCGCATCGACCGGCGTCGGCCGTTTTCCACCTCTTCGCCCGGGCCCGGCGGCCCGGTGCCGCAACGGCTTCGACGTGTTGAACCGTGCTAGATTCCGGCCGTCCTCCGCCGGATGGTTGCCGACGACACGTCGAAGGTGATGAATAGAAGCATGACAGCACCCCACACCGTAATCATCGGAGCCGGCCCGGCTGGCCTGACCGCGGCGTACGAGCTGACCAAGCGGAACGCCACCGTCGAGGTGTTCGAGGCCGACGACGTGGTGGGCGGGATCAGCCGGACCGTCGAACGTGACGGATGGCGTTTCGACATCGGCGGGCATCGCTTCTTCACCAAGGTGCCCCAGGTCGAGGCGCTCTGGCACGAGATCCTGTCCGACGAGGACTTCCTGCTCCGCCCCCGGATGAGCCGGATCTACTACCGGGGGAAGCTCTACGACTACCCCCTCAAGGCCAGCAACGCACTTCGCAACCTGGGCGTCTTCGAGGCACTGCGCTGCGTCGGCTCGTACCTCTGGGCCAAGGTGTCGCCGCCGAGGGACCAGACCCACCTCGCCGGCTGGGTGACCGCCCGGTTCGGCCGCCGGCTGTTCACGCACTTCTTCAAGACGTACAACGAGAAGCTCTGGGGGGTACCCGCGACCGAACTCTCCGCCGACTGGGCGGCACAGCGGATCAAGAACCTCTCGCTCTCCAGCGCCGTGCTGAACGCGCTGATGCCCAAGCGCAACCAGAAGGACATCACCAGCCTGATCGAGGAGTTCAACTATCCGAAGTACGGCCCCGGGATGATGTGGGAACGCTGCGCGGAACACGTGGAGAAGCGGGGCGGCGTCGTCACCCTGAACACCGGGGTGAGCGCCGTGCACCGGGCCGACGGCCGGGCGGTCGCGGTCACCGTCACCGGGCCGAACGGCGAACGCCGGGTGGCCGCCGACCACGTGGTCTCGTCGATGCCGATCTCCCATCTGGTGCTGGCGATGGACCCACCCGCCCCGCCGGAGGTCGTCACCGCCGCGCGGGAGCTGTTCTACCGCGACTTCCTGACCGTCGCGCTGGTGGTACCCGAGGAGTTCAGCTTCCCGGACAACTGGATCTACATCCACGCCCCGGAGGTCAAGGTCGGGCGGATCCAGAACTTCGGTTCCTGGTCGCCGTACCTGGTCAAGAACGGCCGAACCTGTCTCGGCCTGGAGTACTTCCTCAATATCGGCGACGAGCTGTGGAACAGCCCGGACGCCGACCTGATCGCACTCGGCACCGCCGAGTTGGAGCGGCTCGGCCTGGTCCGCCCCGGCTCGGTCGAGTCCGGGTACGTGGTCCGGATGCCCCGGGCGTACCCGTTCTACGACTTCGCCTACAAGGACAACGTCTCCACGATCCGGGCCTGGCTGGAGGCCGAGGTCCCGAACGTGCATCCGGTCGGCCGCAACGGCATGCACCGCTACAACAATGCGGACCACTCGATGATGACCGCGCTGCTGTCGGTGTCGAACATCCTGGACGGTACCGCCCACGACGTGTGGGAGGTCAACGTCGAGGAGGAGTACCACGAGGAGAAGACCCCGGGCGAGCACGGCACCGGGCGGGCGGCACCGGTGCTGCCCCGCGACCGCGTACCGGGCTGACCTACGCCCGTACCGTCACGACGCGGCCGACCGGTCGGGGCAACGACCGGTCCACCGTTCACCCGGTCGAGGAGTCGGGCTTCCGGGTCCCCGCGTCGAGCAGTCCGAGCCGGTGCGCCACCGCCGCCGCCTCGATCCGGTTCGCCACGTCCAGCTTGGCGATGATCCGGGAGACGTGCACGCTCGCCGTCTTCGGTGAGATGTAGAGCCGCTCGGCGATCCGGCTGTTGCTGTGTCCCTCCGCAACCAGCCCCAGCACCTCCCGCTCCCGCGCGGTGAGCAGGTCCGTACCGGGTACCGATCCGGGCGCGGTCCGCAACCCGA
This sequence comes from Plantactinospora alkalitolerans, assembly GCF_015690345.1. Taxonomy (GTDB): domain Bacteria; phylum Actinomycetota; class Actinomycetes; order Mycobacteriales; family Micromonosporaceae; genus Plantactinospora; species Plantactinospora alkalitolerans. The sequence goes on along the minus strand of NZ_JADPUN010000156.1, from coordinate 20,933 downwards.
GCCGCCGTGCCAGCACCGCCGCCCGCTGCCCCAGCGGTACGGCACACAACTCGGCGGCGATCGCCGACACCTCCTCGATGGCGCTCGCGGCGAGCGGACGGTCCCCGGCCGACGCCGCCGCCTCGGCCAACTCCAGCAGTGCCCGCCCGAGCGGATACCGCTGGCCGTCCACCCGCCAGGCCGCCACCGCCTCCTGCCAGGCCGCCACCGCCTTCCCCGGTCCGGCGAAACTGGCCGACACCTGCGCCGCGCAGGCCAGCTCGGCCGGGTAGCGGGCGACGACCCCGCCGGCCACCTCTCGTACCTGCTCGGCCAGTTCCTCGTCCCCGGACGCGAGCGCGGCCCGGGCGGCGGCGACCAGTGCGGGCCAGCCGTACCGGGGATCGGTGTCGAGCCGCCGGTCGAGCAGCGCCCGGGCGGCGGCCACCGCCTGCGGAGCATCTCCGGCCGCGAGCGCCGCCTCCACCCGCAACTCGTAGAGCGGCAACTCCAACGGCAGGAACGGCCGGCGGAGAAAACCCATCGCCTTGGCGACCAGTTCGTCGGCACCGCCCTGGCCCCGGGCCAGCCGCAGGCCGGCCCGCAGTTGCAGCCAGTGGTATCCGGTGATGCCCGGCAGGTCCAGCCGGGCCGCCTGCCCGCAGAGCTCGTCGGCCTCGTCCCAGCGACCGAGCGCGATCAGCGCCTCGGCCTGGTTGGAGAGCAGGAACGCGCCGGTCGACCGACTGATCCCCACCCGTCTCGCCTCGGCGAAGCCGGTCGCCGCCGCCTCGGCCGACTCGGCGTACCGGCCGAGCTCACAGAGCGAGTCGGAGGCGACCACCAGCGCGGTCACCAGCGCCTCCGAGTCGTTCGCCGCGCGGGCCAGCTGCTCGGCGCGGCGCAGGTCCGCAATCCCACTCTCCGCCGAGACCTGGCGGGTGCAGACCCAACCGGCGGCGAGCGTCGCGCTGAGCACGGCGTCCTCGTCACCCAGCGCCGTCGCGGCGGCCATCGCCTCGCCGACGATCCGGCCTCCCTCGGCCCGGTCGACCCGAGCGATCTGGAAGGCGACCTCGGCGAGCAGCCGGATCCGGTTCGGATCGTTGCCGACGTTGCTGATCAGGTCGTACGCCTGCCGGAGTTCGTCCGCGCCGTCCTTCTTGCCCAGGATCCGGAGCAGCCGGCCGCGCAGCACCAGCACGCGCGCGGTACGCACCGGCTCCGCCGCCCGGTCCAGCTCGGCCAGCATGGCGCGGGTCAGCGCCAACGCCCGGCTGTAGTCCCCGGCGGTGGAGACCGCCGACAGGGTCGCCTCGAGCAGAGCCAGGTGATCCCTGCCCAGCCGCTGTGCCGCGTCCGGCACCTGCTCCCACAGTTCGAGCATCCGCTCCAGCAGCCGCCCCTGCTCGGCATACGCGTACCGGGAGCCGGCCGCCTCGGCTGCGGCCCAGGCCGCAGTCAGCGCCCGGGGGTAGTCGTGCGCGGCGTACCAGTGGTGGGCCAGCTCGGCCGGGGCGCGGCCGACGGCGACGAGCTGTGGCTGCGCCTCGATCGCGGCCGCGTACCGGGCGTGCAGCCGGGCGTGCTCCCCGGGCAGCAGGTCCTCGTGTACGGCCTCCCGGACCAGCGCGTGCCGGAACTCGTAGCCGCCGTCCGGGTCGGCGACGACGAGCTGCGCGGCGACGGCGGCCCGGAGGGCCTCCTCCAGCTCGGTCTCCGGCACCCCGGCGACCTCGGCGAGCAGTTCGTGGGCGATCCGGGTGCCGCCGGCACCGGCGATCCGCAGCACCCGCTGAGCCGGCTCGGGCAGCCGGTCGACCCGGGCCAGCAGCAGATCGCGCAGCGTGTCCGGCAGGTCGGCGCAGCCGGCCGGATCGCTGGCGGCGGCGAGTTCCTCGACGAAGAACGGGTTTCCCTGGGTCCGGTCGTGGATGGTGTCGATCGCCCGGTCGCTCGGCTCGAACCCGAACAGGTCGGCCAGGACCTGACCGGTGCCCTCCCGGTCCAACCGGTCCAGTTCGACCCGCTCGACGCCACGGGCCCGGTCCAGTTCGCCGAGGAACGGGCGCAGTGGATGGCCCCGATGCAGCTCGTCCGAGCGGTACGTACAGATCAACAGCACCCGCGCGGGCCGGACGGCCCGGGAGAGGAAGGCGATCAGGTCCCGGGTCGACCGGTCGGCCCAGTGCAGGTCCTCGATCACCAGGACCAGCGGGCGTTCGGCGGCGAGTCGGGTGAACAGGCCGGCGACCAGCTCGAACAGGTATCCCCGGTGCGGATCCAGGCTCAGCTCCGGGCCGCCGTGGCCGCCCTGGTCGGCCCGGACGTCGCCGACCCCCGTCGGTCCGGCGGCGAGCCTGGCCAGCTCGGGCAGGAGTCGGGCGAACTCCCGTTCGTACCCGTCGAAGGCGGCCGGTCCGTCCCGGCGCAGTACCTGACGCAGCGCGGCGGCGAACGGCGCGAACGGCAGGCCCTGCTCACCGAGTTCCAGACACTGGCCGACGAGGACCTGGTTGCCGCCGTCGACGGCGTGCCGGCCGAACTCCTCGATCAATCTTGTCTTTCCCACTCCGGCCTCGCCGCCGACCAGCAACGCGGCCGGCTCGTCGGCGCGGACCCGCTTCAGCGCGTCACACAGCGTGGCGAGTTCGGACTGACGGCCGACGAGGACGGCGCTGGCGGCGCGAGTTGTCACAGGATCGAGAATGCCACGCCGCCCGGAGTGGTCGACCATCCGAGCCCGCTGGCTGGAACGATCACCGCCCCCACCCCCGCCCCCGGGGCTCGGGACGATGCCCGTCGCCCGAGCACCGGAGCCCGGGGCGGCACCCGTCGTCCGGGTGCCGGATCCCGGAACGGTGCCGATCACCGCAGTGCCGGATCCCGGAACGGTGCCGATCATCGCAGTGCCGGATCCCGGGACGCGGCGGAATCGAGTGCGGAGCCGCCGGCGGACCTGGTGCGGTTCCGCCGGGGCCGGCGTACCGACCGTGCCAGCCGGTCGGAGTCGGCCTCGGCCCGCAGTTCGTCGGCGTGGGTACGGTGCAGGGCGAGCAGGAAGTGTGCGTCTGTGCTGAACATCGCTGAGCTCCATTTCGGTTCGGTTCTCTTCGCTGATGTCCACTCTTCGCCCGAAGGTCCCACCGCGGCATTGGTGCACCGCCTCATGTCTGGCCGGGCCGCCTCCTTACTTACGGGCCGCCTCGGGTACTTCCGGCCGTAAGGTCCTTACCCGGGCCACCGGGTCCGGTGGTTGGGCGCCGGCCGGGGATCAGCCGGCGGCGGCCGGCCCACTAGACTCCGACGCATGGCAAAGGCGCAGGAGAAGGTGTCGTTCGGCCAGCGGCTGAAGCAGATCGGGATGGTGTTCTCGTTCACCGCCAAACGCGACAAGTGGTTTGTGCCGCTCGGCGCCGTCGCGGTGCTGATCCCGCTCGCGCTCACCGTGGTCGCGGTCATGCTCTGGGGCTGGCTGTGGCTGCCGATCGGAATCCTGGTCGCTCTGCTCGGCCTGCTGATCGTGCTGAACCTGCGGTCCAACAAGGCGATGATGAACGCCGCCGAGGGACAGCCGGGCGCGGCGGCCCAGATCCTGGACAGCATGCGGGGGGACTGGCGGGTCACCCCGGCCATCAGCTCGACCACCCAGATGGACATGGTGCACCTGGTCGTCGGCAAGCCCGGCGTGATCCTGCTCGCCGAGGGCAACCCGCAGCGGACCCGCGGCCTGCTCGGCCAGGAGAAGCGGCGACTGTCCAAGGTCATCGGTACGGCTCCGCTGTACGACTACCTGATCGGTCAGGGCGACGACGAGCTGTCGCTCCGCAAGCTGCGGATGACCCTGATGCGCCTGCCGCGCAACCTCAGCGGCAAGGACGTGAACGCGCTCGACAAGCGACTCAAGGCGCTGTCCGCCGCCCGGCCGCAGATGCCCAAGGGCGCGATCCCGAAGAACATGCGCCCGTCGAAGGGTGCCTTCCGGCAGCAGCGCGGTCGCTGAACCGGGCCACCGCTCCCGGCCGTGCCTGACCTGTACGCCCGGGACGGCACCCGACTGGCCCTGCACGGATCTCGGCGGGTCCGGGGCCCCGGTCCTGCTCCTTCCCGGCCTGTGCGGCCAGGCCGGCGAATGGTCCGGCACCGTCGCCGGGCTCGTCGGGGCGTACCACGTCTTCGCGCTCGATCCGCGCGGCCACGGCGACAGTGAACGCCGCCCTGCCGACGTGTCCCGGCAGGCCCACGTCGCGGACACGGCGGCGGTGCTCGGCGCAGTCGGCCCCGCCGTCGTGATCGGTCAGTCCCTGGGCGGGCACACCGCCTTCCTGACCGCCGCGCGGCGGCGGGTTGGTCGGAGCGGCGTGGGCCAGCGGGCTACGCCAGCGGGACGACGGCTGGTACCCGGCGTTCGACCGGGACGTCATGGTCGCCACGATCGCCGCCGCCGTCGGGCCGCGCTGGGACGAGTTCGCCAGGATCGGCTGCCCGACCCTGGTGGTCAGGGGCGGCGCGGGCTCCCTGGATCCCGACGAGTACGCCCGGATGAGCCGGCATCCGATGGTCAGCGCCGTGGAGATACCGGGCGCCGGGCACGACGTGCATCTGGACAGCCCGGATCGGTGGCGGCGGGAGCTCGGCAAATTCCTGGCCGGCATCGTCGTACCGGCCGACTGGCAGTTGAAGACCGCAGATCGGCCGGTCGACGCCGGTACCGCAGATCGGCCGGTCAGCGTGCCGGCGGTCGCGGTTCGGCGACGATCACCGAGCCCACCGCCCGGTCGTGCAGGCCACGACCGTTCTCGTCCATGATCAGCGCCGGTACCACCAGGCCGAGCAGCGCGCCACGGAGCAGCCCGCGGAGGACGCCGATCCGGCCGCCGTCGGCGTACAAGACGCACCGTATCCGGCACAGCCGCATGCCGGGCGTCTGCGCGAAGAGACCAGCGAAGAGGCCGTACACGACGATCAGGGTGAGTACCGGCGCCCAGTTGTCGCGGAACGGGTCGGCGAAGAGGTTGGTGGCCAGGAGGCAGAGCACCCAGTCGATGGACAGCGCACCGAACCGGCGCGCCAGGCTCGGCCTCGGTTCGGTCTGATCGGCCGCCGGTGGAAGCGGGGCGGCGCCGTTCTGCTGTCTCGCCACGGGCGCCAGACTATCCAGCAGGTCCTGACCACCGTCCCGGTGCCCTCCTGCGCTGAGCCGCCGGTCACGCCGGCACTGGTCGACGGTCCACCGGGTCTGTCACCCGAAGGGCGGAACGCGGCAAACGAGGCGAACGGACCAAACGGGAGTATCATCCGGAGAAGCCCGGGTCGACCACCAGCGGAGATCACGCTCCGCAGATGACGTAACACGGCGGAAACATCAGAGACATGCTCGGGCAACCGCGTGGTCATAGCGTCGCCTACCAGCCTAGCCATCAGTGGACGTGCCAGGAGGATGTGTGTTCGCCAACCCCGAGGAACTCCTGCGATACCTCAAAAACGAGGACGTAAAGTTCGTCGATGTACGTTTTTGTGACCTGCCCGGCGTGATGCAGCACTTCAATCTGCCGGTCGAGTCCTTCGACGAATCGGTCTTCTCCGACGGTCTCGCCTTCGACGGATCGTCGATCCGCGGCTTCCAGGCGATCCACGAGTCGGACATGCTGCTGCTGCCCGATGTCGCCACCGCGTTCATCGATCCGTTCCGGGCCCAGAAGACGCTGGCGCTCAACTTCTTCATCCACGACCCGTTCACCCGCGAGCCGTACTCGCGTGACCCGCGGAACGTGGCGAAGAAGGCCGAGGCGTACCTCGCCGCCAGCGGCATCGCCGACACCGCGTACTTCGGAGCGGAGGCGGAGTTCTACATCTTCGACTCCATCCGGCACGAGACCTCGGCGCACCAGGCGTTCTACTACATCGACTCGATCGAGGGCGCCTGGAACACCGGCCGCGAGGAAGAGGGCGGCAACCGGGGCTACAAGACCGCCTACAAGGGTGGCTACTTCCCGGTCCCGCCGGTCGACCACTACGCCGACCTGCGCGACGGCATCGTACGGCGCCTGATCGACTCCGGTTTCACCGTCGAGCGTTCCCACCACGAGGTGGGCACGGCGGGCCAGGCCGAGATCAACTACCGGTTCTCCACCCTGCTGCACGCCGGTGACCAGCTTCAGCTCTTCAAGTACATCGTCAAGAACACCGCCTGGGCGGCCGGCAAGACCGCGACCTTCATGCCCAAGCCGCTCTTCGGCGACAACGGTTCCGGCATGCACACCCACCAGAGCCTGTGGCTGAACGGCGAGCCGCTGTTCTACGACGAGACCGGGTACGCCGGGCTCTCCGACACCGCGCGCTGGTACATCGGCGGCCTGCTGCACCACGCCCCGTCGCTGCTCGCCTTCACCAACCCGACCATCAACTCGTACCGCCGGCTGGTGCCCGGCTTCGAGGCGCCGGTCAACCTGGTCTACTCGCAGCGGAACCGGTCCGCCTGCACCCGTATCCCGGTGACCGGCAGCAACGCGAAGGCGAAGCGGGTCGAGTTCCGGGTGCCGGACCCGTCGGCGAACGTCTACCTCGCCTTCTCGGCGATGATGATGGCCGGACTCGACGGCATCAAGAGCAAGATCGAGCCGCCGGAGCCGATCGACAAGGACCTCTACGACCTTCCGCCGGAGGAGTGGGGCTCGGTCAAGCAGGTGCCGGGCTCGCTGCCCGCCGTGCTCGACTCGCTCGAGGCCGACCACGACTTCCTGCTGGAGGGTGGCGTCTTCACTCCCGACCTCATCTCCACCTGGGTCGAGTGGAAGCGGACCAACGAGGTCGACCCGGTCCGTCTCCGGCCGACCCCGCACGAGTTCGCGATGTACTACGACTGCTGAGACACGGCAACCGCTGTCCCGGGACCAGGCGCCTCGTACGCCTCCCGGAACAGCCTGGAACGACCGGCGAGCCGCTGACCACTGCCCCACCTGGGGCGGGGTCGGCGGCTCGCCGCTTTGCCGGGCCGCGACGACGAGCGAGCAGAACGGATCGTGGACGCCGCGTGGGATTGCCGAAGCTCCGCGTGGGGTAGTGGGTGGGCTGCTGATCCACACCTTCCAACCTGGAGCTGGCGATGACCCCCACGCTGTTTCTCTACATCCTCGGCACCATCTGTCTTGCGCTCGAGGCGGTCGGCGTCCGAGTTCCCCGCGTCTCGTTCGGCTGGATCGGCCTGACCCTCATCGCCTTCGCTGCGCTGATCCTGCCCGAGATCGACTAACGGGTTCGCCCGCCGCCGCGGGCGTCGGCCGGGCACGGCGTCGAGAACACGCCCGGCCGATAGCTTCTCCACCGATATAGCTTGGTCACCGATATACTGCTGCCATGACCGCACCCACTCCCCTGCGGGAACCCACGTTCCTGATCCTGACCGCGCTCGCCCGGGAGCCCATGCACGGCTACGGAATCGTCAGCGAGGTCGCCGCGCTCTCCGACGGACGACTGGCCCTGCGGCCGGGGACGCTCTACGGCGCCCTCGACCGGCTCACCGACGAGGGCCTGGTCGAGCCGGACCGCGAAGAGGTCGTCGGTGGCCGGCTGCGCCGCTACTACCGGCTGACCGAGGGCGGCACGGCGGCCCTGAGCGCCGAGACCGAACGGCTGCGCCGCAACGTCGAAGCCGCCAGCCAGCGTCTCCGGGACCGAGCCGCCGGTACGACGGAGGGATCCGGCACCCGTCCGGCGTCCGCCACCCGCCCCGCCATCCGATTCGCCGGAGGTCCGGCATGACCGAGCACACCGGACCGGACCAACCCCTCGACGGTACCCAGCACGTCCCCGCCGGGAGCGACGACACGTCCCCGGAGGGCGGGAGCGACGACACGTCCCCGGAGGGCGGCCAGGCGCTTCTGGAGCGCCGGTACCGGCGACTGCTGTACGCGTACCCGGTCGGCTACCGGTCGGTCCGGGGCGACGAACTCGTCGGGACGTACCTCGATCTGGTGGACCAGGAACGGCGCTGGCCCTCGCCGCACGACGCCGCGGACGTGCTGCGCGGCGGACTACGGCAACGGCTGCGCGAGAACGGCGCGCTCGGTCTGGTCGCCGGCCTGCCGGTCGCCGCGACGATCGCCGTGAGCACACTGGCGGCGCTCGCGGTGTTCCTGCTCGTCCAGGTCGAACTGGTGCCGGACGACGTGCTGGCCGGGCGGATCGGCCCGCCGCAGACCCTCGGCGCGTTCGTCTGGGTCGGCTGGCTGCTGGCCGCCCTCGCCACGGCGACGCTTCCGGCACGCTGGGCACGCCGGGCCGTCGGCACCGCCATCGGGCTCACCCTGGCCGTGATCCCCGCGTCGCCGCTGACCGGGCTGGGCCGGCCACCGCTGTACGTGCTGCTGCCGGTGCTGGCGTTCGGCCTGACGGCGCTGGCACTGCCCGCCCGTCCCGGCTGGGGCGGCCGGGTTCCGCCGGTACTCGGGGTGCTGGCCGGTACGGCTGCGGCCGTGCTGTTCGAGGTCGCCGAGGGCAGCGGAAACTGGTTCACCGCCTACTACTCCACGGTGGAGGTGCTGGGGATGGCGGCCCCGGTGCTACTCGGGCTGGTGCTGGTCTTCGGCCTCGGCCGGGCGGTCACCGGTGACAACAGTGCACTGTGGTCGGCCGTGCTGCTGCTGACCCCGGCCAGCCTGCTCGGGCTCCGACCGATCGCCGAGGAGTACTTCGACTCCGCGACGACCTGGGCCCAACTCGCCGCCACCGCCGCCGTCCTCACGCTGCTCGGCGCGGCCGTGCTGCTTGCCGTGGTCGGCTGGCACGGCGCCCGGCATCGGGCGGTTCGGGCCCGGTCGGCGGGCGGTCCGTGTCCGACCTGCGGACACGTGGCCGACGTCGCGGAGCGGGCCGGGTCCACGGCACGGCGGGCGATGCCCTGATCAGCCGGGCCTGAACAGCCGGCCCCGATCAGCCGGGGCCGATCAGCCGGCCAGCCGGGGCCGATCAGCCGGATGGGGGCGCGAGCCGGGCGACCAGCTCGCGTACCACCTGCACCAGAAGGTCGACGTCCGCCTCGGTCGTCTGCCAGTTCACGATCGCGGGGCGGAGGGCGACCCGGCCGTCGTAGACGGTGGTGCCGGCGAAGACCCGCCCGTCGTCCAGCAGCGCCGCACCGAGCCGCCGGTTGAGATCGTCCAGTTCGCCGGCCGGCAGGTGCGGCGGACGGGCCCGGAAACAGACGATGCAGAGTGGCACCTCGGCGAGCCGTTCCAGGTCCGGCGCCTCGTCGACCAGCCGGGCGAGCCGCTGGGCGAGGTCGAGCTGCCGCTCCACCATCGCCCGGTGCCCGTCGCGCCCGTACGCCGCCAGGGTCGCCCAGATCGGTATCGACCGGGCCCGCCGGGACGATTCCGGGCCGTGCATGGCGTAGTCCACCGCCCCGGCGGGCACCGCCGGTTGGACCGAACGCGCCGAGCTGGGGCGTGACCCGGCCTGGCCGCCGGGCGCGTCCGACCACAGCGGGCTCGCCGGCCCCGGCAGGTACGCCGTGCCGGGCATCCCGAACGCCGCCGGCAGCCGGGACGGCTCGCGGAGGAACGCGAACCCGCTCTCGTATGGAACGTTGAGCCACTTGTGCGCGTCACAGGCGATCGAGTCGGCGCGCTCGACGCCACGTACCAGGTCGGCGGTGCGTGGGGAGAGGGCGGCGAAGAGCCCGAACGCCCCGTCGACGTGCAGCCACGCGCCGTACCGCTCGGCGATGTCGGCGAGCGTGTCGATCGGGTCGAAGTGGCCGGCGTTGACCTCACCGGCGTTGGCGATCAGCACGGCCGGTCCGGTCAGCTCGGCGAGGCGCCGCTCGATGGCCGGCAGGTCGGCGCGACCGACCCGGTCCCGGGCGTACACCTCGACCGCGTCGCGGCCGTGCCCGAGCATCTGCAACGCCTTACGGGAGCTGGCGTGCAGGTACCCGCCGGAGAGCACCGGCATCCGGGGCAGCCCGGTCAGCCCGTCGGCGGCCACGTCCACGTCGTGCTGCTCGGCCCACCAGTGCGTGGCGACGCCGAGCGACGTGAAGTTCGCGAAGGTGGCGCTGGCGACCAGTGCCCCGCCGTACGACTCCGGCAGCCCGAACAGCTCGCGGAGCCAGCGCAACGCGATCGTCTCCACCTCGGCGGCCAGTGGTGAGGTGGCCCGGAACGCGGCATTCTGGTCCAGCAGGGACGTGGTCCAGTCGGCGGCGAGCGCGGCCGGGGTGGCACCACCGACGACGAAGTGGAAGAACCGTGGACCGGCCGAGTGCGTGGCGACGGTGGTGCCGACCCGGAGCAGTCGCTCCAGCGCCGCGACCGATCCGACGCCCTTCTCCGGCAGCCGCCCGCCGTCGGCCGGGTCGGCGAGCTCGGCCAGCAACGATTCGGTGGCCGGATCGTGCACCGGCCGATCGGCGAGCGAGGCCAGGTACGGCAGGGCGGCGGCGTACACCTGGTGCAGCGTCGCCTCCGTCGAGTTCCGATCGTGCAGTGGATCGCTCATCCCGACCTCCCGGACTGGCCCACACCGTCACCCGTCACCCTGACACCTCGGGCATCCGTTGGCAGGGGCCAATTCGCGGCTGGTGGCCGGTGGACCGGATCACGGATCGCGGGATTCCCCGAAGGGACGAAAACGGGTATAGTTGACTTTAGGGATATTGAGGAAAATTCATATTTTCCCTGAGCTTCTCGGCGTAGACGGGGACGTCCGAGTTCTGCCCGCCCGGACAGTCACGCCGCGAGGAGGCGACCCCGTCTTGGACCTCTGTCGTTCCCACCGGAGCCGGCGATTCCGCCGGTTCGTGGTCGCGGCCGCCGTCGTCGCCACCGGCACCGCGACCGCCGTCGTTCCCGCCGCACCCGCCGCCGCCGCCGTGAACCAGATCGCCCTGACGGTCCTCTCCGACGGCACCGCACCCTTCGACAGCCTCGACGACGGTCCCGCCAACGGCCGGGTCCGGACCCGGGACGTGTTGACGTACGGCTGGACGTACTCCTCGGACAACGCCGGGCCGGGCTCGGTCACCTTCGTACAGACCCTGAGCACGTCGCCCCGGGTCAGGTTCGACGCGTCCAACCTGGCCCAGTGCACCGGCCCCGGTGCCGGTCTGCTCAGCGCCGACGGACACACCCTGACCTGCTCCGTCGCCGTCGACGCGACCGGCGCCGGCACCGTACCGATCACCATCACCGTCGACGGCGCCGTACCGGACGGTACGGTCGTCAACTCCACCCTCACCGCCGCCGACGGAGCCCTGAACGGCGGTTCCCGCAGCACCACCGTCGTCGCCGTCCCGCAACTCAACCTCCAGGCCAACCTGTTCGGCACCCCCACGGCGGCCTCGGTCGGCGGCGCCACCGGCAGCGGATACGCGTTCAGCTTCGTGGTGACCCAGCCCGCCGGCGCCAAGGGAACCGAACTGGTCACGGCGCCGCTGACCTTCACCGCCGACCTGAGCACGATCTCACCGAACGCCGTCCTGGTCAGCGGCTCGTGCGCCCCGGTGAGCAACGGCGGCTACGGCATCCCGTACGGCCGGGTCGGCATCGTGCCGGGTGCGACGGCCGCCAACTCGGTGGTCAACTCCGGCACGGTCTCGTGCAGCCAGACCGGACGGATCGTGACGGTGACCATCACCGGCGCCGACCTGTCCGGCAGCGGCAACCCGACCAACGGCGCCCAGGGCAACCAGCTCGCGAGCACGCTGCTCTACCTCGTCAGCGGCACCTTCACCGTCTTCGTACCCAGCACCGACAGCGCCTCGCCGATCCAGTCGACCATCCAGTACCGGGGGTTCGACCCGTTCAGCATCACCGGCCAGTCGAACTTCGGCACCGGCTACGAACCCGGCGGCGACCCGTCCGCCGCCACCTGCACGTTCGTGGCCGACAACGCCAACCGGACGAACGACAACTGCTTCTCGACCACCTTCGGTCCCCGGTCCGCCGGATACAACGGCTACTTCTGGACCACCGACACCCCGGGCGGGATCCCGGCCGGCGGAGCCACCAACGGCAGTGCCGGGGACGGCGTCGCGTCCCCCGGGCAGACCTACTACGACCGGCTGCACATCTACTCCACCAGTGGGCCGGCCCTGACCGGCGCCGCCATCTGCGACAAGTGGAACCCCGCCGAAACCCGGATCGTCGGCGTCGGACGGGCGTACCGGAACAACACCGTCGTCGCGGCCTCCGAGTACACGGTGGAATACGCCGTGCTGCCCATGGCCGACGACAACGCCCGACGCACCACCTCGTGCGGCACCGGCACCTGGTACGCCTCGATCGAGGCCGCCGGCGGCGCCAGCGTGGTCAACGCGGTGCGGTTCACGCCGAACTGGACGATCGTGAACAGCGAGACGGACTACTTCCATCCGCAGTTCCAGGTCCAGCCCAATCCGGTCGGCACGATCATCGCCAACTTCGACAGCGCCCGACTCGGCACCACCGAGACATGGGGCCCGTCGTTCTACAACCGGGTGACCAACAACCCGTCGTACACCGGGAACAGGCTCACCGTCACCGACGGGGTCCTCCGGGTGAGCCAGAGCAACGGCCTGCCGGCCAACCAGCAGTTCATCGCCGCCGGCAGCACCGTCACCTACACCCTGACCCCGACCGTCACCCGGGCAACCTCGGCCACCTCCCCGGTCGGCGGGGTACGGATCACCGACACCCTCCCCGCCTGCATGAGGTACGTCGCCGGCAGCGCCCGGTACGTCTCCGGCAGCGCCAGCCTCGGCGTAGAGCTGACCGCCGCCAACAACGGCGCGGACGGGATCCCGTGCACCGGTGACTCCGGTGAGACCGGCCCGAGCCTGCTGCTCAAGCTCGGGTCGATCGTTCCCGGCACCACGATCGGGGCGATCACCTTCCAGGCGACCGCGTTGCGGATCACCCCCGACAACACGGCGGCCACCAACACCGCCGTGATCAGCTCCGACGCCGCCGTCCCGATCGATCTCGCCAAGCGCACCGCCAGCAACGTCATCGCAATCCGCAACCAGACCCAGCTGGCCGTCTCGGAGACGACCTCGACCCCCCAGGTGACGGTCGGCGACCAGCTCAACTTCACGCTGGCGTACCGGAACGTGACCGGGCTGACGGTTCCCTCCGTGGTGCTGCTGACCGAGTTGCCCTACAACGGCGACGGACGTTCGGCGTTCACCGGCACCCTGACGTACGCCGGTAGCACCGCCCCCACCGACACCACCGTGCAGTGCACCAGCCGGCCGCACGGCACCATCACCGACGATCCCGCCGACTACTCGGCGGCGGCGTGCGGCCCGACCACCACCGCGCTGCGGATCGTCGTCACGAACCTCGCCAACGCGACCGTCAACGCGGTCCGGATCACCCTGAGCACGAGCGGAAACGCCACCGGGGACCGGTACGTCAACAGCACCACCGGCAGCTACCTGCCGAGCGGTTCGACAACACCGATCACCCTGCCGACGACCGAGACGACCCAGGTGACCGTGGTGTCGTCGACGATCAGCGGGCGTACCTGGCGGGACGCGAACGCCGACGGCATCCGGCAGGCCGGCGAGTCGGGCCTGCCCGGCTTCCCGGTGGCCCTGTCCGGCACCAACGACCTCGGCACCCCGGTGATCCGGTCGACGACCACCGGAAGCGACGGAACGTACTCCTTCACCGGACTGCGGGCCGGCAGCTACACCGTGACCTTCAGCCCCGCCGCACTCGCCGCCGACCAGCGCCTCTCCCCCCGGGGCCAGGGCGCGGACCGGGGCATCGACTCGGACGGCGACCCGGACACCGGCGCCACCGCCGTGCTGACCCTCGGCACCGGTGCGACCCTGACCGACGTCGACCAGGGCATCCGGCTGGTCCCGCCGACCGTCACCGTCACGCCGTCGAACACGTCCGTGGCCTTCGGCGACCCGGTCACCCTGACCGCCGACATCGTCCCGGCCGCCGCCACCGGAACGGTGACCTTCACCGCCGCGGTGACCACCGGACCGTCTGCCGGCTCGACGGTCACCCTGGGCACCGCGCCCCTGGCCGGCGGGCGGGCGACGCTGACGGTGACCCTGCCGGCGTACGGGGGGAACACGGTGGTGGCGCAGTACAGCGGTGACACGACCTACCCGGCGGCCACCTCCGCCGGTCGGGTCGTCCAGGTCTCCGCGTCGACCACCCGGCTGCTGGTGAGCGAGTTCCGGCTCTCCGGGCCGGGCGGGCCCACCGACCAGTACGTCGAGCTGACCAACGCGAGTCCGTTCCCGGTGCCGCTCGCCGGCTTCGTGGTCAAGACCGACAACGGCAGCGCCGTCACCCTGCCCCGGACGGCACCGACCCTGGCCCCCGGGCGGGCGTACCTCCTCGTCGGTGGCGGGTACTCGCTGTCCTCGCTGGCCACACCGGACCTGGTCGTGACGTCGCTCGGCACCACCGGCGGCGTACGGGCGACCGCCCCCGACGCGGCTGGCACGGTGACCGATGCGGCCGGCCCCAACCCGGGCTACTCGACCGGTACGCCGCTGCCGGCGCTTACCGGCCAGCCCACCGACCAGTACGCCTGGGTCCGGCTGGCCCAGACCGGCACGATGCAGAACACCGGGAACAACGCGACCGACTTCAAGTTGGTCTCCAGCACCGGTGGCCTGGTCGGCGGGGTGCAGTCCACCCTCGGATCGGCCTCGCCGAGCGGCGCCACCAGCCCGGTACGGCGACCGAGTCAACTGGTCTCCTCACTGATCGATCCCGACAGTCCACAGACGGTGCCGCCCAACCGGGTCGTGGTGCCCGGTCCACCCAAGACCCTGACGGTGCGACGCACCATCACCAACAACAGCGGCGGCACTGTCAACTCGGTCCGGCTGAGGATCATCTCGATCAGTGCGGCGAGCGGCGCGCCGAAGCCCGGCGTACCCACCCAGCCGACGAACCCCGCCCACCTGCGGATCCTCGACTCCGCCACGCCCGTCACGGCGATCACGATCGGCGGCCGTACGGTGCTGGCCCACAGCGTGACCCTGGCGGCTCCGGCCACGGACCCACCCGGCGGCGGACTCAACTCGACGCTGACCGTTCCGCTGACCGCTGCCGGGCTTCCGGCCGGAGGAAGCGTCTCCATCTCGATCACGTTCGCGGTCGACCGCGGCACGAGCTTCTGGTTCGCCTATGACGTCGAGGTTTGACCTACCGGTCCGCGCGGCGGTGCTCCTGACGATCGCCGCCGTCGCGATCCTGGCCGGGCTTCTCCTCTTCACGGATCCACCGGGTACGGCACCGGATCGACAGGTTCCGGTGCCGGGTGACACGGTTCCGGCGTCCGAGTCGACGGCGACCGTGCCGGTCGACACCGGTACGCCGGCCGGCGACGACGGGGAGATCCCCCGGGCGTAGCCGACACCATATTTGGCGACGGCGCTCGGAGCCGACGCTTTGCCAAGGGGGCAACAGGTCATGTCGGATCCACCGAGTTCGCGGGGTGCAGGTCCGGGTCGATCCGTCTACGGGCTCCGGGTGCACGGGCTCGACGACGTGCTAGAACTGCCGGCGGAGCAGCGCTGCCGCCCCGACGTCGTCGCGGTGCGGGTCCGGCAGCTCGCCGGAACACCGCCCCGCCCGCTGCCCCTCGACGGCCGGCGCGGCGTACGAGTGCTGGCCGACGGTCGGCATCTCGCGCTCGACCGGGACCGGGGCAGCGCCACCTTCTACGGCGCACCGCTGCGATCCGACCTGCTCGCCCATCCGTACCTCGGGCCGGTGGCGACCGTCTTCAACCGCTGGGCCGGACGCGAGGCCTTCCACGCCGGCGCCTTCGTGCTGGACGGCCGCGCCTGGGCACTGCTCGGTGCGCGTACCGCGGGAAAGAGCAGCCTGCTGGCGGCCCTGGCGGCCCGCCAGGTTCCGGTGCTCACCGACGACATCCTGGTGGTCGACGGCACCACCGGGTACGCGGGGCCGCGCTGCGTCGACCTACGGCAACCGGTACCGGGGATGCAGCTCGAATGCCGCCCGGTCCGGAACCGGAGCCGGTCCCGGATCCTGCTGCCGCCGGTACCCGCCCGGGTGCCGCTCGGTGGTTGGCTGTTCCTGAACTGGGGCGACACGCTCGGCCTGACCCCGATCGGCGCACCGGAACTGCTGATCCGACTCGCATCCCGACGCTCCTACCGGCAGCTGCCGTCGGATCCGACGACGATCCTGGCGCTGGCCGGTCTGCCGGCGTGGAAGCTGGTCCGCCCAGCCGACTGGCGGCTCCTCGATCCGACCTGTCGACTGCTGACCACGGCCCTGTCCGATCCGGCACCGCCGCACGTTTCGCCACCGCCGCACGTTTCGCCACCGCCGAGCAGGCGGGGACGGATGTGATGAGGACTTCGGCCCGAGGGAACGGAGGACCTCCGGCGAGGTCGGGTGGACGGCCCCCTCCCCCCACGGCGACCGCCGTCCGGTGTCTCGCCCTCGACGCGCTCGCCGTCAGCACCTGGACGGCGTTGCGCGACCGGGGAATCGCCAGCGTCGTACTCAAGGGACCGGGCCTGGCCCGCCGGCTCCGGACCGAGCGGCTACGCCGGTACGCCGATGTCGACCTGCTCGTCTCCCCCTCGACGTTCGACGCGGCTCAGGAACTGCTGCGCGAACTCGGTCACCTGCCGATCCTGCCCGACGCCCGGGCCGACGACTGGGCACACTGGCACGAACGGCCGTGGCGGACGTCCGGAGCGGTACCCCTCACCATCGACCTGCACCGGGGATTCGCCGGTGTCACCGACCCCGAGGCGTTCTGGACCACGGTCTCCTCGACGGCGGAACGGATCGACCTGGCGGGTGGAACGGTGGCGGTGCCGGACGAGACGCGCACCGCATTACTGGTCGCGCTGCACGCGGGCAATCCGGGCAGGTCCGCCAAGCCGAGCGAGGACCTCGCCCGGGCACTGGACGTCCTGCCGCCCGGCGCCTGGCGGGCGGCGGCCGAGGTGGCGCGGCGGATCGGGGCTACCTCGACGTTCTCGGTGGGACTGCGTCGGGCCGACCAGGGCGCCGCGCTGGCCGTGGAACTCGGCCTGCCACACCGGACCACGCCCGTCCGGTGGATTGCCGCCCACCGTGGCTCGTCGACCGCCTACTCGTTGGGGCGGCTCGCCGAACAGCCGACGCTCCGGGCCCGACTGCGGTACTTCGCCCTGCGGTTGGTGCCATCGCCAGCCGTCATGCGGTACGCACACCCGCTGGCTCGGCGCGGGCGGTCCGGTCTCCTGCTCGCCTATCTCGTCCGAGCCGCCCGCCTCGCCTGGCGTACCCCTGCCGGCCTGCGCGAGTGGGCTGTCGCGGCCCGACTGGCCCGGCGGTCCGACCCCGTGACAGCGCCGGATCCGCTCGTCGACGTCCCACCGCCCCGGGGCCGTCGGCCGCTCATCCGCGCCACCCGTCGGCGGCTGCCCACACTCGCCCGGCGGCTGCCCACACTCGCCCGGCGGCTGCCCACACTCGCCCGGCGGCTGCCCACGCTGGCCCGAGGGTTGCCGGCGCTGCTCAGGGTGGTGCGACGCCACGGTCAGGACGGGCTACGCGTGACACTGTGGACCGGGCGGGCGTGGTACCGGGTACGCCGACAGCTCATCCGAGGCGGAATGGGCGCGGTCCGTCCCCCGGCACCGCCCAGGACCTCTACCCGGGACCGGAGGCTCGTGCTCGGCGTGCTGAACCGGCTGGGGGCGAACTGCCTCGAACGCTCGTTCGTCCTGCAACGCTGGTACGCCGGACACCGGACCTCCCGCACCCTGGTCATCGGGGTGAGCGCACCCAGTGCCGGGTTCCGCGCCCACGCCTGGCTCGACGGGGATCCCGACCCCCACCGTTACGGGTTGGTCGAAGTCCTGCACCGGCCACCACCGCCCGAGTGGTTGGACGGCCCCGGTCAGGAGACCTGAATCAGCCCGTACCGGAGCAGGGTGTCCAGAAAACTCTGCACGTCCGCGCCGGCCCGCTCCGGCTCGACCGGAGTCGCGGCGACCAGCGCGGCGACCAGGTCGGCCGTGGTGGCCCCGTCGACCAGACGGGTCCAGAGTAGTGCCCCGAACCGGTCGAGCCCGAAGTAGACAGACGACTCGGTGTCGAGCACCACGATCTCGTCACCGGCCTGCCGCCAGGCCGTGCCGGTCCGACCGACGCGGTACACCACGGCTGCCCGCCCCGTCACCGGTACGCCTCCGGTACGGGTGGCCGGGGTGGTTCCGACCTGCGTACCTCGGCGGGGTTCAAGCCTAGCCAGACGTCCTGGACCAGTCCCGCCGTACCGCCGGGGATCGGCCACCGGGACCACAACGCCCGCAGCGCGGCGACGTCCACGATCTCCTCGTCGACGCCGCTGCCGTCCCACCCCTCGACGAACCGCCGCGTCGGAGTTCGGAGGAAGACCTCCAGGAAACGGGCCTTCGGTCGAGCCGCGGTGACCACCTCCGGCACCGTTCCGGCGGCGATGTCGGCAATCAGCCGGCTGCGGGGTGGACACCGCAGCCGGCCGGCAGATCCCGACAACGCCGCCAGGAATCCGTCGTCAAGAAGCGGATTCACCACCGCCACCTCGTGCGCGGCGCCGATGTCCCGGAGACTGCCGCAGGTCAGCCGCAGGTCGCGTCGTCGGACGTGCCAGCCGATCCGGTGATCGAGGCGCCGGGGCTCCCCGCGCCGCTCGGCCCGATGGGCCCGCCAGACCTCCGCCGACACCTCCGGATGCAGCCACGGAAACTGGTCCCCGGCAGACATCCGGTCCCGCAACCCGGCCCTGAGTGTGGCGGCCGACCGTCGCAGCCGGGCCCGCACCGGGCCGCGCCGGGCTCTGCGCCAACCTCTGAGCACCTGATCCCCGCCGGCTCCGGTGAGGAGGGACCCACCCGCCGCCAGTTCCACGATCGGCAGATGCAGGTGCACGTTGACCGGATGCCGGAGGCCGTGCCGGTGCAACAGGCGGCGTGCCGCCGGACCGACCAGGTCGAGGTCGTCGTCGGCCTGGAGCAGTTGCCACGCGTCGAGCCCCAGCGCGGCGACGATCCGCTCCTGCCACGACGACTCGTTCGCCCGTGGCGCTCCGGTGAACCGCCAGGTGACCGCCACCGGCTCCGGCAGCCCTTCTCGACGGGCGGCCCGGAGCGCGACCGCGAGGACGAGAGACGAGTCCATCCCGCCGGAAAAACTGACCAGACACGGCGGTCGCCGCAGGGCGGGCAGCACGGCCAGGTCGAGTGCGGCCAACGGCGTCACCGCCCGGTTTCCGGCGGCGGTCGACGGGGTTCGCGGACGTCGCCGGCCCGTCCGGGACGTCCCGGACGGATCTGGTACGTGACCCAGCACCACACCGGAGGCGATCTCGCGTCGGGTGGGCCGGAGCATCGGCAGCTCGGTCACCGACCCGATACCTGCTGCCGTCACACCGAGCCCTCGTCGCCCGCACCGCCGAGTCCGTCGTCGGGGCCGACGGTGCCGCCCCTGGTCAACTCGGCCAGCGTGCCCAGTCGACGAACGGACGGGGGCTGGTACCCGCCCACATCATCATCAGGCCGGCCGAAGGGATCATCTCGAGTAGAATTCACAAGAACTGCCTTTCCCCAGAACACGACCAAATCGATGCAAGTACGCTACCTCCACTTCTTTCGGACCTACGGCAGCGAATCGCGTCGCCCAGTCGATGCGTCGGGCGTCGGTCGGGCAGTCAGTCGGAACAGCGAGGACCGGCCGCCGTCAGGCTGCTGGTGATCCGGTACTGACCGGGCCGTGGCACCCGGAGCAGGGTCCATTCGCCGTACGGGCCGAGGCAGGCATCGACCCCGTCCACCCTCAACCAGCGCGACCAACGGATCCGGACCAGGATCTCGCCGCCGGCCGGTACCTCGACCACCAGTTCCGCCGAGGTGGCCCGGACGAGTTCGGGCCCGTCCCGCTCGGCACCCGGCCCCGCTCCCCCGGCCTCCTCCGGCAGGTCACCCCCGGCGGGTGACGCGCCCGAACGGATGCTTGCGACAAGCGACGGAGCGCCGGTCACCGCGTACAGGGTCCAGTTCCGGTGCTGCCAGATCGGCGTCAGGTACGGCAGCCCGGCCCGGATCAGCTCCGCCTCCCGGCGACCGACCCAGGACGGCTTCGCACCGGCCAGCGCCACGTAGCCGACGCCGTTGTCCCGCAGCCACCGGCCGTACGAGTCCGCGTTCACACTGCCGTCCAGGAAGAGCCGGTTGTACGCCTGGTCGGCCTGGCGCAGCCAGCCCCGGGCCAGCGGTGCGGCCTCCGGCACGTACGCCGCCTCCCAGTAGTTCGCGGTCGGTACCACCTCGATCCGCCCCGGTGGGCGACGGGCTAGTTCGGCCAGCAGCGGCTGAAAGTAGCTCCGGGCCGAGGTGGGATCGCCGGCCGACCGCAGGTCGCCGACCAGCACCGGCGGCTCCACCACCGCGACCAGCGCCAGCACGCCGGCCAGGGCGGTTCCGGCGCCCCGGGACGACCAGCGCCGGCTCAGCCCGGCCGGCAGTGCCCCGTAGCCCACCAGCACCGGCAGCGCGAACATCGCGGCGAGCCGGGTCGCGTTGAGTCCCACCGGCGTACGGACCGCGAACGCCGCCAGCACCCCCAGCGTGGCCAGGATCGCACCGATCCGTACCGCACGCCGCGACACCAGCACGGCGACCATCGCACTCGCGACACCGGCGCTGACGGTGTCCGAGAGGCTGATGTTCATCCAGCCTCCCGCGCCGAAGACGAGTCCCAGCCCGGCCACCGACACCCCGGCGCCCAGCGCCAGCGCCGCACCGTCGAGCGCGTGCCTCAGGTGTGAAAAGGGGGCCCTTCTTCTACAGAAAGCGATAACAAGGGGCCCTTCCTTACACATCAGCGCGGCGCCGGCGAGGCCGACGAAGAGCCCGGCGACCGGGCTGGCGGCGCCGGCGAGTAGCGCGGCGATGGCGGCGGCGAGCCGGCGGAAGGTGGGGTGGG
>NZ_JADPUN010000397.1 GCF_015690345.1 Plantactinospora alkalitolerans | reverse complement strand
CCCCGGCCGAGTCCACCGACCAGGCCGCACTGATCCCCGCTTCCGCCGTCCCGGTCGTCGCCATCCCGACGTCCGGGCCCGTGGTGCTCGACTCCGGGCTCGACTCCGGCTCTGCCGCCCCGAGCGCCGGTGCCGGTGTTCCGGATGCCGGCACCGTGGACCCGGATATCGCGTCAGGTCGGCGCGATGACCGTCAGCCCGGGTCGGACGGGATGACCGACGCACCGGACAGGCCGGTGGTCCGGCAGCTCTCCCTGTTCGGCGTCGAGGCGAACGATCCCGCCACGGCTGATCTCGCCGGCCTGCTGGCCGGGCCCGGTGAGGTGGTCCGGATGGGTGGCACGGCCCGGGTCTCGATCGTCGTCGATGCCGCCTGGCGGGTGCACGTTCTGGTCGCGGAACTGGCCCGACGTGGCCTGACCGCGAGTTGGATCGGCCGGGTGGAGGAGCAGCATGGGGTGCGTACGTCGTACACGACCCGGCTCGCGCCGCTGAGCGCGAGCTGGCTGCGCGGAGCGGTGAAGCGCCCTCCGCCGGGCTTCTTCCTGAACGGTCCCCGGCTCCGGCTCTGGGCGGCCGCGGCGGGTCGCGTCGAGCAGTTCGGCTTCGTGCTCCGGCTCGGCCCGGCCGACGAGGGGTGCTGGGAGGCGGTCGGCGCGGCGTTGGCGGCGATCGGCCTGCCGGGGGTGCTGCTCGATCCGGGGGCCGGCGGTCCCGGGTACCGGATCACCGGGCGGCGGCGACTGGCCCGGCTCGCGGAGCTGGTGGGGGACCGTCCGCCGGCCGCACCGCCGGCGCAGTGGCCGGGTGGCGCAGCGTGATCACGGCCGGTAGAACGGGTCGGCCGGGCCGGCATCGGATCGATCGGTGTCGCATCCCGGACACCAGTCGTCAGATTTGTACGGATAATCCTATTGATGATGTGCTGGGCGGGACGGGATCTGTCCGGTTGGCCACGCGTCGATCGACGGTGGGTGTACGGTGTCGCCGTCCGGCATGACCGCCCGTCCGGCGTTGTTACACCCGACGTCACCGCAGCGTAGCGGGACTTCCCGCCGCCCGCGCAACCCTGGAGTCGGGCAGCGCGTTACGTTGGACGTCCGGCCACCGGTCGGCGGGGTCCGCCGGCTGCGCCGAGCGGACAGAGCGGTCCGCAGGGGCGAATATCGTGAGTGAGGTCAGGAGAGACGTGCCGAGTAACGCCAGGAGCACCCGTCTGGTCATCGTCGAGTCACCGGCGAAGGCGAAGACGATCTCGGGCTATCTCGGCCCGGGGTACGTCGTCGAGGCCAGCCTGGGTCACGTCCGTGACCTGCCACGCAACGCCGCCGACGTACCCGCCAAATACAAGGGGGAACCCTGGGCCCGACTCGGCGTCGACGTCGACAACGGCTTCACCGCGCTCTATGTCGTCTCCCCCGACCGGCGCCAGCAGATCACCAAGTTGACCCGGCTGGCCAAGGAGGTCGACGAGGTCTTCCTCGCCACGGACGAGGACCGCGAGGGCGAGGCGATCGCCTGGCACCTGGTCGAGACCCTGAAGCCGAAGGTCCCGGTCCGGCGGATGGTCTTCCACGAGATCACCCGGGCGGCGATCCAGGCGGCGGTGGCCAACCCGCGCGAGATCGACCGCGACCTGGTCGACGCCCAGGAGGCCCGCCGGATCCTGGACCGGCTCTACGGCTACGAGGTCTCCCCCGTGCTGTGGAAGAAGGTCATGCCCCGGCTCTCGGCCGGCCGGGTCCAGTCGGTGGCCACCCGGATCGTGGTCGAGCGCGAGCGGCAGCGGATGGCGTTCCGCAGCGCGGAGTACTGGGACATCCTGGCCACCCTGGCGGTGCGGGCGGGCGGTGAGGGCCCCCGGACCTTCCACGCCACCCTGGTGGCGCTGAACGGGGACCGGATCGCCACCGGTAAGGACTTCGAACCGACCACCGGCCGGGTGAAGCCCGGGGCCGGAGTGACGCACCTCGACGCCGACGGCGCCCGAGGACTGGCAGCCCGGCTCGACGGGCGGCCCTTCACCGTCACCCGGGTGGACGAGAAGCCCTACCGGCGCCGCCCGTACGCGCCGTTCATCACCTCCACGCTCCAGCAGGAGGCGGCCCGCAAACTGCGGTTCTCCTCGCAGCAGACGATGCGTACCGCGCAGCGGCTGTACGAGAACGGCTACATCACCTATATGCGTACCGACTCGGTGAACCTGTCGGAGACGGCCATCAGCGCCGCCCGCCGGCAGATCGCCGAGCTGTACGGCGAGCGGAACGTTCCGCCGGAGCCGCGCCGCTACACCGGCAAGGTCAAGAACGCCCAGGAGGCGCACGAGGCCATCCGGCCGGCGGGCGACAACTTCCGCACCCCGGGCGAGGTGGCGAACGAGCTCTCCGGCGAGGAGTTCAAGCTCTACGAGCTGATCTGGCGCCGGACCATCGCCTCCCAGATGACCGACGCCGTCGGCTCCAGCGTCTCGGTGCGGATCCGGGCCGTCTCCACCTCCGGGGAGGAGGCCGACTTCGGCGCGACCGGCAAGACCATCACCGAGCCGGGCTTCCTGCGGGCGTACGTGGAATCGTCCGACGACGAGAACGCCGAGGCCGAGGACGCCGAGCGGCGGCTGCCGAACCTGGTCAAGGACCAGCCGCTGACCGCCGAGCAACTCGCCGCCACCGGGCACCACACCCAACCGCCGTCCCGGTACACCGAGGCGTCGCTGGTCAAGGCGCTGGAGGAGCTGGGCATCGGCCGCCCGTCGACGTACGCCTCGATCATGCAGACGATCCAGGACCGGGGGTACGTCTCCAAGCGGGGCCAGGCCCTGATCCCGTCCTTCCTCGCGTTCGCCGTGATCGGGCTGCTGGAGCGGCACTACCCGCGGCTGGTCGACTACAACTTCACCGCCGCCATGGAGAACGAGCTGGACGAGATCGCCGGTGGTGACCACGCGGCGGTGGACTTCCTCACCTCCTTCTACTTCGGCAGCGAGCAGGGCGGCAACGATTCGGTCGCCCGGTCCGGCGGCCTGAAGAAGATGGTCACCGACAACCTCAGCGAGATCGACGCGCGCAGCGTCAACTCGATCCCGCTGTTCCGGGACGAGGACGGGCGCGACGTCGTGGTCCGGGTCGGCCGCTACGGGCCGTACCTGCAACGCGGCCTGCCGGGCTCGGAGCCGACCGGTCAGTCCCGGGACGCCGGCGAGAACGGTGCCGGCGAGGCGAGCACCGGTGACGACGGCAGTGCCGCCGGTGACCGGGCACCGATCCCGGAGGGCGTGGCACCCGACGAGCTGACCCCGGAGAAGGTGCACGAGCTGTTCCTCGGCGGTAGCGGGGAACGCAAGCTCGGCGAGCACCCGGAGACCGGCGAGCCGATCGTGCTCAAGTCCGGCCGGTTCGGCCCGTACGTCTCCAGCGGTGAGCGCAAGTCCTCACTGTTGCGGTCTCAGTCACCCGAGTCGCTGTCGATGGCGGAGGCGCTGCGGCTGCTGACCCTGCCCCGGGTGGTCGGGGCCGGGCCGGACGGTGCCGAGGTGCTGGCCGCCAACGGTCGCTACGGCCCGTACGTGAAACAGGGCGACGAGTTCCGGTCCCTGGAGTCGGAGGAGCAGCTCTTCACCGTCACGCTGGACCAGGCGCTGGCCCTGCTGGCGGCACCGAAGGCCCGGCAGCGTCGGGCGGCGGCGCCTCCGCTGCGGGAGATGGGCAACGATCCGCTGACCGAGAAGCCGCTGGTGATCAAGGACGGCCGGTTCGGGCCGTACGTCACCGACGGGGAGACCAACGCGTCGCTGCGACGTGCCCAGACTCCGGAGGCGCTGACCCTGGAGGAGGCGTCGGAGATGCTGGCCGAGAAGCGGGCCAAGGGTCCGGCGCCGCGCAAGCGGGCGGCGAAGAAGGCTCCGGCGAAGAAGGCGACTGCGGCGAAGGCCACCGCCACCGACGCGCCCGCGAAGAAGGCGGCGGCCAAGAAGACGACCGCGAAGAAGACCGCGGCGAAGAAGACCACCGCCAAGAAGGCGGCGCCGAAGAAGGCGGCCGCCTCCGCCGAGCCGACCGACTGATCCCTCCGGGCGACCATCCAGCCTGGCCGGTCAGCCGCCGAGTACCTGTTCGGTGTAGGAGTTGGCGAAGACCCGGTCGGGGTCGAGCTGGTCCCGGACGGCGAGGAAGTCGGCGAACCGGGGGTACGCCGGCCGCAGCGACTCCGCGTCCCGGTAGTGCAGCTTGCCCCAGTGCGGCCGACCCGCCAACCCCATCGCCACCTGCTCGAACGCCCGGAAGTACGGCTCGGCCGGCATCCCGGCGTACTGGTGGATGGCGACGTACGCCGACTCGCGCTGGTAGCCGTGCGAGAGCCAGATGTCGTCCGGGGCGGTGAACCTGACCTCCACCGGGAAGAGCACCCGGAACGGCAGCTCCTCGATCACCCGACGCAGCCCGGCGAGCGCCTCCGGCAGGGCGGCCCGGGGCAGCCCGTACTCCATCTCCTCGAACCGGACCCGGCGCGGGGTGCAGAAGACCCGGTCGGACCTCGCGGTGTAGCTCCGGGCGGTGAGCGCGCGGGCCGATACGGCGTGAATGGTCGGGACCAGCGCCGGAACGACCCGGCCGAGCCGGCAGGCACCGGCGAAGACGCGGTTGGCGAGGAAGTCGTCGTCGAGCCAGCTCCGGAACCGGGGCAGTGGCCGGTCGTCGACGGGTACCCGGTTATTGACCTTCACCTGCACCCGGTCGGTGTACGGGAACCAGTAGAACTCGAAGTGGTCGTTGCCGCCGACCAGCTCCGGCAGTTCGGCGAGCACCTCGGCGAGCGGTGCCGGGCGTTCGTCCGCGCGCAGCACGAAGGCGTCCACGCAACGCAGGGTCACCTCGACGATGACGCCGAGCGCGCCCAGCCCGACCCGGGCCGCGGCGAACACCTCCGGGCGCTCCTGGGGGGAACAGGTGATCAACTCACCGGTCCCGGTCACCAGGGTCAGTCCGGCGACGAAGGTGGAGAGGCAACCGTAGCCGGCGCCGGTGCCGTGGGTGCCGGTGGAGATCGCCCCGGCGACCGTCTGCGCGTCGATGTCGCCGAGGTTGGCCAGGGCCAGCCGGTGACTGGCGAGTAGTTCGTTGA
Source organism: Plantactinospora alkalitolerans (assembly GCF_015690345.1). Classification (GTDB taxonomy): domain Bacteria; phylum Actinomycetota; class Actinomycetes; order Mycobacteriales; family Micromonosporaceae; genus Plantactinospora; species Plantactinospora alkalitolerans. The sequence goes on along the minus strand of NZ_JADPUN010000397.1, from coordinate 25,619 downwards.
GCGTTCGGAGGGACATCCCGGCAGGTACGGTAACCAGTCGGCGGCCGGCGTCGACACGTACCGGTCCGGCCAGCGTCCCGAGGTCCATCCACTGGTCGTCGGCGCGGGCGATGGCGGTGAAGGAGTGGCCGCTGCCGACCGGCTTGATCCGTCGACCGGCGGCTCGGGCGGCCCGGACCGCCTGGGCGACCTCGTCCGGGTCCGCCGGACGGAGTGCGGTGGCGCTGGTGCGCTGATTGCCGGCCCAGTTCGACCAGGAGGTGACCCCGGGTGGTGCGGTACGCCCGTTCATCTGACCCCTCCCTGGAACGTCCAGGCCGCCAATGGATAAATGTGAATTACCCTCGCATCAAGGTGTGCAGGGCGAGTAAATCAGGATCGTCACGGCGAGTAAATACCGCATATCCACCCGGCTCGTTAGTACGGGTAGCGTTTCGAAATCCGCGACGCCTAGTAACCTTCATCCCGTCGAAAGGGAGTGGCGACGAGTGTCCACGTCAACCGCCACATCCGGTCCACTGCGCCGCGTCCCGGTGCAGGGCCGCAGCGTCGCTCGGGTCCAGCGCATGCTCGACGCGTGCGCCGAGATAGTCGACGAGGTCGGCTACGAAGGGCTGACCACCACCCTGCTCGCCGAACGCGCGGGCGTTGCCATCGGATCGGTCTACCAGTTCTTCCCCGACAAGCGAGCGATCGTGCAGGCACTGACTCTGCGCAACATGGAGGCATACCTGGAACGGCTGGGCGACCGGTTCTCCCGGGGCGACCTGACCTACTGGTGGGACGGCGTCGATGCCGCGATCGACGAGTACATCACCATGCACCGCCGGGTTCCCGGCTTCCGTACCCTGCACTTCGGCGATGTGGTCGACGTCCACCTCCTCGACGAGGATCGGCACAACAACGGGGTCATCGCCGAGCAGTTGGCCAGGGTGCTGGTCGAGCAGTTCGGCACCGCGGACGCGCCCCGGCTGCGCTTCGCGTTGGAGATCGCCGTGGAGGCCGCCGACGCGCTGATCAAGCTGGCGTTCCGTCGGGTTCCCGAGGGCGACGAGAAGGTGCTGAACGAGGCGACGGCGCTGATCCGCGAATACCTGCACCGACACGTCGACGTCGCACCGTCGGCCGGGTAACCGGGGTGTTAGGAAGGGGCCCTTCTTCTACAAAAAGCGATAAGAAGGGGCCCTTCCTTACAGGAAGGCGTGGCCCTCGCCGCGGTAGGTGGGGGTTGTCGCGTCCAGGTGCGTTGCCTTGACCAGGTGTAGTTCGCCGACGTGTTCGGACAACTCGCCGGCCTTGGCGTGCCGGAACCAGACCCGGTCGCCGACCTGTAACGACTCCGCTGCGGGTCCGGTGACCGGGGTCTGCACCTCGCCCGCGCCCTCCGTGCCGGTCAGGCGGAGGCCGGGCGGCATCCAGGGGGTCGGAAGTCGGCTCGGGTCCGCCGGTCCGGAGGCTATCCAGCCGCCGCCGAGCAGGGTCGCCACCCTGGCGGTGGGTCGGCGTACCACGGACAGCGCGAAGAACGCCGCAGGGCGTGGGCGCCAGGTTCGGTAGGCGTCGAACAGCGTCGGCCCGTACAGGCCCGATCCGGCGGTGATCTCGGTCACGGCCGGGTCGGCGGCGGTCAGCGCCATGCTGCCGGTGCCGCCGCCGTTGACGAACTCCAGGTCGGCGTGTTCGCGTACCGCCGCGACCGCCGCCGTGCGCCGGTGCACCAGTTCCCGGTACGAGCGTCGTTGCAGCAGTCGGATGGTGGCCCCGCGTACCGCCTGACGGGGTGGTGCGTCGCCGAGCCCGGCGATCTGTGCCTCGTACGACATCAGGCCGACCAGCCGGAAGCCCGGCCGCTGGGCGATGGCGGCGGCCAGGGCACCCGCCGCGTCGGCCGAGTGCACCGGTGAGCGGCGCGTTCCGACGTGCAGCCGACCGCCGAAGGCGCCGGCCATCGGCCGCCAGGACGCGTCGAGGTCGAGGCAGGTGCGGATCTCCGCCCGTCGACCGGGAGCGGACACCGCGTCGACCAGGTCGAGTTGGGCGGTGCTGTCCACCATCAGGCAGATGGAGGCGGCCAGGCCCGCGTCGCCGGCCAGTTCGGCCAGCGCGGACCGGTTGGTGGTCGGGTATCCGACCAGCGCGTCGTCGGTGACGCCGGTCCGGACCAGCCAGATCGCCTCGGCCAGGGTGTACGTCATCACACCGTGCCAGCCGGGTCCGGCCAGGGCCCGGCCGAGCAGGGCCCGGCAGCGCAGCGACTTGCTGGCGATCCGGACCGGCTTGCCGGCGGCCTGGGCGACCAGTGCGGTGGCGTTGGCGTCGAAGGCATCGAGATCCACCACGGCGAAGGGCGGTTCGAGGTGCGCGGTCGCCTCGTCGAGGCGTCTGCGCAGGGTATCGCGTTCGGTGGCCATCTGTGCACGCTAGCCGCCGCGACGATAATGCGAAACCATCTCGCGTATGCGGGTCGCCGTACCCCTGAGATCGCCTCCGGGCCCCGGCTCCGGGGAATGTCGGGGTCAGGGTGGATCGTCGCCGCGATTAGAGTGCTCGGGGGGAGCCCGGCGACGGGCGGCGTGCGGAGGGGTACGGCCATCGACGAAAACGACAGTGGCACGGGGCGCGGAGCGCAGCCGTCCGGTACGTCCACGCCCGCACCCGCCACCAGTCCGGTCGACCGGACCGGATACCAGGCCCTGCGGTCGGTCCTGCGGATCCGTCCGTTCCGCCGACTCTGGCTGGTGCTCGGGGCCGCGTCGTTCGGTGACTGGCTCGGCCTGCTGGCCACCTCGGTCTTCGCGTCCAGCCAGGTCACCGGCGACACCGCGAAGGGTCTCGCCTTCGGTGGCGTGATCGCGGTCCGGTTGCTCCCGGCGCTGGTGCTCGGCCCGGTCGCCGGGGTACTGGCCGACCGGTTCGACCGGCGGATCACCATGGTCATCTGCGACCTGCTGCGGTTCGTCCTGTTCGCCTCGATCCCGCTCGCCGCCCTGCTGGACGTCGGAGGCGGGCTGGTCGTCGGATGGGCGGCGGTCGCCACCTTCCTGATCGAGGCGATCACGCTGATCTGGATCCCGGCCAAGGAGGCCGCGGTCCCGAACCTGATTCCGCGGACCCGGCTGGAGGTGGCCAACCAGCTCACGTTGATCACCACCTATGGACTCACCCCGGTGCTGGCCGCGGTCGGGGCGGCGGTGTTGGACCGCAGCGTGCGCTACGCCTCCGGCGGTCCACCGCAGGGCCTGGCCGACCCGACCCAGTTGGCGCTCTACTTCAACTCGTTGAGCCGGCTGGCCACCGCCCTGGTGGTCTTCTTCGGGATCCGGGAGATCAGCGGCCGGCGTGGTCGTCGGGAAAGCGTCGAACAGGTCGCCGGACAGGCCGAACAGGCCGAGCAGAGCATGCTCCGGCAGTTCGTCGAGGGCTGGCGGTTCATCGGCAAGACCCCGCTGGTCCGGGGCCTGGTGCTGGGCATCTTCGGCGCGTTCGCCGGTGGTGGCGTGGTGATCGGTACGGCGAACTTCTTCACCAAGTCGTTGGCTGCCGGTGAGGCGGCGTTCTACCTGCTCTTCGGCTCGATCTTCCTCGGCCTGTCACTCGGCATCGGGTTGGGGCCGATGATCGTCCGGGAGATGTCCCGGCGGCGCTGGTTCGGCATGAGCATCGTGCTGGCCAGCGCCTCCGTGCTGGTGCTGGCCGGCTCCATCCACCTCTCCATGGCGATCCTCGGCGCGGTTCTGGTCGGTGCCGGTGCCGGAATGGCCTTCCTGGCCGGTACCACCCTGCTGGGCGGGGAGATCGCCGACGAGTTGCGGGGTCGGGTCTTCGCCGTCGTGCAGACCGGTACCCGGCTGGTGCTGATCCTGGCCATCTCGGTGAGCAGCCTGCTGGTCGGTGTCGGCGGCTCCTGGCAACTGCGAATCGCGGACCTGGGCATCTCGGTCTCGTCCACCCGGTTGCTGCTGCTGGTCGCCGGCGCCGCCGGGATCTTCACCGGGATCAAGGCGTTCCGCCAGATGGACGACAAGCCGGGCGTACCGGTACTGCCCGATCTCTGGGGTTCGATTCGGGGCCGTCCGCTCTTTCCGGCCGAGCCGTTCGCCTCGAGCGGCGTCTTCGTGGTGTTCGAGGGCGGCGAGGGAGCCGGCAAGTCGACCCAGGTCGACCGGCTGGCCGAGGCGCTGCGGCAGCACAGCCGCGAGGTGGTGGTCACCCGGGAGCCGGGGGCGACCGGGGTGGGCGAGCAGATCCGTGGGCTGGTGCTCGGCCGGGCGACCGGCCCGGAGTCCCTGGCCCCCCGGGCGGAAGCGCTGCTGTACGCGGCCGACCGGGCACATCACGTCGCCACGGTGGTCCGGCCGGCACTCGCCCGTGGGGCGGTGGTGATCAGCGACCGGTACGTCGACTCGTCCCTCGCCTACCAGGGAGCCGGCCGGACGCTTCCGGTGGAGGAGATCTCCTGGCTGTCGTCCTGGGCCACCGGCGGACTCAAGCCCGACCTGGTCGTACTGCTCGACATCGAGCCCCGGACCGGCCTGGCCAGGGTCGACTTCCGGGGCGGAAGTCCGGACCGGCTGGAAGGGGAGTCGATCGACTTCCACGACCGGGTCAGGTACGCCTTCCTCGACCTCGCGGCGTCCGACCCCAAGCGCTATCTGGTGCTCGACGCATCCCGTCCGGCCGACGAGATCGCGGCGGCGGTGGCCGACCGGGCCACCGGCATGCTCGCCGACCCGGAGGCGACCGTCCATCCGGAGCCGGCCAGGCCGCCGGACACCTCGTCCCGGCCGGAGTTATCCGAGGCGGAGCTGCACGCCGGTGCCGACGACGATGGCCCGGCTCCCCAGGCCCGGCTGGCGGGGCGGCCCGGTCGGACACCGGAAGACAGCGTGGACGGCGCCTCCGGCCGGGAGCGGACGGGTGGTAGCGCGGGCGGCGTCGAGCTCGAACGGCGCCCCTGATGCCGGAGGTCTTCGCCGACCTGGTGGGCCAGCCCGAGGCGGTCGACATCCTCCGCCGGGCCGCCGCGGCCGCCGAGGCGATCCGGGGCGCCGCCGTCGAGGAGCTTGCGGCGGGCGTTGACGAGCCACGCGTCGACGCCGGTGCGGGAAGCGGTTCGGGTGCGCTCAGCGCAAGCGCGATGACGCACGCCTGGATCTTCACCGGGCCGCCCGGCTCCGGGCGGTCCGTCGCGGCGCGGGCGTTCGCGGCAGCCCTGCAATGTGTCCGGGGCACCGGATGCGGTGAGTGCGCGGGCTGCCACACCACCCTCACGGGTACCAACGCCGACGTGCGGTTCGTGGTCCCCGAAGGGCTCTCGATCGGCGTCGGTGAGATGCGGGCCCTGGTGCTCCGGGCCGCGAGCACCCCGAGCGGCGGCCGTTGGCAGGTACTGGTGATCGAGGACGCCGACCGGCTCACCGAGGCCGCCGGCAACGCGTTGCTCAAAGCGGTCGAGGAGCCGCCGCCGCGTACCGTCTTCCTGCTCTGCACCCCGTCGACCCATCCGGACGACATCTCGGTGACGATCCGGTCCCGGTGTCGGGTGGTGGCGCTGCGGCAGCCGCCGGCGGAGGCGGTCGCGGCCGTACTCCGGGATCGGGACGACGTCACGCCGGACATGGCGGCCTGGGCGGCCGCGGCGGCCCAGGGGCACGTCGGGCGGGCCCGCCGGTTGGCCCGGGACCCGGACGCACGCAAGCGTCGGGAGGCGGTGCTGGCCCTGCTGCGCCGGCTCTCCGGCGTCGGGGCCTGCTTCGACGCCGCCTCCACGCTGATCGACGCGGCCGAGGCCGAGGCGGCGTCGGCGGTGGTGGAGTCGGACGCGACCGAGCGGGCCGCGCTGGAGACCGCGCTCGGCGCGGGCGGGACCGGACGCGGGGCGGCAGGGGCGATCCGGGGCGCGGCCGGGCAGCTCAAGGATCTCGAACGCCGGCAGAAGTCCCGGGCCACCCGGGCTCAGCGGGACGCGCTGGACCGGGCACTGGTGGACCTGGCCGGCTTCTACCGGGACGTGCTGACCCTCTCGATGCGGGCCCCGGTCGCGCCGGTGCACACCGACGTCGCCGCGATGGCCGCCTCCGCGGCCGGAAAGTGGACGGCGGAGAGCACCCTGCGGCGGCTGGAGGCGGTACTGGGCTGCCGGGCGGCGATCGAGACCAACGTCAAGCCCCGGATCGCCGTCGAGGCGATGATGCTGGCGCTCTGGCGCGGCTGAGTTCTCGTAGAGGAGCAGAGGCTGAGCCCGCGTAGAGAATCAGCGGCTGAATCCTCGTACACCATCATTAGGGAGATCTTGGGGCGAAGGGTTCCCTTCGGATGGGCAGACCGGTACGGTTCGGTGCCGTAGCGCAGCGAGCCTGGCACATTGGGTGAGCTGATCGCTGTCCGGCCCGCCCGGCGGGGTGCTGGCCGACGGGCATCGGGCTAAACGGGAGGACCTGCCGATGGCGCGGGAGATCGACCAGGCCTGGGTCGAGGAGGCCATCGAACGGTATCGGCGCATCGAGGCGTTGCAGGCCCAGTTCGACGAGGCGATCCGGCGGGTCGAGGTCACCGTCCGTTCGCCGGACGGGCTGGTGGAACTGGTCGTGACCGCCGACGGCGCGGTCAGCGACATCCGTTTCCTGGGCCCGCTGCACACCCGCAGTGGTCCGGACGTGGCCCGGTCGGTCCGGGCCGCGATCACGGTGGCGGACGACGCCGCGAAGTGGGCCCGGGAGAAACTGCACGTCGAGACGTTCGGCGAGTACCGCCGGCTCTCGGAGGCCTGAGTGGACGCCCTCCGTGACCTCGCCGCCCGGCTGGACAGCGCGGGCGGGAACCTCACCGATCTCGCCCGCCGGCTGCCCTACTCCGGCCCGGGACAGAGCGCCTTCCACGCGGACGGGCCCGGGCGGCTGGGCGAGATCGGCCGGGCACTGCACCGCCAGTGGGTGACCGCGCTCGACAACCGGGCCCGGGAGCTGGCGGCCACCGCCGAGCGCCTGACCGACACCGTCGTCGCCCTGCGGGTCGCCGCCCGGGAGTACGCGGACACCGACGACGCGGCCCGCCGCCGGCACTCGGGGCAGGCGTGATGGACCTCCTCGACCAACTCGCCGACCCGGCCGTCGACCTGCTCGGACGGGTCGACGGAATCCTCGCCGCCGCCGGTGCGCCGGACGAACACCGGCTCTGGCCGCTGCTCCGCCAACTCCGGGTGCTTCCCGGCGACGCCGTGCACGCGGTGCTCGCCCTGCGGCCGGCGCCGCTGACGGCGACGGGTGCGGCCACCCGCGCCCTCCTCGGGACGTACGACGAGGTGCGGGACACCCTGGTCGACGGCGGCTCGTGGCAGGGACCGGCGGCGGAGGTGTTCACGGCGCACCGCGACGCGCTGCGGGCGTACCTGGTCGACGGGACGGAGAGCCTTACCGGACGGCTCGACGCCACGGCGGCGTACGCGGAGGCGGTCGCCGACTGGATCGCCCGGACCCGGGACGCACTGGCTCGCACCCTCGGTGACGTGCTCTGCTCGGCGGAAGCCGTGGCCGTGGTGACGGCGCGTACCGATGGTGGTGCTCCGGTGGAGCTGGCCGCCGCCGAGATCGGATCCCGGGTGCTGGCCACGGTCGCCGAGGCGTACGACCGGGCGGAGGCGCTGCCGGGGCAGTGGGCGCCGGACCTGGCCGAGGTCGCCTACCGGCCGCCCGACGGTCCGGCCGTTCGGCCGGACGGTGGCCGGATAGCCCTCTGACCTGTGATCGCGTCAACAAGGTTCGGCGTGCGGCCGGATCCGTCGTAGGGTGAGCCGATGGGCATGCTGTGTGCGGTCAGTTTCAACCGATACGGCCGCCTCTACTACCTCGATCCGGGGGAGTTGCGGCCGGCGGTCGGTGACCGGGTGCTGGTACCCACCGACGACGGTACCGAGGTCGCCGAGTGCGTCTGGGCCGCACAGTGGGTGACCGAGGAGACCGACGGCTTTCCCCGGCTGGCGGGGCTGGCCGGCCCGGAGGATCTGCGCCGGGACGAGACGCTGCGCAAGCGCAAGGCCGAGGCCAAGGTGGCGGCGAAGCGGCTGATCCGGGAGCACGGGTTGCCGATGAAGGTGGTCGCCGTCGACCACGTCCTGGACACCACCCCCGGAAGTTCGAACGGGTCCCGGACCACGATCTACTTCACGGCGCCGCACCGGGTCGACTTCCGCTCGCTGGTCCGTGACCTTGGCGCCACCCTGCACTGCCGGGTCGAGCTGCGGCAGCTCTCCGCCCGGGACTCCGCCCGGGTGCAGGGTGGCATCGGCTCCTGCGGCCGTGACCTCTGCTGTGCCACCTTCCTGACCGACTTCGAGCCGGTGACGATCCGGATGGCGAAGGACCAGGAACTGCCGCTGAACCCGCTGCGCATCTCCGGCGCCTGCGGACGGCTGATGTGTTGCCTGAAATACGAACATCCGTTGTACGCCGACAGCGGCAGTTATCCGAGCCCCGGTCAGCGGGTCGAGGCGCCGGACGGGCTGGCGAAGGTCGTGTCCCGGCATCCGCCGAGCGAGACGGTGACCGTCCGGCAGATCTCCGACGGGACCGTCAACCGGTGCTCCCTGTCGGAGGTCTGCGGATCCCGCCAGGCGTACGAAGGCCGCTAGCGTTACCGGAGAAGATGCGAACATCCGCTGTACGCCGACAGCGGCAGTTACCCGAGCCCCGGCCGGCGGGTCGAGGCGCCGGACGCGGAGGCCCCTCGCGGAGGGCGCCGGCACTTCCGGACGAGCCCGGCGGCGGGGTCGACGTGTTCCCGGTCAGGTGGCGGGGTATCAGCGGAACATGTCGCTTGAGAAGGGTTCCGCTGAGGCGGAGAAGGAGCCGGCGCGGTCGCGGGGTGCCGGCCGTCCCACGCTGGCCATTGCGCTCGGCCTGGTTGTGGGCGTGGCGTTCGGTGCCTTCATCTACGCCAGCGGTTTCGGCCGGTCCAGTTCCCTGGGCGAGGGATCCGTTCCGATCGCGGTCCTGACCGGGCTGCTGGTGACGGTCGGAACGGCGTGGACGATGTTCCGCAAGGGCTGGTAGGACTCGGGGCGTGGCGGCTCAGCCCGGGCGGGGCGTGGCGGGTCAGCGGAGCGTGAACGGGGGCTCGGCGAGACGTAACGCCAGCGGCTGTTCCGGGCTCAGCCAGGCGGCGTCCGGTGCACCGTCCGGATCGGCCCGCCAGCGACGGCAGATCTCGTCCACCGCCACCGGGTAGCCGGTCAGCGTGCCGTCGGCGTCGATGTGCAGCCGCAGGAAACACTTCGCGTCCTCGATGCCCTGACCGGCGAAGAGTTCGTTCAGGTTGACCCCGAAGCTGCCGGCGATCAGCAGGTAGGTGGCGGTCAGTTGGCTGGCGACGAGACCGGCGAGCGGTCCGTACACCACCGCCGCCGCGACCACCGGCAGTGGCCACGGCCACACGTGGAAGTCCAGTTGCAGCCAGATCCAGGTGCCCCCGGCGGCGAGCCCGACGTGCGCGAACCCGTGACAGAGGCCCAGGATCCAGTGCCGGGCATGGCGTTTGCCGTTCGCGCTGGGCGGTTTGGCGAAGAAGACCGCACCGAGCAGCGTGACGACCAGCATCACGGCCAGCGGGATGCTGAACAGCCGCTGGGCGGCGGCCTCGGTCCGGGGCGCGGCCACCCCGACCATGGCCAGCAGCAGCAGGGTGTGCAGCGCGCCGAGGAGGGTGGCGAAGCCGGGATTGCGCAGCGGTAGCCGGCCGAAGATGCCCCAGCCGTACCGCCGGGAGCGGCCCGGCTCCGGATAGCGGGCGGCCAGCCCGTACGACTCCGAGTTGCTGGCCCGTCGGACCAGCGTGTCCTTCGGCGGGACCTCGATGCGCTCCGGGAGCTTGTGGGTGGGGTAGAGGTAGGCGCCGCCGCCCCCGCAGGTGACCAGCTCCCGGTCGGGGCCGCTGTAGCGGGCGTAGTGGTGCAGGTCGCCGGAGACCAGCAGCCGGACCTTGGCGCCGGTCGGTGCGATCACCGTACGGACGAAGTAGTCGATCGTGTCGTACGCCTCGGGATGGTCGACGGCCTTGACCCAGGACGGTTCCGGTACGGCGATGATGACCCGGGACTCCGGGGTGAGGCGTTTGGCGGCCTCCTCGAAGTAACGAAGCTGCGGGTCGTCGAGGTACACCCCGGACTGCCCGTCCAGCCCGTAGAGCCACCAGTCCGCAGGTAGTTCGACGACGAAGTACGACCGGGCCTGCGGGGTGCGACGGCCGCCGATGTTGGAGTCCCGGGAGGCGGCGAAGAGTCGTAGGAAGGCGGTGAGTCCGTCGTACCAGTCGTGGTTGCCGGGCACCGCGTAGAGGGTCGGTGGCGGCCCGACGGTCGGCGGTTGCGGCAGGGCGGCCTGGTACGGGCCCTTGCACCGGTTCTCGTACGCCTCGCCGCTGGCGGTCGGATAGACCTGGTCGCCGCCCATCAGCAGCATCTGCCCCCGGGGCAGCCGGTGCCCACCGACCTCCAGTTCGGGCCGGGACAGCAGGTAGGCGACCGAGTAGGTGGCGTTGAACCCGTCGCCCAGGTCGGCGACGAAGTCCAGCCACAGGTCCCCTTCCGGGCCCACCTGCCGGGTCACGTCGCTGGGCAGCGAGTTCTGTAGCTCGCGCTTGTCCAGGTACGCGCCGAACAGCAGCGCCAGCAGGGTACGCAGACCGGTGCTGATCAACAGCAGGGGCGCCAGCCACGGCACCGGTCGTTGCGGGGTGAAGCCCAGCTCGCGAGGGTCGAGACTGCGGGGCCGGGATGGTGCCGGGGGGTCCGTCGGGGCCGGTTCGGCCGTCCAGGCCGGGGCGCCGGTCCGCCGATCCTGTTGATCGGTCATCGATGGCAGCCTAGCCGGATCGACCCGGGCCGACACTGTCCGGCAGCCGACGATCCGGCGGAGGAGGGCCGGCGGGGCGCCTCCGGTCAAACCCCTGCGGCGGCCCGGCGGTCGGTGTCGTACACTTTTCGACGTTGCCGCCTTAGCTCAGTCGGCTAGAGCGACGCACTCGTAATGCGTAGGTCGACGGTTCGATTCCGTCAGGCGGCTCCAGTCATGAGGCCCTGATCAGCAGAAATGCTGGTCGGGGCCTCATGTTTGTCTATGCGGTCCTGAATCGCTTCCGAGAGCCGGGTACCCCGGCAGGAGGCGCGGATCGTGTCGTGCTGGTCACGGCTGGGGCGATCGTCACCTGGCGGCCGTTCTGCTGAGCTCGGACGCCGCACCCGGACCGGACCGGCTACCGGTCCGGGTGCGTGTCTGAGTGGGCTTGAGATCTGGAGAGGCGGTGCGGAGCAGGACGACAGCGGCTCCGGGCACGACGGCGATCACGTCGCGACGGCCGTACCTGGCACGCCGACCGTAGCTGGCACGCCGGTCGCGGACTCGCTGGGATCCAGGTCGCCCGCGATCGGCAGCAGCAGCCCGATCGGCAGCGGGAGGCCGCCGGCTCACACGATCGTCACCTCGGTCGTCATCTGCCGATCGTGACCGACCTTCCGTTCCGGTCCGACCAGCCGCACCCGATAGGTGTGCCGGTGGTCGGCGCTGGACGCGGAGAGCCGCAGTTCGATGTCGCCCGGCTCGACGATGCGGTGGCCGGCCCGTCCGGTGAACGAGGTGAGTTCGGCGTGCACCCGGAACCCGACCGTACGCGCCTCGCCGGGCTCGAGCCGCACCTTGGCGTACCCGATCAGTTGCACCACCGGCCGCGTCACCTGCGCGACCGGGTCGTGCAGGTAGAGCTGCACCACGTCGGCGCCGGCGCGGTCGCCGACGTTGCGGACGGTGACCTCGACGGTGAGGGCGCCGTCGGTCTCGATCTCCGCCGGCACGTCGCCGCCCGCATCCCAGGCGAATGTCGTGTACGACAGCCCGTGCCCGAACGGGAACAGCGGCGTGGGGTCGACGCTGCTGACCTCGCCGTGTCGGCCGAGCTTGGGGGTCAGGTAGGTACCCGGCTGCCCTCCGGACTGGCGCGGGACGCTCACCGGCAGCCGACCGCTCGGGGTGACCCGTCCAGACAGGACGCCGGCCACCGCTCCGGCGCCCTCCTGACCGGGGAAGAACGCCTGGACGACCGCGGCCAGCCGGTCGGCCCACCGGCCGAGCGCGTACGGGCGGCCGGAAAGCAGCACCAGCACCACCGGTGTACCGGTGTCGAGCAGGGCGTCCAGCAGTTCTTCCTGTATCCCGGGCAGCCGCAGGTCGGCGACGTCGCAACCCTCGCCCGAGGTGCCGCTGCCGAACATGCCGGCCCGGTCACCGAACACGGCCACGCAGACGTCGGCTCCGGCGGCGGCCGACCGCGCGTCGGCCAGCCCCGTACGGTCCTGGTTGTCCACACCGCAGCCGGCGGTGAGCGTCAGCCGCGCGTCGGGCAGTTCCGCACCGAGAGCCTCCCAGACGGTGCGGATCTCGACGCCGACCGGCATATCCGGATAGTTCCGGCCGAGGTGGCTCGGGAAGGTGTAGCAGCCCAGCATTCCCGCGATGTCGTCGGCCAGCGGCCCGACGACCGCGATGCGGCCGTCGCCGGGCAACGGCAGCGTGCCGCCGTTGCTCAGCAGCACGACGGACTCCTCGGCGATCTGTCGCGCCAGGTCCCGGACGTGCGGCGGGTCGAGGTCGACGACATCGCCGCCGACCTGGTCCGGTCGCCAGTCCGGGTCCAGCAGGCCCAGTTCGCACTTCTGTCGCAGTACCCGGGTGACCGCTCGGTCGACCAGGCCCTCCGGTACCACCCCTGACCGGACCGCCTCGACGAGCGGCGCGCCGAAGCAGCGTGCCCCCGGAAGCTCCACGTCCACCCCGGCGGCCAGGGCGAGGGCGGCAGCGTGCGCCGGACCGTCCGCCACACCGTGCAGAAGCTCCAGGAAGGACACCGCGTAGTAGTCGGAGATCACGGTGCCGGTGAAGCCCCACTCGTCCCGCAACAGGTCGGTGAGGATCCCGGCGTCGGCCCCGGTCGGCACTCCGTCGATCTCGGAATACGACGGCATCACCGAGCGGGCTCCGGCGTCGCGTACCGCCATCTCGAACGGCGGCAGGATCACGTCGGACAGCTCCCGATGCCCGATCGACACCGGGGCGGCGTTGCGCCCGGCGCGGGAGGAGGAGTAGCCGGCGAAGTGCTTGAGCGTGGCGACGACGCCAGCCGACTGGAGACCGCGGACATATGCGGCGCCGACGGTGCCGACCAGGTACGGATCCTCGCCGATGGTCTCCTCGGTCCGTCCCCACCGCAGGTCGCGCGTCACGTCGAGCACCGGCGCCATGCCCTGGTGTACGCCGACCAGGCGCATTGCCGTGCCAATCTCGGCGGCCATCCGCTCGACCGGTCCCGGGTCGAAGGTGGCGCCCCAGGACAGCGGTGCGGAGAAGATCGTCGCGCCCAGGGTCATGAAGCCGGTCAGGCACTCCTCGTGCGCGATCGCCGGGATGCCGAACCGGTTGCCGGCCACCAGTTCGGCCTGCAACCGGGCCAGGGTGGCACAGCCCTCCGCCACGGTGACCGGTGCGGAGCCGAACGTCCGGGTCAACTGGCCCAGCCCGCTGCCGATCAGCTCGCTCCATGGTGGTGTCTTGTCGGCCAGATTATGCTGGTGCGGCGCCAGGTCGTCGCCGGTGGCCGAGCCACCGAGCCAGGTTGACCGGAGCTGACCCGCCTTCTCCTCGATGGTCATCCGCGCGAGCAGGTCGGCCACCCGCTCATCGACCGGCAACGCGGTGTCGCGCCACGGCTGATACTGGCCACCGTTGACCTCGTCGCTCGCGACTGCCGCCGGGTGCCTGCGAGCGTCAGCACTGCTTGTCACGTCGTCTCCTATCGCTGTCACGGGACCTCTCGGCACTGGCTTCGGCGCCGGGATGCGAGGCTATTTCCGGAGGTTCTCCGGAAGGTGGGCATCCGGGTCTCGGCATTGATAGTCAGGGTAGTGCTGGTGATGCGACAAACGCTAGGTCCTCATGTGGTCATTGGCGTGGGTCGAAGCGTGCAGCGCAGCCGATTGCATTCCCGGACCGGCGCCGAAACTTTCGGCCGTACGGCTTGCGATATCCGTCCACGGCGGAGCGGGACTGGACGGGCCGGAACGGGTCGGGGAAGCACCCGCGACCATCCCGTCCCGCTTCCCGGCCACGGCCACCGTGATCACGCCATGCCGAGCCGGACGCGATGAGCCGGTCGGATGCCGGTGTCGCGGGTACGCACGGTAACCGAGTCGCAGTTCTGCGTGTAGTGCGCCGGGCCGACGACCGGTTGGGACGTCGGCAACTTTCTCCATCTGGACGGTCCGGCCGTGGGTCGCCGGTCGCCGTGCTCCCGCCGCTGTTAACGCAGTTCGAATCAGTGGGATTCAATGGCCTTCAGGCAGCGGAAATGCGCGGGCGACGTCCTTTCTGGACCAACGGCGACAGGGCCTCTTGACACGGTGGATAAAGTGTAGGAAGCCCAGAGACACCTGCTCGGCGGGAAAGCATCTGAGGCGACACACGGGGATCCTTCGGTCGGCAACCAGGTGGCATACAACTGTGCCCTGGCCCGCCCGATCGCCATTCCCTTGTGAGTCGGTTCGGTGCCGCGCCCGACGACGACGAACCGAATTGAAGACCCTGGCGATGTGATCCGAGCGAAATCGTCCCTGACCAGTGCAACCGGGATCGCGGCGGCGGCCAAGGCGAGGGTCGCATTGACCGGTGTGGCCGCCGTCGACGCCCAAGCCAGTGTCGTGAGCCAGGTAATCACTGGTTCCACATGAGAGGCGGCTCACGAAACCGTGGTGACAACAGACATCTTCGAACGTTGCCAGTCGTACACAGAAGCCCGGGCCGCCCAGGCAGTCGGGCTTTACGCGTACTTCACCGTCTTCGAGGGCTCGGACACGACCGTCGCCCGGACCTCGGCAGGTGACGTCCTGATGTGCGGCTCGAACAACTACCTCGGCCTGACCTCCGACCCCCGGGTGCGTGCCGCCGCACAGATGGCGGTCGAGGAGTTCGGCTCGTCGCGTACCGGCTCGCGGCTGCTCAACGGCAACACCTCGCTGCACGAGGAGTTGGAGCGGGAACTGGCCGACTTCCTCGGCATGCCGAGCGCCCTGCTGTTCCCGACCGGTTACCAGGCCAACCTCGGTGTGATCGCGTCGCTGCTGTCCCGCGACGACGTGGTCATCATCGACCGCGAGGCACACGCGTCGGTCTACGACGGTTGTGGCCTGAGCCCGGGCAGGGTGCGCCGGTTCGCCCACAACGACATGGAGGACCTGGAACGGCGGTTGGCGAACTGCCCGTCGGACGCGGGCCGATTGGTCGTGGTGGACGGGGTGTACTCGATGGCCGGCGACCTGTGTCCGCTCCCCGAGACGGTGCGGCTGTGCCAGAAGTATGGCGCCCGCCTCCTGGTCGACGACGCGCACGGGCTCGGCGTCCTGGCCGAGGGGCGGGGCACCAGCGCGCACTTCGGCGTGACCGAACAGGTCGACCTCATCACCGTCACCTTCAGCAAGTCGCTGGCGTCGATCGGCGGAGCGGTGCTCGGCCCGAAGCACGTCATCGAGTACCTGCGGCACCACGCACGCAGCCTCATCTTCAGCGCCGCCGCCCCACCGGCCAGCCTGGCCGCCGCCCAGGCGGCCCTGCGTATCCTGCGGGCCGAGCCGTGGCTGTGCCGGCAGGCGCTGGAGAACGCGTCGTTCGTGCACCGTGAGCTGGGCGCCCTGGGGTACGAGCCGTTGCCCAGCGAAACACCGATCGTGTGTGTGCCGCTCGACGGTGTCGTGCCGACCCTGTTCACCTGGCACAGCCTGTTGGAGCGTGGTGTCTACGTCAACGCGGTGATCCCCCCGGCGGCCTCGTCCCGGCTACGGGCCAGTTTCACCGCCGCCCACACTCCCGAGCAGCTCAAGACTGCCGTGGCCGCGTTCGCCGCGGTTCGCGATCTGACACCGCCGGACTGGTCGTTGGAGGACTGGTCACCGGAGGACTACGTCGCGGAGGGCGCGCGGTGAGCGGGCCGAAGACCCCAGCCGTGCGAATGGAGGCCCAGATGAGCGTCAACCAGGTCCAGCACGCGGTCCGCCCCGGTGACCGGGCGGTCGCGTGGGCGAGGATGTGGAGATTCCACTTCGTACCCCTGTCCCTCTCGGCCGGTCTGGTCGGCATGACGGCGCCGACTGCCGGTGCCACCACCGTGAGCGTCGTCGTCGGCCTGCTGTTCTGCATCTTCGGCTACGGCGTCGGCGTGGTCATCAACGACTGGTTCGACCGCAAGGCCGACGCGGTCAACGCCCCGGACCGCCCCTTCGTCGCAGGGCTGATAAACCCCCACGTCGGGCTCGGACTGACGCTGGCGCTGTCCGCGGTCCTTCTGGTGGTGGCCGTCGTCGTCGCGCCGGCAGTGGCGATCTGGGGCGGCATCGCGATCGCCGGGCATCTCGTCTACACCTGGACCAAGGGCGTCCCGATGGTCGGCAACCTCGCCAACGGCGTGGACATGTCGCTGTTCACCGTGCTCGGCGCGGTTGCCGTCCGGCCCGACGCCGGGTGGCTGGACATCCCCGCGACGACGTGGTTCCAGACGGCGCTCGTCGCGGTCGTGCTGAGCGGCTTCTGCCTCGTCGGCTACTTCAAGGACATCGAGGGAGACCGGGTCGCGGGCTACCGCACGCTACCGGTTGCCCTGGGTACCCGCATCTCCAGCCGGATCGCGGTGATCTTCCCGGTGGTGGCCCTGGCTGCCGCGGCGGTAGGCGCGTTGGCGGGCGCCGAACACGGCGCCTATGCGCAGGCGGCCTTCTGGCTGTTGCTCGCCGCCTCGGGGCTGGCGTTCACACGGAGCCTCGTAACGCTCATCCGGGCACCCGAGGCCGGCGCGTACGAGGCGCTGCTCTGGTTCACCAGGGCGACCACGCTCTTCGTGCTGTCGCTCGGCGCGTTGCGCGAACCGACGTTCTTCCTCGTCGGGGCCATCCCGATGATGCTCTACCTGGAGCTCACGCTCCGGACGACGCGGTCCTCCCGGCAGGCGTGACGTGACCTCGACCGATTGGACCAGGCTGTACCTGGACGTAGCCGAGGGCAGCCTGATCACCGCGATGCGCGAGGGCATGACGCGATCCCCGCGCCAACTCAACGCCGTCTTCGAAGCAGACGCCGAACTGCTCGACCTCGGTGCCGCCGGAGTCCTGGCGATGACCGTCGACACGCTGAACGGCGGAGCCGAGCTGGCCACCGCCGGGACGCCCTATGCGAAGGGCTGGTTGACCACCACCGTCAGCGTGAGCGATCTCGCGGCCGTCGCCGCCGAACCGGTGGCCGTCCTGGTGTCGTGCTCGCTGCGCAGAGACGGGTGGACAACCGAGGAGGCCCGCCAGTTCGGACGGGGCGCGTCCGATGCCGCCGAGCGGTACGGCTGTCACATCGTCGGCGGCGACACCAACTGGGCGAACGAGGAGAGCTTCACCTCGTGCGCGATCGGCACGATACGAGGCAGACCTCTGCTGAGCCGGGTGGGTGCACGGCCGGGAGACGCGTTGTACGTCACGGGACGGATCGGAGCCGGCAACGCCGCTGGATTCCGCGCAACGGCGCTGGGGCGGAGCGAGGCGGACGAGCCGTGGCTGCCCGAGGCGCGGGTCGTTGCCGGCGACGCGCTGCGCGAGTACGCCCGAGCGTGCATCGATACCAGCGACGGACTGTTGAACGCGGCGGTAGGTCTCGCCGAGATCAACGGGCTGGGGGTCGAGGTCGCGCTGCGCAGCGAGATATACGACCCGGCCGCCGCCACGCTCGCCGACGCCTGCGGTCTTCCCCGATGGTTGATGGCCGCCGGAGAGTGGGGTGAATTCGAGCTGCTGTACGCGGTCGGGGCGGCCGACGGGGACCGTTGCGCGCGGGCGTTGGCCGACCGGGGACTGACCGCCATCCAGGTCGGACAGCTCACGACGGCTCCGGAGCTGCTGCTGATCGACGAGTCCGATGCGCGCAAAAACCTGCGGGAGGTGCTGCCGCTCGTGCGGACGATCGACCCTGCCGGTCCGTTGCTCAGCGAACTCCACGACCTGCTGGCGAAAGGGCTGTGATGGCCGGGGGCGTGGCGTTGGTGACAGGGGTGACCGGCTGCGTCGGCCGAGCGGTCGCTGCCGCACTGGCGGAGAGCGGATGGTCGGTGCGGGGACTGGTACGCGCGCCCTCCCCCGAAGCCACGAGGTACGCGGAACATCTCGGGGACCTCACCGACCCGGCATCCCTCCGCGGTTCGTGCGAGGGCGTCCAACTGGTGGTTCATGCGGCTGCCGATCTGAGCGACTGGCGGCCCGGTCGCCGGATCTGGCAGGTGAACCGGGACGGAACGCGGGCGATCCTGGACGAGGCGCTGCGCTCCGGGGTCACCCGGTTCGTCTACCTGAGTACCGTCGACGTCTTCGGGTTCGACGCCCGCAGGGTCATCGACGAGGCGTCGCCGAAGCGGGTCCCGCCCTACGCGTACTCGCGGTCGAAGCTGGCCGGGGAGGACCTCGCGTGGTCGTACCACCGGCGAGGTCTCGAGATAACGGTGATCTACCCGACCTGGATATTCGGCCCGGGTGACCGTCACTTCGTGCCGGAACTCGTACGGGGCCTGCGGGACAACAAGCTCGTCCACTTCGACCGTGGCGTGGCCCCGATCGAGTTGACCTACAGCGAGAACCTGGCCGATGCGATCGTGTTGGCAGGTACCACGCCCGACTGCGCGGGTGGCCGGTTCATCGTGGGCGACTCGTACGGCTTGACCGTGGGGCAGCTCTTCGAGCGGATCGCCGAGCGGATCGGCGTACCGCCGCCGACCCGTTCGATCCCGTTCTCCGGAGCACTGGCGGTAGCGGCCCTTTCCGAACTGGCCGGGCTGGCAGGCATCGGCACCGGCACCGGACGGCCGATGCTCACCCGGTACGCGGTCCGGTCCGTTGCCGGCGGAATGCGGTACGACCTCGATCGGATCCGGTCGATCGGCTACTCGCCCCGAGTTCCGGTGTCGGACGCGCTGAGCCGCGCCGTCGCCGGGCTGGAGGAGGGAGCGGGCCATGGCAGCCGATGACCCGGAGAAGGTCGTCTGCATCGTCAACCCGGCCTCCGGAGTCCAGCGTCGGCGAATGATCGACCGGCGGCTGGCCGTGGAACTGCCCGAGGCTGACCGCTGGCAGACCCGCTACCCCGGCCATGGCGTCGACCTCGGGCGTCAGGCCGTCACGGACGGATACCGCACAGTGGTCGCGGTCGGTGGAGACGGAACACTCTCCGACGTCGCCAACGGGATACTGGCGGCGGGCGGCGACCGGGTGCGGCTGGGTTACGTGCCCGCCGGCACGTGCAACGACTTCGCCCGGGGCAGGAAGCCGGTAACCGACCTCGGTGACCTGCTCGACCGGAGCCGCGACCGGAGGACGGACGTCGGGGCAGTGACGTTCAGCCGGCCCGACGGCACCTCCGCCCACCGATTCTTCCTGGTCAACTGCACGGTTGGGCTGATCAGTGTGATCGGGCTGCGGTTCACCGAGAAGACACCGGTCAACCGGGTGCTCAAGCGGATCAATCTCCAGCTTGCCGAGGCGGCGTCCGGCGCCCGCGCGTTGGTCGGCTGGAAGCCGGTCGACGTGCGGCTGGAACTGGACGGGGAACGGTCACGCCATCGGATCACAAACGTCGCGGTGCTCAAGGTCCCCTTCTTCGCCGGTGGGCTGACTTTCGGTTCCGTGGAGCCGCCGGAGGCCGGGCACCTGGACGCCGTACAGGTTCTCGGTGCAGGACGGATCGGCGTCCTCGCGACGATGTGGCAGGTGTTCCGGGGAAACGCGGCGCGACATCCCGCGATCCGTCGTCAGCAGGTCCAGACGCTCCGCATCGACGCGGACACTCCGCTGCCGCTGGAGGTGGACGGCGAGATCGTCGGATACACCCCGGCAGCCTTCTCGATACATCCGTCGCGTCTCACGACGGTGGTCTGACGACAGCAGAGGAGAACGACATCGTGTCGCGTATTGGCCTAGTTTGCCCGGACTACACCGGCCACCTCAGCCCGATGTCGACACTCGGCCGCGAGCTGCTTCGACGTGGCCACCAGGTGACCCTGTTCTCCCTACCGGATGCCGGGCCGAAGCCGTACGTCGCCGGGTTCGAGTTCGTGCCGTTCGGCGAGCGGGAGTTTCCGCCCGGCTCCCTGGCCCGATTCTCGGAGGAACAGGGCAGGCTGAGCGGCCTCGCCGCCATTCGTTTCATCGTCCGTGCGTACGTGCGCGAGGTCGAGGTCCTGCTCCGCGACCTGCCGCCGCTGCTGAGCCAGCACAGGATGGACGGCCTGCTGGTGGATCAGGTCCACGGTGCGGCCAACACGGTTGCCGAAAGGCTCGACATCCCCGTCGTCAACGTCTGCAACGCGCTGGCGCTGAACGCCGAGCCGGCCGTTCCCCCCTTCATGACGTCGTGGCCCTACCGCGCCTCGCCTCTCGGGCGCCTCCGCAACCTGGTGGGCTACCGGGTGATCGATCGGGTGATCGGGCCGGTGGTGCAGGCCGTCAACGATCGTCGGGTCGAATGGGGGATGCGGCCCGTACGGGGCTTCAACGACGGTGGCTCGGACCTCGCCCAGATCACCCAGCAGCCGGCGTTCTTCGACTTCCCGCGCAGGGAACTGCCCGACTGCTTCCACTACACCGGACCATTTCATGACGACGGCAGCAGCGAGCCGACCTCGTTCCCCTGGGACATGCTGGACGACCGGCCACTGATCTATGCCTCGATGGGGACGCTACAGAACCGCCTCCCGCGAATCTTCCACACCATCGCGTCGGCGTGTGCCGGGCTCGACGCGCAACTGGTCATCGCGCTCGGCAGCCGGGAGATGGAACCTCCGGTCGATCTTCCGGGCCGGCCGATCGTCGTCGCGTACGCGCCGCAACTGGAACTGCTCGAACGGGCCTCCCTCGTCATCACGCACGCCGGGATCAACACCGCCCTGGAATCGCTCGCCCACGGCGTACCAACGGTCGCGATACCGGTGGCGAACGATCAGCCCGGAGTGGCCGCACGGCTGCGCTACCTCGGTGTGGGGGAGTTCGTTCCCGTGCACCGGGTGAACGCGTCCAGGTTGCGGGCCGCCATCGACAAGGTCCTCGACGAGCCGGCCTACCGGACGAACGCCCGAAGATACCAACGCCAGATCGCGGAGGTGGACGGCCTGGGCCGGGCAGCCGACATCGTGGAGGAGGCGTTCCGGACACGACAACCGGTCCGCCGGGGCGAGACCCCCCTGGGCGCCGGGGGTGGCCGTCAATGACGCAGGACCCGGCAGTTTTGGCCCGGCGACTACCGACGCTGGACGGGATGCGGGGGATCGCCGCGATCGTGGTGTTCATCTCCCACTCGACGCTGATGAATTTCTTCGCCGACGAGCGGGTCGACGACCGGTTCTTCGGCATCTTCAGCCGTACCGGATCCGCCGCGCTCAACTTCTTCTTCATCCTCAGCGGCTTCGTCCTCGCCTGGTCGGCCGTGGACGGCGACACGAAGCAGGCGTTCTGGCGTCGCCGGGCAGCCAAGATCGTGCCGAACAACCTGCTCATCTGCGCCGCCTGCGTGGTTCTCCTCCTCCTGACCGGCCAGGGCGTGTCGCTGTGGCCGGCGCTGGCGAACTTCGCGCTGGTGCAGACCTGGTTCCCGAACATGGACATCTTCAACGGGCTGAACCCACCGACCTGGTCGCTGAGTTGTGAGGTCTTCTTCTACGTCGCGTTCCCGTGGCTGATCGCCGGGATCCGGCGAATTCCCAGCGGGCGGCTCTGGCTGGTCGCGGGTGGTCTCGTCGCCGGGATGCTGGCCCTTCCCTTCATCGCCATGGCGCTGCCGGCGGAGCCGGCCTACACCTACGCGAACACGTCCTTCCCGCGCTTCTGGCTCGTGTACGGGCTACCGCTGAGCCGGATACTGGACTTCACCCTGGGGATCATCCTGGCCCGCCTCGTCCGGGAGGACCGGATCAGGGTGAACCTGCCAACCGCCACGCTGCTCACGCTGGCCTTCTACGGCGTCTCGCAGGTCGTGCCGCTGCTCTTCTCGGTGGTGGTGGCGATGGTGATCCCGGCGGCCCTGCTGGTGGTCGCCGGGGCGCGGGTGGACATCGCCGGGAAACCCTCACCGCTGCGTGCCCGGGTCCCGGTCTGGCTCGGCGACTCGTCCTACGCGTTCTACCTGATCCACATCATCGTGCTCTACTTCGCCAGCCAACTGTCGCCCGACGGCTGGGGTGTCCCGGGAGCGATCGGCGTCATGGTCGGCTCCTACCTGGTGACGCTGGGGCTCGGTGGGCTGCTCTACACCTACTACGAACGGCCGATGATGCGCAGATTCGGCCGGTCCCGTCCGGTCGCCGTCGATCCGCCACGGGTGGCTCTGCCGCAGTCGAGGTAGGCGCCGCCCCTGCCCGATGCGAGCGGTGGGGGCGCCGGCAACGGCGCCCCCAACCCTGGCTCACACCACACCGGCGCTGGATCCGTCCGCCGGTGTCCCGCGCCGGATCGCACGGCTCAGGCGGTGCTGACCGGCAGCGTGGCGTAGCCGCGCAGCACCAGGCGGTTGCGGCGTTCGCCCGGGCCGGCCAGGCTCAACCGGGGCAGCATGGTCAGCAGCAGTGGGAACGCGACCTGCGCCTCCAGCCGCGCCAGCGGGGCGCCCAGGCAGTAGTGGGCGCCGCCGCCGAACGAGACCGGCTGGATGTTCGGACGGTCCGGATCGAACCGGTGCGGGTCGGGATAGCGTGCCGGGTCCCGGTTGGCCGATCCGAGCAGCATGGTGATCTGCTGGTCGCCGGCCAGCCACAGCCCGTCGCCGAGGTCCAGCGGCTCGGTAGTGATCCGGCTGGTGAGCTGGGCCGGGGAGTCGTACCGGAGGATCTCCTCGACGAACGACGGCGCGAGACTCGGGTCGGCGCGTAGCCGGTCGGCCTGCTCGGGATGGTCCAGCAGGATCTGGATGCCGGTGCCGAGCAGGCTCGCGGTGGTCTCGAAGCCGGCGACCAGCAGCAGCATCAGGTTGGCGAGCAGTTCCTCGCCGGTCAGCGCGACACCGGCGCTCTCGTCGTGCGCGGCGACGAGTGCGCTGGTCAGATCCTCCTGCGGGGCGCGGCGGCGCTCCTTGATCAGGTCGGTGAGGTACGCCTCGAGTTCGCGGCCCGCCGTGTCGGCGAGCCGCATCTCTTCGTCCGTGCTGATCGGCTCCAGCGCCACGGTCAGGTCGGCGGCCCGCAGCCGGAACCACTCCCGGTCCGCCTCCGGCACGCCGAGCAGCGCGCAGATCACGCCGATCGGCAGCGGATACGCGAACGCGCTCATGAAATCCGCGTTGGCCGGCATCGCCTTGATCAGATCCTCGGCCTGGCTGGCGATGACATCCTGCATCGCGGCGACCCGACGGGCGGTGAAGGTGGCCGCGACCGCCCGACGCACCCGGGTGTGGTCGGGCGGGTTCGTCTGCATCATGGACAGCACGATCGCGGCGAGCCCACGGTTCTGTCGCCAGTCGGGCATGGAGCCGTCGTAGTCGGCGGGTTCCGCGGCGCGCAGGCTCGGGTCGCGCAGCAGCCGGCTGGTGAGCGCGTGGGTCGTGACGAACCAGCGGTCGTCGAGCGCCTGGAACATCGGCGCGTGCGCCCGGATCACGTCGTAGGCCGGGTACGGATCGAGGCGCCCCTCGGGAAGGAACAGCGATGCGAGGGCGGTCTGAAAATCCATCCTTGTGCCTTCCAGTAGGCGGTGCGATCTCTGCATCATGCCCCGGCACCGTCCAGAGTGTGGGGCCCGATCGCGCGGCTCGGCAACGCCGCAGGCGAGCACCTTCCGCCTAGTCCGATGGGGACAGGACGGAGGTTTCGATTTTTTTCCGATCCCAGGGAACCTTCGACGACCCTCGATAGTGAAGGGGGTGAGGGAGAGGGGCCGCTGGTGGGGCATCGGGATGCGATTGCCGAGGTGTACGCCGGAAGCTTCCGGCGCCTGATCGTCCATTTGTACGCCGTCACCGGCGATCTGGGCGAGGCACAGGAGGTGGTACAGGAGGCATTCGTTCGAGCGCTGATCGCACCGGAACGCTTCGGTGAGCTGGAGAATCCGGAGTCGTGGCTGCGTCGGGTGGCGGTGAACCTGGCCCACACCCGGTACCGCCGTCGGCGGACCCTGGACCGGCTGTTGCGCCGGGTCGGCCCGCCACCTGAGGTACCCGACTTCTCTCCCGAGCACGTCGCGCTGATGACCGCCATGCGCCGGCTCCCTCCGGGGCAGCGGCAGGCAATCGCGCTGCACTACCTCGTGGATCTGCCCATCGAGGAGGTCGCCCGGACCCTCGACGTCTCGGTGGGCACCGTCAAGTCCCGGCTCTCCCGTGGCCGTACCGCGCTGGCCGCCCTTCTCGCCGGACCAGCCGAATTAGCGCCCGCCGGGAGCAAGTGATGCAGACGTACCCGTTCGACTCCGTCGAGGTGGCCGAGGTGGTCGTCCAGCCGCCCCTGGCCGACCTGACCGAGCGTGCGACCCGACGGGTCCGCCACCGCCGTCGCATCGCCTCCGTCGCCGCCGCCGGAGTGCTGGTGCTCGCCACCGTGGCCGTCGTTCCGATGGTGCGGGGGCTCGGCGGCTTGTCGGGTCCGACGGATCAGGCCGGGTCGGCGGGCAGCTACCGCACCGAAACCGTCGTGGTGGACCGCCGGACCGTCGTCGCCGTCCGGTACGGCGAGTGCGGGGCGGTGTTCAGCTTCACCACCGACGCGGGCCGGAACTGGTCGCCGTACCGGGGACCGGTTCCGTGGCGGGAGTGCGGGCGTCCGGTCACGACCTCGTACGCCCTGCTGGGCCCGGCGGTCTACGTGGCGACCATGCGCGGGGTGCGGTACCGGACCGTGGACTTCGGCGCGACCTGGCAGCAGCATGACGAGGGGGTGTATTCCGTCGACGAGATGCCCAAGTACCTCCGGCGGGCACCCGGCGACACCAACCAGTTCGTCAATCCGGTCACCGGCAGCCTGTACAAGTTGGCACCGACCAACACGCCGGTCGGCAACTGGCGGATCCGGCGGGCGCCGGACGGCACCCTGTGGGCGGTCTCGTCCGGTGCCGATCCCGATCCGGCCGGGGCCTCGCCGGTACCCGAGGTGATCCGGAGCGAGGACTTCGGCCGGACCTGGATTCGGGTGCCGGGCGCGTCGGAACTCCCCGAAGATCCGATCCTGGTGCCCGCCGGTCCGAAGCATGCGTACCTGCTGGGCGAGTGCGAGGGGCGGACCGTGGTCCTCCGTACGGAGGACGGCGGCGAGAGCTGGTTCACGACCGACGTGGCGTGGAGCGTGTCCGAGGTCGGCACGATCACCGCCGATGGTCACCTGCTGATCGGTGCCTGGGACGTGGACGGCCGGTTCAGTACCTGGCTGAGCCGGGACGGCGGCCGCAACTTCGACAAGGGTGACACCGTCGCCGCTCCCGGGACGGCGTCCATCGGCGAGGCCGACGGGTCGGTGTGGGTGGCCAGCGGCGAGGGCTGGGCCGCGACCAGTGGCGACGGTCGGTGGCAGATGACCTTGCCTCGGGACAGATAGGC
>NZ_JADPUN010000267.1 GCF_015690345.1 Plantactinospora alkalitolerans | reverse complement strand
CCTCCGCCCTGTCGATACCACCGGCACAGAAAGGGACACCCCGTGCAGAAGACAGCATCGAATCTTGACCTGACCTGGTTGCTCGATGACCTGGTCGGCCGGGTGAAGCAGACCCAGCATGCCATCCTGCTCTCCGTCGACGGGCTGCTCATGGCCGCTTCGCGGGATCTGGACCGGGACGACGCCGAGCACCTGGCTGCGGTGGCGTCCGGGATGCAGAGTCTGGCCCGTGGTGCGGGCAAGCGGTTCGGCGGTGGCCCCGTGCAGCAGACGATCATCGAGATGCGCTCCGCGTTCCTCTTCGTGACCGCAGCCGGCAACGGTGCCTGCCTGGCCGTACTGGCATCCGAGGATGCGGACGTCGGCCTGATCGCGTACGAGATGGCGATGCTGGTCACCCGCGCCGGGAAGTACCTCGCCTCGGACACCCGGGCCCCCGGCCAGCAGCCACCCAAACCGCAGTGATCCGCCGTGATGAGTGAACCGGAGGAGTCCGACGAATCGCGCTGGATCGACGATCACGCCGGCCCGGTGGTCCGTCCGTACGCGGTGACGCGGGGACGCGCCCGGCCGGTGACCGGAAAGTTCGACCTGATCTCACTGGTCAGTACCACGCGGGCGGTCTCCACCCGGGATGCCGGGTTGGGTCCGGAACACCTGGCGATCGTGGCGTTGTGCGACCGCACCCTCTCCGTCGCCGAGGTCGCGGCGCACCTCGATCTTCCACTGGGCACCGTCCGGGTACTCCTCGGCGACCTGCTCGAACGGCGGCTCGTCCGGGTGATCGAGCCACGTCCGGCGCCCGTTCTTACCGATGACGGCATCTTCGAACAGGTGATAAATGGGCTACGTGCACTCTGACGGCCGGACCAACGGGTCGCTCAGTGACCAGCTGCCGACCGCGGTCAAGATCCTGATTGCCGGCGGCTTCGGTGTCGGCAAGACCACGATGGTCGGGGCCGTCAGCGAGACCAAGCCCTTGCGGACCGAGGAGCTCCTGACCGAGGAGGGCGTCAGCATCGACGACCTCGACGGAGTCGAGGGGAAGACCACCACGACGGTGGCGATGGACTTCGGCCGGATCACCATCAACGAGACCCTGGTGCTCTACCTCTTCGGTACCCCGGGCCAGGACCGGTTCTGGTTCGTCTGGGACGAACTGTCCCTCGGCGCACTGGGCGCGGTGGTGCTCGCCGACACCCGCAGGCTCGCCGACTGCTTTCCGTCCATCGACTACTTCGAGAAGCACGGCACGCCGTTCATCGTCGCGGTGAACTGCTTCGACGGCGCCCGGCAATACCAGCTCGCCGAGGTACAGCAGGCACTCAGTCTCGACCCGGACGTCCCCGTACTGCTCTGCGACGCCCGCAGTCGGGAGTCCGGCAAGAACGTGCTGATCGCGGTCATCGAACACGCCATGCGCAGCCAACGGATGGAGCGGGAGAACCGGTCCGGCTGAACCGTCAGTGCTCCGAGCCGGATGCCAGTGGGTAGCGCACGCTGGTCAGCCGCTCGGACTCCTGCCACAGGCGGCGTTGCGCCGCACCATCGTGGGCACGCCGATGTGCCTCGACGGGAACGGGGTCGCCCGCCATCTCCGCCCATCCGGACGGCCCGTAGTAGCCCCCACCGGCAGCTCCGGGGTCGACCGCCGCCCGTACGGTAGGCAGCGCGCCCATCGCCGGCTCCTGGAGCAGCCAGTCGGACAGCCACCTGAGCCGGCCGCTCGCCAGTAACCGGACGGGGCCCGGGGCGTGCCGAACCAGGTCGGTACGCGCCACGCCAGGGTGTGCGGCGACCGCGATCGTCGGCACGTCCGCCGCCGACATGCGCCGCTGCAACTCGAAGGTGAAGAGCAGATTGGCCAGTTTGGACTGTGCGTACGCTCTGACCGGCCGATAACCCCTGGTGCCGTGCAGGTCGTCGAAATACATCCGGCCCTGGCGGTGGGCGCTGCTGCTGACCGTGACGACCCGGGATCCCGGCACCGGAAGCATCAGCTCGAGGAGCAGACCGGTCAGGGCGAAGTGACCGAGGTGGTTGATGCCGAACTGCAGCTCGAAACCGTCCGCGGTCCGCCCGTACGGCGGCCACATCACCCCGGCGTTGTTGACGAGCAGATCCAACCGGGAATTCTCCGCCCGGAACAGTCCGACCGCCTCGCGGATCGAGTCCAACGAGGCCAGGTCCAGGCGTAGCACTCCGGGTGGTGACCCCGATGTGTCGGCCGCGATCCTCGCCGCCGCTCGCTCGGCCCTGGCCACGTCGCGGCAGGCGAGCACGACCCGGACGCCCCGGCTGGCGAGCATCCGGGCCGCCTCGAAGCCGATGCCGGTGTTGGCGCCCGTCACCAAGGCGGTCCGGTTCTGCTGATCACCGACCTCCGCCAAGGTCCACTTTCGTTTTCCGGGAACGCCGTCGCCCGTCATTGCCCGCCCCGTTCGCCGTTCCACCGATGGCCACGCGGAAGCGCCGCCGAACGGATCGCCCTTGATCGATCATAGTGGGCACCACGGGTGTCATTGCTGGCCGACCGATCAGAACACGGCGACCGATCAGAACACGGCGACGGTCAGAACACGTAGCGTTCGGCGACCGTCTGGTAGCTGAACTGCTCGTCGTCGCCGAACCAGAGCTCGGACTCGTACTTCGCCTCGTCGACGCTGCCGGAGGCGTGGACCAGGTTGGCGATGGCCTTGCCCGTCGTCTCGGCGTACGCCTTCGACATGTGTGCGAAGTCGCCCCGGATGGTGCCGGGAGCGGCCTGCCCGGGGAAGGTCGGTCCGATCATGCGGCGGACGTTCGCCACCGCCTCGACGCCCTCCAGCAGGAGCGCCACGACCGGCCCCCGCTGCATGTAGGTGGCGGTCGCGTCGTAGACGTTCTTGCCGAAGCGCTCTTCCAGGTCGAAGTAGTGCCGCCGGGTGAAGTCCGCGTCCATGTGCCTCATCTTGACACCGACGATCTTGAGTCCGGCGTCCTCGAACCGCTGCACCAGCCGTCCGGTCAGCCCGCGTGCGACCGCGTCGGGCTTGAGCAGGACAAGAGTGCGTTCCATGGCCCCCATCGTGGCCCCTTCCTGATTGAGAACTCGTCCCACGAACCGGGCCGCTCCGGGACCTGGCTGCCGGGCTTGCGCTCCGGCGACAGCAGGAGTGATCACGATATTAGTCGGCGGCACACCCGGCCTGTTTCCGACACCGTTCCTGGAAACCCTGCGATAGCCTGCGGCTGGATTCGCCGGGTTGCGACGACTCAGGCACGGGAGGAATCAGTGGGCCGCTCTCCGAGCGCGACGAGGCCTGATCGGCGGCGCACCTCCGAGCCGGAACCTACCCGGCGGGTCGGTCGGGCCGGTGCGGTACGGGTTGCTCTGCTCGTCGCCGTACTGGTGGTGCTGGCCGGCTGTTCCTCCGGGCCGGGCGCACCTGGCAAGGCTCCGGCGGCTCCGGCGGCTCCGGCGGCTCCGGCGGCTCCGGCGGCGCCCACCGAGCCGGTGCCGGTCGAGTTCGAGACCCCGGCCGGCTTCACCAGCATCGACGACTACCGGATCGTCGTGCCGCTGCATCCGCTCCGGGCCACCCGCTGGGTGGTGCCGACGGGCACCCACGAGTACGACGTCATCGCGGTCACCTCGTACGTGCTGGACGGCGACGTCTCGACCGACCCGGACGACCGGCTGGTGGCGAGGATCGCCGGTTACGCCACCGAGGTCTCCGCGACCGGGGCGACGCCGCCGACGAAGACGACCGTCGCCGGTTTCCCCGCCTGGCAACAGACGATCGAGCAGCCACACGATCCGGTGCCGCTGGTCTACGACGCCACCTTCGTCTTCGCCGGACACTTCCTCGTCCAGGTCATCTGCCAGTACGACAAGCGTCCGGACGAGGTCCGCGCCGGCTGCCGGACGGTCCTCGACACGCTGAGACTCGTCTTCGTCTGACTGTGCGCCTGTGCCGCTGTGCCGCTGTGCGGTTGTGGGGTTGGTGGGCTGGTCCGGGGGCCGGTCAGAACGCCTTGACGACCGGGATCACGTCGGTGCCGATCCGTTCCAGGATGTCCAGCCGGGGTAGCTGCGGCACGGCGCCGATCGCCATGTCGAAGCCGAGTCCCCGCAACCGGCGCAGCTCCTCGATCAGCGCCTCCGTCTTCTCCCCGTCGTCCCCGATGTCCATGAACTGGTAGACGGTCTTGGTGATCTCGTCGTAGTTCCGGCCCTCGCGCTCGCAGTGCCCCCGGAGAATCTCCAGCTTGCGTTCGAGGTCGGGTGTGTTGAACAGGTTGCACGCCTGCGCGTACCTCGCGACCAGCCGCAGCGTCTTCTTCTCCCCGCCGCCGCCGATCATGATTGGCGGATGTGGACGGGTCAGCGGCTGCGGCGAGTTGAGCAGGCGACCCGCCTCGATGTGCCGGCCGGCGAACGGCCCGTCGTCCTCGGACCACATCTGGAGCACGTACCGCAACGTCTCTTCGAGGATCTCGAAGCGCTCGGCGACCGGCGGGAACGGGAACCCGAGCGCGCGCGACTCCTCCTCGTTCCAGCCGGCTCCGATGCCGAGCATCGCGCGTCCGCCGGAGAGCACGTCAAGCGTTGTCACGATCTTCGCGAGCAGGCCCGGCGGCCGGTGGTGTACCCCGCTGATCAGGGTCAGCAGGGTGGCCCGCTCCGTGTGGGCCGCGAGGAAGCCGAGCGTGGTGTACGCCTCCAGCATCTCCGCCTCGGGCGGGCCGACGGTCTGGATCTGGAAGAAGTGGTCCATCAGGGCGAGGTAGTCGAAGCCCGCCCGGTCGGCGGTACGGGCGACAGCGGCGAGATCACGTCCGAGCCCGGCCGGTCCGTCCGGCCAGGTCAGGTTGGGGATCTGTAGGCCAAGCTTCATGAGTCCGGTGTTCCCCTTCAGATATGCCCAACTGATCTGATTGGGCGCATTTCCGCTCACCCTAACCGGGGCACCCGGACGATCGGGCCGGTTCGGATGCCGGTTGGCGGTTGGCGGTTGGCGGTTCTCGACCGCTGACCCATCGGGTGGGCCCGTCGGCCATCCTGGCCAGCCTGCCGGTTAACCGCCTGGAAAACGGACGGGAACATCACCGAGACGGCCCGTTGTAACGATCTTGAAGTGTCCGACCGCCAGGCGGTCGTCGGGCACTTCCGCAGCACCCACCTCTGCAGACCGGAGTCCTTCGCCATGGCCGATGCGATCGACACACCACCCTCCACCACCTCCGAACCGGATGCCGGATCACGTTCCGGGGTACGCCGGCGCACCTTCCTCGGCGGCAGCGCCGCAGTGGCCGGCGCCACGGCGGCCACCCTGGTCATCGCGGATCCCGCCGCCGCCACCGGGCACGGCCCCGGCGGCTCCGACCCGATCCGGCACCTGCTCGACTCGCTGCCCTCGGTCGGTCAGATCCCCCGCCGGTCACGGATCGTGGACTACGAGATCGCCGAACTGGTCGTCCTGCTGCGGGCCCGGCGACTGACCTCGGTCGACCTGACCCGCGCCTACCTGGAACGCATCGACCGGCTGAACGGACCCTTCGAGACGTACGGCGACAACGGCGGTTACAACGCGTTCGTCCGGATCGACCGCGCGGGCGCGCTCGCCCAGGCCGCCGCCGCCGACCGGCGACTGCGCAAGGAGCCGTCCCGGGCGGTACCACCACTGTGTGGCATCCCCTTCGGCATCAAGGACTCGGTCGGGGTCAAGGGAATGGAGGCCAGGAACGGCACGCACGCGTACACCGGGAACCTGGCGTACCGCGACTCGACGGTGGTGGCCCGGCTCCGCGAGCAGGGTGCGGTGATCATCGGCCACACCATCGCCTCGGCGTTCTCCGGTTCCATCTCCGGCACCTTCGCCGGCAACGCCTGGAACCCCCGCTACGTCCCCGGCGGTTCGAGCCAGGGCTCCGGGGTGGCCACCGCCGCCCGGCTCGCCGCGGCCACCATCGGCGAGGAGACCGGTGGTTCGATCATGATGCCGGCCGCTGCCAACGGAGCCAGCGCGATCAAGCCGTCGCTGGGCCTGGTCTCGACGGCCGGGGTGATGCCGCTCTCCCCCGGCTACGACGTGCTCGGCCCGATCGCCCGCTCGGTCCGGGACGCCTCCCTGGTCCTGACCGCCATCCTCGGTCCCGATCCCGCACCCGACCCGCTGACGCTGTCCGCCCCGAACCCCTTCCCGGCACTGCCGATCGCCGCCCGGCGCGGCCACCGGCCCCTCGCCGGGATCACCATCGGGATTCCGCAGACCGACTGGATGACCCGGGGTGGTACCGGGATCCCACCGGCGGACACCTACGATCCCGACCACCGCACCGCCTTCAACCGCTTCAAGGCCGAACTGGTGGCGCTCGGCGCCCGGGTGAAGGACTTTCCCGGGCTCGACGTGACCGTGCCGGCCAACGACCCCTACTTCCGGACCCCGGACCGGCTTCCCGTACCCACCGGCAGCCCGGTGTCGCCGGCCACCGCCGTACTCAGCCCCAACCGGTACGAGATCCGCTACTGGCAGGCCGTACAGGCGTTCGCCGACTCGCATCCGGAGAACGCCGAGGCGCTGCGGCGGCAGTTCGGTGACCTGGCGGCCGCCGCCGCCACCGCCGGCGCCATCCCGGCCTCGGTCCGCGACGAGGGTGAACGACGGCGGCGGACCCTCCAGGCCAACTACCAGAAGGCGCTCGACGACGCGGGCGTCGACTTCATGTTGGTGCTACCGATCGGTGGACAGATCGGCCCACGGTTCGGCGGTACCCAACTGCCGAACTACCGCACCTTCTACCAGTTGCCGAACGCGCTGACCTGGCCGATGGTGTCGTTCCCGATCGGGTACGACTCCGGCGAGGGGCTGCCGGTCAACGCCGCGTTCTGGGGACCGCGCTTCTCCGAGCCGGCGCTGGTCCAGGCCGCGATCGACTACCAGGACCGGTACCCGAAGTACCACCGGGCGGCTCCGGCGGACCCGGTCTTCGACCCGGCGGCGCAGCGGTCGCCGGGACTGGCGCCCGACGAGGTCGTACCGCCCGAGCTGTCCAACGACCCGCTGGTGGCCGAGGAGGCGTGGCGATGAGCGGCGACGCCTTCCTGACCGTCGAGTGGCAGCCGCTGCTGCGCGCCGGCTTTCCGCTCCGCGCTCCGGCCGACGAGCCGGCACCGGTCCTCACCGTGGAGTGGGGACCGATGCTGGGAACGAGCTACTACGGCTACGGCGACGACCTGACCGGTGCGGAGGACCGGCCGGGGACCTGACGACCGACTCCACCGCGACCCGACCGGGTGCACCGCGTCCGGGTCCGCGGGGCGGGGGTCAGCCCCGCTCGGGTACGGCCATCTCGCCGAGGAGCGACCAGTCGTCCTGCGGAACCGTCGCGTTGACGATCCGGGGGGTCTCGGCCAGGTGCGGCGGCAGGGTCTGCTGCGCCTGCCGGAAGTGCGCGGACTGGACGTGCGCCGCACCGGCGTCCCCGTCGCGGAACGCCTCGACCAGGAGGTACTCGGTGGGGTCGTCGAGGCTGCGGGACCAGTCGAACCACAGGCAGCCGGGTTCGCCGCGGGTCGCCCGGGTGAACTCGTCGGCGATCTCGGGCCACCGGTCGGCGTACTCCGGCAGCACTCGGAACTTCGCGGCAATAAAGATCATCTGGATCTCCTCGAAGAGCGGATCAGGAGCGTGCGACCGGTTCGCGCCCGCCGAGTTTAGTGTCCCGGCGGGCGTGGACCGGTCGCCGGCCGGGCCACCGCCGGCGGTATCCGTCACTTGTCGAAGCGGATCTCGACCCGGCGGTTCCGGGCCCGTCCCGCCGGATCGTCCCGGCCGTTCCTCAACTCGGACGCCACCGGCCGACTCTCGCCGAACCCGGTCACCTCGAAGGCCAGCGGCGTTCCGGACAGCGCCTTCCGTAACGCGTCCCGGACCGCCTCGGCCCGCCGCCGGGACAGCGCCAGGTTCGCCGCGTCACTGCCGATGGCGTCGGTGTGGCCGTCGATCCGCACCGTTCCCCTCGCCTGTACGCGGAGCCGCTCGGCGACCTCGGCCAGCCGACCCTGGGCCGCCGGTGACAGATCCGCCCTACCGAACGCGAAGAGCACGTCGGCGGCGAGCACCAACTCGATCCGGTCGCTGGACTCGGCCTCCCGGGACACCCCCTCCAGATCCCCGGTCCGCAGATAGATCTCCCGGGTGGGCGTCTCGATGTCGACCACCGGTGCGGTCACCGGCTGTCCCGGAGCCAGCGCGGGACCGGGGACGATCGAGGTTTCGGGTACCGGGGCGGTCGGCTCGGCCCGGGCGACCGCCGGCTCGGCGACGAGTACGCAGCCGGCAAGCAGCGCGCCGAGCAGCACCGATCGCCGGTCAGCTGAGCGGAACATTGTCGAAGACCGGAACGCTCGGAACGACGACGTCGACCGCCCGTACGTCGTCCGGCGGGGCGCCGAACGTCGCGTACAGGTTGACGGACTGCCCCGGCTGCACGAACACGGACGCGAGTTGCAGTGACGCGAGATAGCGGTCCTGGTCGTTCGAGCCCGCACCGCCGGCCCCGTCCCCGGGGGTCCGCGCCACCAGGTACTGCTTCCGGTTCTTCCGGTCGACCAGCGAGACGCCGGCCATGGTGTGCCCGGGGGTGTCGCCGGCGAACTCGTCCGCGATCTGCCAGCGGTGACCGGCACCCTCGGGGCCGGTGTTGGTCATCCGGAGGTTGACGGTGACGAAGCCGTCCTTGCGGCGGAGCTGGTAGAGCTCGACCCGGACCGGAATGACGTCGCCGTCCTCGCTGACCTGGACGTCCCGGGTCGCGATGACCTCACCCAGGTCGTCCGGCCCGGCGGGGGCGGCCCCTGCGGAATCGGCCTGGTCGCCCGGATCGGCGGGCCCACGAACGTCACATCCCAGCAGCGGCAGCGTCATGGCCAGCGCCAGCACGCCGACCACGGTTGTCCTACGGAACCTCACGGATCTTCCTCCCTGTTGCGACCGGACCGGCGCCGGGGCCGGCCGGTCCGAGTGACAGACCGAAACTACGAGCCGGTCGATGCCACGGCCGACGTACCAGGAGCTCTTGGCACGAAATCATGATGTCCGGGCCGAGGCCGGCGACGGCCCGGCCCCCGTTCGCCGCCCCTCGATCCGCGCTGGTCGCTACCGCGAGGACTAGGCTTCACCCCGTGATCGTGGCAGACGACTCTGGTGCCGACGAACGGCTACGTCGGATCGAGGCAGTGACCGACTCGAAGCTGTCCCGGCTCGACGCGGACGATCTGCTCGACGAGTTGCTCGTCCGGGTCCGTGAACTCCTCCGGGTGGACACGGCGGCGATCCTGCTGCTCGACCAGCACGCCCAGCAACTCGTGGCGACCGCGGCGAAGGGTCTCGAGGAGGAGGTCGAGCAGGGCTTCCGGATCTCCGTCGGCCGCGGCTTCGCCGGACGTGTCGCCAGGAGCCGGCAGCCGGTGATCCTCGAGCAGGTCACTCCCGCCAGGGTGGTCAACCCGCTCCTGCTCGACAAGGGCATCCAGTCGATGCTCGGCGTACCGATGTTCGCCGGAACCGAACTGGTCGGCGTCCTGCACGTCGGCAGCCTCACCCCGCGCCGCTTCAGCGGGGACGACGTCCGGCTGCTCCAGTTGGTCGCCGATCGCGCGAGTTTCGCCAGTCAGACCCGGCTCGGCACGATCGACCGGACGGCCGCGCTCGCGCTGCAACGTAGCCTCCTGCCGACCCGGCTGCCGACGGTCAACGGCGTCGACATGGCCGCGCGGTACGTTCCCGGCCACCACACCGGGATCGGCGGCGACTGGTACGACGTCTTCCCCCTGCCCTCGGGATGGCTCGGCATAGTGGTCGGCGACGTGTCCGGGCACGGGCTGCCCGCGGCCGTGGTGATGGGCCGGCTCCGCAGCGCGTTGCGCGCCTACACCCTGGAGTGCGACGACCCCGCCGACGCGCTGCACCGGCTCGACCACAAGATCCAGCATTTCGAGGCGGGCAACCTGGCCACCGCCCTCTACGCCATGATCAGTCCAGACCGGGAACAAATCCTGATCTCCCTGGCCGGGCACCTGCCCCCGATGCTCGCCCGGCCCGGCCACGGCGTCGCCGCCCCGGCCATTCCCGTCGACCTGCCGCTGGGAATCGGTCGCCCGAGGCCACGACGCAGCACGGTCGTCGAGTTTCCCGAAAACGCCGTCCTGGTCTGCTACACCGACGGGCTCATCGAACGTCGTGGTGAACTCATCGACGTCGGCTTCGACCGGCTGCGCGCCGTCATCCAGCCCGAGTCGGCCGAGACGGTCTGCTCGACCATCATGACCTCGCTCGGCATCGACCAACCCGCCGACGACGTGGCCCTACTGGCGATCCGCCGCCACGCCACGGCCTGACCGCCGCCGTCACTCACAGTGGCGGCAGTCCGAGCGCCTCGTCGACCCGGCTCAGCACGGCGACGTCGTCCGCGTCGACCCCCCGGAGCAGATCGATGGCGGTCGCCCGGATCTGACCGACGATCATGATGATCGGCAGCGGTGGCTCACGGGTGAGCAGTCGACCGGCGGTGCGTACGGCGTCGAGCGCCGCCCTGTCGGTCTGCTCGGCGTACCCGTCGGCCGCGTCGTCCTGGCCGGTCAGGTCGGCGGCCAGGGCGTCACCTGCGGCCCGCACCCCCTCGGCCAGTGAACGCAGCGCGCCCCCCAGTTCGGGCGGGCTGGCCACCGGCAGCCTGGTCAGCGCCACCCCGGCCCGGGCCAGGACCCGCACGTTGCGTACGGCGTAGTCGACCTGGCGGCTCGACTCGTTCAGCGCGTGCACCCGTCCGATGTGCCGGCGACGCCGCACGTGCAGCCGCAGTGCCTCGCCGGCGGCGAGTACGGCGGTCTGCAACCGCGCCACCGCGGCATCCAGCTTCCGGGCCCGGTCCAGGGCGGTCAGCGCGGCCGCCTCGTCCCGCTGGTCGAGCGCCTCGGTGACCTCGATCAGCAGGTCCGCCAGCTCGGCGAAGGTCCGCCGAGCCTCGGCGACCAGCGGGGCGAGCGGCTGCCGGGCGGTGAAGAGCTGGCTCGCGGCCAGCGCCACTCCCCCACCGATCAGCGCGTCGACGAACCGGTTCGGTATGAGCGCGTCGGCCGACGGCGGGACCACGACCAGATAGAGGGCGGACACCGTGGCCTGGACCACGGAGACACTGCTCGCGCCGACCGCGACGGCGAGGCCGACGGTCAGCAGCACCACGGTGAAGACCGTCCAGGTCGTCCGGCCGAGGGCCTGGACGACGAGGTCGGCAACCAGCACTCCGCCCGCGACGCCGAGGACGACCTCCACCGCCCGGCGCATCCGCTGCCCCCGGGCCTGCCCGAGGACGATCAGCGCCGCCGCCGGGGCGAAGAACGGTTCCGGATGCCCGAGCAGCGTCCTCGCGACCGCCCACGCGACGGTCGCGGCCAGCGTCGCCTCGACCACCGGAAGCCAGCCGTGGCGCAGCCGGCCGGCGGCGAGCCGGAGCCAGCCGATCTGGAACATCGCACCCCCTGCCGTCGGATGATCGTCATCGACACGGTATCCACCGGCCGAGCCCGGTCCCGCCGCTTCCCGCCAGGGTCGTGGGCTCAGCCTCCGAGGGGCAGTTCGATGGTGTGGTTGGTGTGCGCGGCCTTCGCCGCGAGGTACCGGGCGTTGGCCGAGGAGAGGTAGACCCCGGTGACGATCCGCTCGGTGACCTCCACCCCGAGACGGCCGAGCTGTTCGGCCTTGTCCGGGTTGTTGCTCAGCAACGCCGCGCGGTCCACACCGAGGGTGTGCAGCATCTGCGCCGCCGCCGTGTAGTTCCGCTCGTCCTCGCCCCGGCCGAGCGCGACGTTGGCCTCATAGGTGTCGAGCCCCGAATCCTGGAGGGCGTACGCGTCGAGCTTGGCGTACAGCCCGATGCCGCGACCCTCCTGACGCAGGTAGAGCAGGAACCCGCCCCGATCGGCGATCCGCTGGACCGCCTCGCGCAACTGCGGGCCGCAGTCGCACCGCTGGCTGCCGAAGACGTCACCGGTCAGGCACTCACTGTGCGGTCGCACCAGCGGTGCCGGCCCACCGGCGGCGGAACGGTCGAGCGAGGACCGCCAGTCACCGAGGCCGAACGCCAGGTGCTCCCTGCCGTCCACCAGGCCGTCGAACGTGAACACCCGCGCGGTGGTGGCGTACCCGTCGGCGAAGCGTAACGGCACCGTCACCTGCGTCCGAACCTTGGCCACCGGAACCGGACCGGCCCCGTCGGGGGAGACGGGTTCTACGGCGCTGGACAGCTCGGGCGACATCTGGGGCATTGGCTCTCCTTCACGTGGACAACGTTGACCACCGGTCCGGTCGGCGGGGTGGCCGGCGGACGGCGACGAACTCGACGGCGGCCCTCGGGCCCGGCGGCGCGCGGCGGGAGCCAGCGCCGTTCAGGCCCCGGGCCGGGCACTTCGAGCCGTCGACGCGGTGGCCACCGGCCGGCGTCGAACCCGGATGAGTTCTGCATGACGATCTAGAATGCCCCCGTAGGATGCCGGAACACCCAACCGGCTCAGGTTGACAGCTTTCACACCGGCCGGGTTTCCCGGGCAGGGTTACCGGAAACACATCCGGGGTCGACGTCAGGGCGGACGAGCACTGGCGGTACGCCAGGATCTTCTGTCTCATCGAGTGGGCCGTCTGCCGACCGCCGTGGAGGTGCCAGCCTTGGCTGACCGACCGTACGTCCTGCTGAGCTGCGGCATGTCAATCGACGGCTACCTGGACAACGCGACCGGGCAGCGGCTGCTGCTCTCGAACGACGCCGACTTCGACCGGGTCGACGCCGTACGGGCGGAATGCGACGCGATCCTGGTCGGTGCCGCTACGGTCCGGCAGGACAACCCACGGCTGCTGGTCCGGTCGCAAGAACGTCGCGCCGAGCGGGTGGCTCGCGGGCTGCGGCCGACCCCCGTGAAGGTGACCGTGACAGGTCGGGGCGACCTCGATCCGCAGGCGCGGTTCTTTGCCCTGGGCGACATCGACAAGCTGGTCTACTGCGCGAGCCCGGCGCTGGACGAGGCGCGACGGCGACTCGGCCAGGTGGCGACCGTGGTGGACAGCGGCGAACCCGTGGACCTGCACCGGGTGGTGACGGACCTGCACGACCGCGGCGTGGGCCGGTTGATGGTCGAGGGCGGCGGGAAGATACACACCCAGTTCCTCACCGCCGACCTGGTTGACGAGCTGCACCTGGTGATCGCGCCGTTCTTCGTCGGTGACTCCCGCGCGCCGCGCTTCGTCGGCGACGGCAGGTTCCCGTGGCGGCCCGACCGGCGCGCGGTGCTGGCCGGATGCCGGCAGATCGGCGACGTGGTGCTGCTGCGCTACGCACTGTCGGACCGGTTCGGCGAGAGCTGACCGACCAGGACGCCGGCGGCCACCCGGGAGCGGGAGGTCAGCCGCAGCGCGGGCGCCCACTCTGGACCGCCGCGCCGGTGCCCGGCCCGTACGACAGCGTGATGTCCGACGTGGTGGTGTCCGGCCCGCCGCGACCGGGCCGGCTCGGGATCGACCGCACGGCGGGCGGCCCGGCGTCCGGCGAACCAGCGGACGGCGAGCACCCCGGCGCCGGGCAGGCTGGCGACGAAGGCGAGCACGCCGTACACCACCGCGATGGTGAGCCCGGCCGAGGCGGTCAGCCCGACGGCGCCGAACGCCCATGCGGTGACGCCCTCCCGGGGACCCCAACCGCCGATGTTCACCGGCAGCGTCATCGCGAGCAGCGCCAGGAGCATCAGCGGCACCAGCTCGGTGACCGGAGCCGACACCCCGACGGCGCGGGCCGCGACGACGAACGTGGCGAGGTGTCCCGCCAGCACCACGGCGGACGCCAGCACGATCCCCGGCCAGTTGCGCCGGGCGAGCAGCCCGAGCCGTACGTCGGAGACCCCGGTACGCCAGGCGCGGGCCCATCGGGACGGTCCGGCGGGGGCGGACCGGGGGGCCGCGGACCTGTTCCGGCCGCGCAGCCGTACGACGAGTCCGACGGCGAGCCCGACCGCCACCAGCCCGGCCGCCACGAACCCCAGCGTTCCCGCCGACGGCACGCCGAACCCGGCCGGCAGGTGCCCGGGAAGCGGGCTGGCGAGCAGCACCGCGACCCCGACCGTGACGAGCACCACCTGGCCGGCGGCCCGTTCGAGCACCACCGCCCGGACGCCCCGGCCGACGTCCTCGACGTCCCGGCCGTGCCGCACCGCACGGTGGACGTCCCCGAGTACGCCGCCGGGCAGCGCCGCGTTGAGGAAGAGTCCCCGGTAGTAGTCCGCGACGGCGCCCCGCAGCGGCAGCGGGATACCGAGCCCACGGGCCACCAGGCACCAGCGCCAGGCGCTGAAGACGGTGGTCAGCAGGCCGATTCCGGCCGCGACGAGCAGCGTGCCACCGTCGATCACGTGCAGGCCGTCCAGGAACGCGCCGCTACCGAGTCGCCACAGCAGCAACGCGAGGATGCCGGCGCCGCCGAGCATCCGGGCCCAGGCCCAGAAGGTACGCGTCACGACGCCGCACGGCCTGACTGTGCCGCGAGCGGTGGTTGGCTGGCGCCGCGCATAACGGGTCCTCCCTCGATGAGCCTTCGAAGACCCTTACGAGGCAGCGGCGCCAAAAGTTCATTCCGATCTCGCGAACAGGTCGGCGTGGTGCACGACGACCCGCAGTTCACCGGCCTCGGCGGCGGCCAGTCGACGACTCAGATAGCCGTCGTCGGCCAGCTCCGGCCGCTGCTCGTACGCGGCTTCGACCCAGCCACGCAGCCACTGCGCCGTCAGCGCGGCCTGGTTCCCGCCGAGCCGCCACGGGCTGGTCCGGACCTGCACCTCCACCCCGAGCCGGCCGAACGCCTGGGTCATGGCGTCGACGGCGTCCGGACCCAGCAGGCGCCGGCCGCCGTGCTCGCGCCGCTGGTGGGCGTCGAACGCGGCGGCGATCTCGGCGTCCCTCGGATCGGCCGGCGCGATCTCCACCCGGCCGAGCACGGAGAGGGTGAGCAGCGCCGCGCTGCCCGCACCGACGCAGGCCGCCGCGAGCCCGGCGACCTCTTCCAGGGTCAGCAGGTCCAGTAGTGCGGAGGCGGTGACCAGGGTGGCCCCGGCGAGGTCCTCGGCGGTCAGCCGGGTGATGTCGGCCCGCCGGGTCTCGACGGTCACCGGGGACCCGTCGGCCGCGCTGTCGACCATGTTCGCGGCGGCATGGGCGAGCAGGTCCGGATCGTGGTCGTACATGATCCAGTGCTGGGGGCCGGGGAGCCGGGGGGCGAGCCAGCGCCCCATCGAGCCGCTGCCGCAGCCCAGGTCGTGGATCACCGTTCGGGATGTTCCGGCCAGTTGCCGGCGCAGCGGGTCGAGCAGTTCCGTGGCGCGGGCCCGCGCGTCGGCCGGTTCCCGCAGCCCCAGCCAGGCGAGGCTGTACCGCGCGGCCTCGTCCAGCTCGTCCTGGCTCGGGGTGGTGCTGTCGTCGCTCATCCGGCTCGTACCCGTCCTGTCGTCGCTCATCCGGCCTCCCGGGGCTCCCGGCGAAGCCGTTCCAGCACGCCGGACATGGTCTGTACGGTGGTTTCCCAGCCGAGCAGGGTCGCCCGACGCTCCCGGGCCGCCCTCCTCAACCGGCTCCGCAGGTCGGGCTCGGTGAGCCAGCGACGGAGCGCTCGGGCCAGCGTCACCGGGTCGGCCGCCGGGACCAGCAGCCCGGGGACGCTTCCGTCGGGTGCCCGCCCGACAGCTTCCGGTATGCCGTCCACCTGCGTGGACAGCACGGGAATCCCGCAGGCCAGCGCCTCGGTGACCACCATGCCGTAGGTCTCGGAGTGCGACGGCAGGATCAGCAGGTCGGCGGCGGCGTAGCTCGCGGCCAACTCGGGCCCGGTGCGGGGACCGGTGAACCCGACCCGGTCCGCCAGGTCGTGCCGGACAATCGCCCGGTGGAGCCGGTCGACGTACTCCACGGCCCGGTCGAGCGGGCCGACCAGGTGGCAGGTCCAGGGCAGCTCGGCGATGGTGGCGAGCGCCTCGACCAGCACGTCCTGGCCCTTGCGCGGGGTCAGTGCGGCGACGCAGAGCAGTCGGGAGCCGTCCGCCGTACCCGGTGCCAGCGGTGCGGGGTCCACGCCGGGCGGGGCGACGGAAACCCGCTCGGCGGGCAGCCCGTGGTGTTCGACGAGCCGGCGTCCGGTCCAGCCGCTGGTCGCGATCACCGCCCGGACCGCCCGCAGGGTCTCCCCTTCCCGCGCGTCCCGGTCGGCCGCCTCGGCCGGGGCGAGCCCGGTCTCGTCGGCGAGCGGGAGGTGCACCAGCACCGCCAGGCGGAGTCGGTCGGCCTCG
The DNA here is from genome assembly GCF_015690345.1 of Plantactinospora alkalitolerans. Taxonomy (GTDB): domain Bacteria; phylum Actinomycetota; class Actinomycetes; order Mycobacteriales; family Micromonosporaceae; genus Plantactinospora; species Plantactinospora alkalitolerans. The sequence goes on along the minus strand of NZ_JADPUN010000267.1, from coordinate 14,529 downwards.
GCGGCCACGACGTCGGGAACGCCGCAGGCCACCAGGCCGTCGAGCAGCACGACGGCGTCGTCGGGTACGCCGGCGAGCGCTCCGGCCAGTTTCGCCCGGTCTGAGGGTCCCGGCCGGGGCCAGGCCCCCGGGACGGGCAGCTCGAACACCTGCCAGCCGATGGCGGCCAGACCCCGGCACACCTGGCGGTCGTAGCCGTTGCCGCCGCTCGGCGACGCCTGGTCGTCGACGTCACCTGGCAGGACCACGTACACCTGGTTGGTTTCCGCCCCGGGGCCGGCGGTCCGCTCCGCCCCGGGCCCGGCGGTCCGCTCCGTCAAAGGGATCGTTCGTAGCTCGCCCAGGCGATGTGCGACTCGTGCAGGGTGACCGTGATCCCGGCCAGCCCCCGGGCGCCCTCGCCGAGCGCCCCGGCGTGCACCCGGTCCGCCAACCGGTCGGCGATGACCTTGGCCAGGGCCTCCGTCGAGGTGTTGATGCCGGCGAACGCGGGCTCGTCGTCGAGGTTCCGGTAGTTGAACTCGCCCAGCAGGCTGCGCAGTTCCTCGCTGGCCCGGCCGATGTCGACCACGATGTTGTCCGCGTCGAGTTCGGCGCGGCGGAACGTGGCGTCCACCACGAAGGTCGCCCCGTGCAGCCGCTGGGCGGGGCCGAAGACCTCGCCCCGGAAACTGTGCGCGACCATCATGTGGTCACGGACGGTAATGCTGAACAACGGTTTCACCCTCCACGGATGTCGGACCCGTCCGGCGGGTCGCCGGATTCGGAGCGAGAGCTGGATTCGGAGCGAGAGCTGGATTCGGAGCGATAGCTGACGAGCTGACACAGCGCCGGAAGTTCGCCGCTGGCCAGCCGGGGAAACACCTCCGGCAGCTCCTCGAAGTCACACTCGCCGGTGATCAGCGCATCGAACCCGGGGTCCGCGAGCAGGTCCAGGGCGAGCGCCAGCCGGTCGGAGAAGGTACGCCGGCCCCGCATGTTCGGCGACACGGTACCCACCTGGGAGCCGCGGACGACCAACCGCCGGGAGTGGAAGTGCTCGCCGAGCGGCACGCTGACCTGACGGTCGCCGTACCAGCTCAGCTCGACGACGGTGCCCTCCGGCGCGAGCAACTCCAGCGACCGGGTGAGCCCGGCCGAGGTGGCGCTGGCGTGCACGACGAGATCGCAGCCGCCCGCCGCGTCCGCCGGCAGCGCGAAGTCGACGCCGAGCGCCGCCGCCACCGTCGCCCGGCCGGGATCGGCGTCGACCAGCTCCACCCGCGCGCCGGGAAACCGGGCGAGCACGCCGGCCACGGCGGAACCGACCATCCCGGCACCGACCACCGCGATCCGGTCGCCGACCAGGGGGGCCGCGTCCCAGACCGCGTTCACCGCGGTCTCCACGGTTCCGGCGAGCACCGCCCGGGCCGCCGGCACACCGTCCGGTACGACGGTCACCGCACCCACCGGCACCACGTATCGGGTCTGGTGGGGGAAGAGGCAGAAGACGGTACGGCCGAGCAGCTCCGCCGGGCCCTGTTCGACGACGCCGACGTTGAGGTAGCCGTACTTCACCGGCCCCGGGAACTCGCCCTCCTGGAACGGGGCCCGCATCACGGCGTGCTGGTTCTCCGGCACCCCGCCCCGGAAGACAAGCGTCTCGGTGCCCCGGCTCACCCCGGAGTAGCGGGTCCGGACCAGCACCTCGTCGGGGCCGGGCCGGGTCAGTGCCACCGGCCGGATCTCGCCCTGACCCGGTGTACGGAGCCAGAACGCGCGACCACTGTGCGTCATCGGCAGTCCTTTCTCGGCATCCGTGCTCGGTTGGCTGAACCGTAGGTCCGCTTTTCCCGTTTCCCTTGAGGTGGGACGCGGTAACGATACGCGGATCTTGGATTGTGCCGCAGGACGAGGGAGAAACGGTGACTGTCAGCGAACGCCCCGTCGCAGTACCGCCGGTCGACGAGCCGGCCGTCGGAATGGTCGTACAGTTCGGCCTGCTGGCGGCACTCGCGGCCGGCGTCGGGCTCGGCCCCGCGGGATGGCTGCTCGGTTCGGCGTACGCCCTGACCACCTGGCTGCTGCTCAGCCACGCCCTGCGCCGGTCCGGCCGGTACGTGCTGGGACCGGCCAACCAGGTGACGTTGGCCCGGGCGACCCTGGTCGGCGGCGTCGCGGCACTGGTGGCCGACTCGTTCCGGGGGGACACCCCCATCGCGGTGCTGGTGACCCTGGCCACCGTCGCGCTGGCGTTGGACGCGGTCGACGGGCAGGTGGCCCGGCGTACCGGGTCGACGTCCGCGCTCGGCGCCCGCTTCGACATGGAGGTCGACGCCTTCCTCATCCTGGTGCTGAGCGCCTTCGTCGCGACGTCCCTGGGCGCCTGGGTGCTCGCGATCGGTGCCCTGCGCTACGTCTTCGTCGTGGCGGCCCTGGTGCTGCCGTGGCTGCGCGCCGCCCTGCCGCCCCGGTTCTCCCGGAAGACCGTCGCCGCGCTCCAGGGCATCATGCTGGTGGTCGCCGTCAGCGGGATCCTGCCCCGGCCGCTGGCGATCGCGTGGGTCGCACTGGCGCTGGCCATGCTCGTCTGGTCCTTCGCCCGCGACGTGAGCTGGCTCTGGCGGGCCCGACCCCGGCCCGTCGGGCGGGAGAAGATCCAGGACCTGCCCCGGCCCGCCCCGGCTGCGGTACGGAGCTGAGCCGGCCCCGGCACGATCGAGGAGACTTCCCGCCGCGCGGCCGGACCGGGAACGCCGTGCTGCTACCCCCGGCGGGGCGAGTGCCGGATCATGCAGGATGTGACGGTGAGCGGTCAGGGCGCGGATTCGTCGCCCGAACAGGTGGTACGGCGCCTGGCGGCGCGGAACGTACGGATGGTTGCCCTGAGTTGGGTCGACAACGCGGGCATCAGCCGGGCCAAGGCCGTGCCGCTGGGCCGCCTGTCCCAGGTCGCGCGCTCCGGAGTCGGCGTGTCGCCGGTCTTCGACGCATTTCTGGTCGACGACTCGCGGGTGCAGGTCGACGGGCTCGGCGGACCGGACGGTGATCTTCGACTGCTGCCGGACCTGAGCCGGGCGACGCCGCTGGCGGGTCAGCCGGGCTGGGCCTGGGCGCCGGCCGACCGGTACGGGCTGGACGGACAGCGGTACCCGGGCTGCGACCGATGGTTCGCCACCCGGATGGTGCGGGCGGCGGCCGAGCGGGGGCTGAGCCTGCGGATGGGCTTCGAGACGGAGTGGACCGTCGAGCCGGATCCCGCGGCCGTGACGGGACCGGCCCGGGTGGGCGCCGGACCGGGGTTCGGAATGGCCCGGTTGGTGGACGCCGGACCGTACCTGCTCGACGTCTCGGATGCGCTCCTCGCGCAGGAGGTCGACCTGCTCCAGATTCATTCCGAGTACGAGTTGGGGCAGTTCGAGGTGTCCACCGGTGCCGAGGACCCGCTCGGCGCCGCCGACGTCGCGGTACTGGTCCGGCACACGCTGCGCGCGGTGTCCCGCAATCACGGTCTGCGTGCCTCGTTCGCACCGATGACCACCCTGTCCGGCGCGGGCAACGGCGGCCACCTGCACCTGAGCGTGCACCGTGATGGTCAGAACCTGTTCCAGGGTGGTCAGGGGCCGCGTGGCATGACGGCGCCGGGCGAGGCGTTCCTCGCCGGGGTGCTGGCGGCACTGCCCGCGCTGACCGCGATCGGCTGCCCGACGCCCGCGAGCTATCTGCGGCTGGTGCCGTCGCAGTGGGCCGGCGCGTACCAGTGCTGGGGCTGGGAGAACCGGGAGGCGGCGGTCCGCTTCGTCACCGGGATGCCACAGGAACGGGCCGAGGCCGCGAACGCCGAGGTCAAGTGCTTCGATCTGGCGGCCAACCCGTACCTGGTGGTGGGGTCGGTCATCGCCGCCGGCCTCGCCGGGTACGACGCGGCCGGACAGTTGCCGCCGGAGTATCTGGGTGATCCGGCACGCGCCGATCCGGCGGAGTTGGCGCGGCTGGGGGTACGGCGGCTGCCGGGCAGCCTCGACGAGGCCGTTCGGCAGTTCGAGTCGTCCACACTGCTGCGCGCGGCGTTGGGAGACCCGCTGTTCGACGCGCTACTCGCGGTCCGACGCGGCGAGAGCCGGCGGTTCGCGGATCGGACCGCCGACGAGATCGTCGAAGCCACCCGCTGGCGGTACTGAGTCGACGAGGGCCGTCCAACCCTTTGCGCTGGATCGAACGCCTACGGCATTCTGAGCCTGTGAAGAGGGTGGCCCATGCAGATGTCTGACTACATTGCGGTCGCGGCCGTAGCGTTCTCCCTGGTCGCGGGCCTGTTGGCCTACCGCGTCTCGGCGAAGAGCCACAAGACTGCGTCGTACCACTCGGGAACCGACCTGTTCCTGCAGCTCGACCTGGTGTTCATCGAACATCCGCACGTCCGGCCCTACTTCTACTCCGGCAAACCGCTGAGCGAGGACGACCCGCACTTCCATCAGGTGCAGGCCGTCGCCGAACTGATGCTGGACGTCTTCGAGTGGATCTGGCACCGCCGCGAGGGCATCACCAACGTCGACCGGAAGGCGTGGTCCGCGTACGTCGGTCAGATGTTCGCGCTCAGCCCGGTGCTACGCCAGTACCACCTTGACCACCTGGCCTGGCATCCCACCATCACCGACCTGTACTTCGCCCAGGGCGAGTTCGCGGGGATACCGATGAACACCGAGCCGCCACCGATCGAGATCGCGCCCGGCACGCCGACCTCGGTGCAACCGGATCCCGGACCCAAAGGGGAGTGATCGGACCATGCCCGCAGGTGTCGCCGGATCGGGGCTGCGCCTCACGGCCGACGTCGTCGGTGCCATCGCCGCCGACGGGTTCCTGCTGGTCGACGGCGACGACTTCCGGATGGACGCGGCCTGCGCCACCGCCCTGGAGGAGTTCACCCGGACGTGGCGCGACCTGCCGCCGGACCGGTACCTGCCCGACGGCGCCTCCTACCGCCGGCGCCGGCACGCCCGGTTCCTGCTCGACACCGACGGTGGCCGGCTGCGACGGGTGCCTGGTGCCGGATACTTCCAGACCGCCACGGTGAACCCCCTGGTCGGCGGAATCGTCCGGAGGTTCGATCCGTTCTCCGACGAGCAGGCCGACAACCTCTTCATGCACTCGATCATCCGGTGCAACGCCGAGTTGTTCGCTGCCTGCTCCCGCACCGTGCCGACCACGTGGGAGATCGACGCCCACCAGATCCGGGTCACCGCCGGCGCGGGAACCGTCGGCCGGCCCTCCCCCGAAGGTAGGCACCGGGACGGCTTCGACTTCATCGCCCTGCACCACGTCGCCCGGAGGAACGTGACCGGTGGCCGCACCGAGATCTTCGACAACGACGGCGTGCTCCTGGCACGCCGCGTCCTGTGCGACCGGCTCGACAGCGTGTACGCCGACGACGCGCGCGTCCTGCACGACGTCACCCCGGTCGCCCTCGGTCCCGACGGGCCCGACGGGCATCGCGACATGCTGCTGATGAGCTTCACCGCGCGAGGGGGGAAGTGATCCGTCGGCACGGCACGGGGCCCCGGAGGTACGGCCGCACGGCGCCCCGGGGCGCGTCCGGCACCACCCGGGCCCCTGCGGTCCGAGCAGTGGTGCCAGCTCCGCCTAAACTGTCGACATGAGCGCGACGACCGTGATCAGCGGCTCGGGGAACGCCGCCTCGTACGGTCACCTCTGCTGGTCCTACGACGATCCGGTGGACTTCGACCGGCGGGCCCGGGAGTTTCTCGCCGAGGGGATCGCGGCCGGCGAGCGGGTCTGGTTCGTCAGCACAGAACAGCCACGGAACGCCACGGAAAAAATGCGCAAAGTCACCAGCCTGGCGACGGCACTCGACCGGGGAACGGCCCGGGCCGTCCCGCTGGCCTCGACGTACGGTGGCGACACCGTCGACCCCGCCGCCCAGGTGGCCGTCTACGAGGCCGCCACCGAGCGGGCCCTGGCGACCGGCCACAGCGGGCTCCGGGTGGTGGCCGACGCCACGTCGCTGGTACGTACCCCGGCGCGACGGGCCGCCTTCGCCCGGTACGAGCACCTGATCGACCGGTACATGCGGGTTCGGCCGTTGTCGGCCATGTGCGGCTACGACCGGCGGGAGCTGGGTGACGAGGCGGTCGCGGAACTGGCGTGTATGCATCCGGAGAACAATGCCGACCAGGCCCTGTTCCGGCTGCACGCCTGTGACCCCGACGAGGGCGCCGCCGCCCTGGCCGGCGAACTGGACAAGTTCAACCTCGAACTCTTCTCGAGGGCTCTGGACCGCGCCGACCTCCGCCCCGTCGACGGCGAACTGGTGCTGTCAGCGGCCGACCTGCGGTTCATCGACCATCACTGCCTGACCCGGTTGCGGGACCACGCCCACCGGCTCGGCGCGACCGCGGTCCTGCGCACCTCGCGGTCCACGGCCGCCCGCCTCGTCGAGCTGTTGGCCCTGTCCGGCATCCGGGTGGAGGCGGCACGATGAGAACAGGCGCGGCCGCCGGCCACGAGGGCTACTACCACGAGGCCGTCTGTTACCGCTCCGACGCGGAACTGCTCGCCGTGGCGGTGCCCTTCCTGCTCGGCGGGGTCGCCGCGGGAGAGCCGACCGTGGTGTCCTTCGGAGCGCGGAACGAGGCACTGGTCCGGGCGGCACTTCCGGCCGACGCACCTGTCACGTTCCTGACCGGTGGCGACATGTACGCCCGACCGGCGGTCGCGATCAAGGCGTACCGGCAACTGCTCGCCGAGCACGTCGCCGACGGCGCGCGGCAGATCCGGATCATCGGCGAGGTGCCGCGCGTCGCGCTCGGCCCGACCTGGGACTGGTGGGCCCGGTACGAATCGGCGATCAACCAGGTGTACGACGAGTTCCCGCTGTGGAGCATGTGCGCCTACGACACCCGGATCACGCCCGCGCCGGTGCTCAGCGACATCATGCGGACCCATCCGCAGGTCGCCACGGCGGACGGTCGACACGTGCCGAGCGACACCTACACCGATCCCACCGCGTACCTGACCGAGACGCGTACGCTGCCGCCCGATCCGCTCCAGTGGACCGAGCCGGTGATCGAGCTGACCGATCCCACCCCGGCGCAGGCCCGTCATGCCGTGTACGGCGCCGATCGGGGCGGCCTGTCGATCGACGACGTCGAAGACCTGGTCGTCGCGGTCAGCGAGACGGTGACCAACGCACTCCGGTACGGGCGCCCACCGGTCCGGCTCCGCCTCTGGGCCGGCGAGGACCGCATCACCGTCACCGTCACCGATGGCGGTACCGGGCCGAAGGACCCGTTCGCCGGCCTGGTCCCGGCCAGCAACGGCTCCTCGGGTGGTCTCGGCCTGTGGATCACCTATCAGTCCTGTGGTCACGTGGCCCTGCACCGTGGCCCGGACAGTTTCACCGTCCGGCTGACCGCCGGAAACCCGCACTTCACCGTCTGATCCGGCCGGTCCGGGCCGCGTTCCCGCATTACCTACCAGTGTCTCCGCCGTCCCCGTACGCACAACGGCGAAGAGGCCATTGACATTCAGGATCATCTCTATAGATTCGATGGGTTGGTTGGCATGCCGCCGGTGACCCGATTCTCGGCCGGCATGTGCTGACCCGACAAAGGGGGCCTGTCGATGAGCGCACCGTCGGCGAACGACGTCCGGGACGAGCCGGAGGGACAGCCGGAGGCCGATGCGCCGCCGTCGCCCCCACCGACCCGATCGGGCGGAGAGGACGCGACGGGGGCGACGCTGGAGCTGGTCCTGATCGCGGCCGGCCTGGTTCTACTGGCGGTCACGCCCAAACCTCCGATGATGGGCGACGGTCTCGCCCGGTACTGGGCGCTGATCCAGCTCCTCGAACAGCACCAGGTGCCGGAGATGCCGTACTCGCTGATCGGTCCGCTGTTCGCCACCCCGCTCTGGGTCATCGGCCGCTGGTACGGCAACACGCAGCTCGTGCTCGTGCAGTACAACCTGCTGCTCTTCGCGCTCGGTCTGGCGGCGATCCACGGCCTGCTCCGCGGCCGGATGGATCCGCGACTGCTCCGCCGGTTCCTGCTGCTCCTGGTCGCCGGCAGCATGATCGCCGCGCACGTGCAGGACTTCTACGGCGAGGTCTTCACCGCGATGACCGTCGGCGTCGGGCTGCTCGCCGCGACACTGTCGGGAACCAGCCGATGGACCCGGCTCGCCGGCTGGGTCGCGGTGGTCCTCGGCGTCGCCAACACGCCCCCGACCCTCGTGGCGCTCGGGCTCGTCGTCGCCGTGCTCTGCTTCCGCGAGCGCCGGATCCGCTACCTGTCGGTGCTGCTGGCCGCCGCGATACTGATCGCCGGCGAGGCGTGGCTGCGGTTCGGCGATCCGCTGCACGGCTCCTACGCGGGCAGCAGCGGCGGCGAGACGATCATGCCGTACTCCGGCGAGCCCGGCTTCTCCTATCCCTTTCCGCTCGGGGTGGCGGCCATCCTCTTCTCCTTCGGCAAGGGCCTGCTCTGGTTCACTCCCGGACTCTTCCTTCCGGTACGGCGGCGGCTGCGGGAGGAGGTCGATCCGGACGGTGCCGACATCCGGTCGATCTGCCTGCTCTGGACGGTCTTCGTGGCCGGCCTGGTGCTGGTGTACGCGCCCTGGTGGAGCTGGTACGGCGGCATGTACTGGGGGCCACGGTTCTTCCTCTTCGCCATCCTGCCGGCCTCCCTGGCGCTGGCCGTCTGTCTACAGGCCGAGCGGGCCGGAGTCTGGGCGCTGCTCGGCACCCTCGCCGCCGTACTGCTCTCGGTGTGGGGTGCGGCCAACAGCCTGGTGTACGGGCACCTGTGGCCACTGGTCTGCTACGAGAACAACTGGCGCCTGGAGGCGCTCTGCCACTTCACCCCGGAGTACAGCCCACTGTGGGTGCCGTTCGTGGAGACCCCGACCCTGACCGGGCTGCAACGCGCCTCCCTCGCCGGCTACACGCTGGTGCTGCTCTGGCTCGCCGCGCCACTGCTCGCCCGGCTCGCCCACCGGACGAGCACGGCGGTACGCGGGCAGCGACACCTGCTGGCCTGGCGCGACTGGCACTGGTAGCGCGACTGGCACTGGTAGCGCGAACTGGCACTGGTGGCCGGCGGTTCCACCGGGGGCGCGCTCGTGCCGTTCCCGGCCCGCTAATGTTCGATCGGTTCGATCGGTTGGATCGAGGGATCGCAGAGGCGGCATCCGGCCTCCCCCTCGTACAGGTCGTGTTCGGGGCAGCGGGTCAGCAAGGCGGGTGCCGGAGCCGTCCGCCAGTCGCCCCAGCGGGGAGCGTCGACCGGCGCGGGCGTGAACGCGACCACCATCTCCCGGTATCTCGCGAGCTGACCGGCGATGGCGGGAGGGTCGTAGCGGAGCCGGTGCCAGCCGTGGCGCCCGAGTGCCGTGTCGATGACCCGGAGGAGAAACTCCTTCTCCGCAGGCCAGTCGACCGTCCAGGGAATCTCGCCCAGGTCGAAGCCGGCGAACCCCTGCGAGTAGCGGTGACCGTCGGCGAACAGCAGGACGAGGTTCTGCTGCCACGGCGTCTCGGCGACGTGGCAGCCCGCCAGCGTGAGCACGTCGAAGAACACGTCCGTACCGCCGTTGGAGAGGTAGAGGTCGCCGGGTCCAGCCGATTCCGCGTACGCGGTGAAGCGGTTGCCCACGCCCGCATCATCGCACCGCCGGCCCCGCCCCGGGGGAAGCGGGGCGGGGCCGGCTGTCCGGCTGCCGGGGTGTTCAGCGGTGGTCTGCCAGCCAGCGCCTGATGTCGGCCAGGACGGCCGCGTCGGGTTCGCCGTACGGGCCGGTGAACTTGGAGGTGGTGTTCATGGCGTGTCCCACCCCCGGGTAGGTGATGACCGTGTGGTCCGTGCGCCCCGCCCGGGCGATGGCCGCGTCCGCGACCAGCGCCGAGCGCGCCGGGGTCTGGACGTCGTTCTCGCCGTTCAGCAGCAGCGTGGGGCCGTCGAACCGGGGCAGATCCTCCGTCACGTCGTTGAACCGGTCGATGTCCACGAGGTAGGCGCTGATGTCCGGCGGGATGTCCTTGGCGTTCGGGTAGTTGTCGATGCCGCTCTCCGCCCGCAGGACCGGCCCGACCTCCGCGTCGATGGCGAGCCTGCCGTCGCGGTTGCGGTCGGTCGCCGGGTTCAGCGTGGCCCCGGAGAACAGCACCTTCCGGTAGTACGGAACAAGTTCGGCCGGCTGTCCGACGAGCCCGTCCACCGACTCCCGGGCGGTGAGCTGTCCATCGCCGTTGACGTCGAACTCCTCGTGCAGTTGGGCGAGCCGGACACCGAAGAGCTGGTAGGTGATCAGCTCGCGGATGTTCGAGCCGACCACGCCCATCGCGATCACCCCGGCCGGCTCGGGGATGCCGGTGGCGGCGGGTCTCGCGGCGAGGTTGCTGGCCACCTGCGTTCCCTCGCTGTGGCCGAGCAGGAAGATCCGGGAAGGGTCGACCCTGGGCAGCGTGGCCGCGAAGCGGACGACCGACGCCGCGTCGCGGAGGATCTGCTCGTACGGCTCGGGGGGATTGAGTTGTGCGACGTCGTCGGTCAGCACCGGCCCGACGTCGGTCACGCCGCGTTTGTTGAAGCGCAGGACGGCGTAGCCCTCCCGGTTGATTGCCTGGGCCACGGGCTTGAAGATGGCGCCGGCACCGTCGGGCAGGGTCTGGTCCATGTCGTTGTCACCGCTGCCGTGCAGGAGCACCACCAGCGGCAGCCGCCGGTCCGCCCCCCGCGGGTACGTCAACTCGCCCTTCGACGTCCAGTTCTTCTCCATTCTGATCGAGACGGGCTCGCGGACGATCCCGGACCAGCCCGTCGCAACCTCCGCCCCGTGCCGGCCGGGCGCCTGTGCCTGGGCCACCGGCATGCCGACGGCGAGTACTGCGGCGGCCACCGACACCACCCCGACGGTTCGGCCCCATGGCGTGCGTCGGCGGGCGGAACGATCCAGCTTGGACATTGTCGACTCCCTCCGGTCGGGCCCGGCGCCAACCGCGCCGGATCCCTTTCCGTGACGCCCGCCTTCCCGCCGGGCGGGACGTCCTTCGATGTCCAAAACGGTATGGACCGGGAGGGTGCCGACCAATCCCGGCTACTACCCAGGTGGTGTACAGCCAGCGGTACTCCGGCCGTACGGCTGGCCGTAACCGAGGCCCGACACGGTCAAGGGCACGCAGCCGGTCGGCTGCGTGCCCTTGACCGTGTCGGATACCGGCCCGGGGCCGGGCAGGTTCGCCCGGACCCGGGGTTCGTCGGTCAGCTGCGGGTGCTCCACTGCTGGTTCGCGCCGCCGTTGCAGGACCAGAGGATGATCTTCGTCCCGTTGGCGGAGGCGGCGCCGTTGGCGTCGATGCACAGCCCGGACTGGGCATTCGTGAGGGTGCCGCTGGCGTTGAGATTCCATTGCTGGTTGAGTCCGCCGTGGCAGTCCCAGATGATGACCGTGGTGCCGTTGGTCGTGCCCGCACCGTTCGCGTCCAGGCACTTGTTGCCGTACACGGTCAGCTGCTTGCTCGCGGTGTGGGTCCAGCGCTGGTTCGTGCTGCCGGAGCAGTCCCACAGCTGCATCTGGGTGCCGTTGGTCGTCGTGCTGCCGGGCACCTCGATGCACCGGCCCGACTGGCCGCCCACGAGCTGTACGTTCTGCAGGCCCCCACCTCCGCCGTTGCTCTGCTGCCGGACGATCGACTTGGACTCGGCCGACCGGTTGCCCTGCGCGTCGAGGACGAAGAGCCGGTACTCACCCGCCGAGGTGGGCACGGCGATGGAGGTGGCGGTGCCGCTGGCGCTGGTCATCGTCGGCCCGGCGGCGAAGGTGGTCGTACCGGAGGGAGCCAACCAGATCGTCCTGGTCGCGTCGCCGGTGCTGCGGACCGGAACCGACGCCGTACCGGTGCTGACGAACGTGCTGGCCGGCAGGACGTAGTCCGGCAGGGAGAGATTGCTCGCCGGGATGATGTCCCGGAAGGAGTCCTCAAGTCCGGAGTTCGCGGCGATACCGTAGGCGACCGCCGGCCAGACATAGTCGGAGGAGACCAGGATGTCGTGGACCGTGCTGTTGGGCAGGTTCTTGTTGGAGACCTTGTTGATCGGGCCGTAGATCTGCGTGAGGCTCAGGTCGTGCTTGCGTCCGAAGTCGTCGGAGTTGATGAGCCAGGTGATGTTCTTGTCCACGCTCAGGACGTTGTCCCGGAAGGTGATGTACGCCGAGCCCTCGTCCGGATGAAGTCCGTACTTGTGCCCGGACGGAACGCCCTGCAGGTAGTTGTTGGTGATCATGGTCCCGGGCTGGCTGCCCAACGTGTAGATGGGGGCCGTGTCACTGAGGCGCTGCACCGTGTCGATGATGTGGTTGTAGCTGATGTTGTTGTTCTTCGCCGTCGTGGTGGGCCGGTTGGGTGCGATCGAGCCCGACGACCCGTCGAAGTTCCACCATCCCCAACCGAGGGTTATTCCGGACCACGGGGCCTTCTCGATCCGGTTGCGCTGCACGGTGAGGGTGTCGACGAAGTACGCCGAGATGGGGCTGTGCCCGTTGAACAGGACCGCGCTGTCGTAGATGTAGTTGTTCTTGATCTCGATGTTCTTGGGTAGGCCCTCGACCTGGGTGGAGAACTTCTCCCGGTTGGTCGAGGTGTAGTCCCCGATGTAGACGTGCTGGGGGTGGCCCACGGTGATGGCCGATCCGGCGACGTCATTGGTGTAGTTCCCGATCAACTGCGTGTTCTGCACGTCGTTGATCATGTTGATCCCGTCGGCACCGGTGTGCTGGACCCGGTTGCGCTGCAGGACGATGGCGTCGGCGTTCTGTACCTGGATGATGCCCGGGGTGACGTCGACGTTGCGGTAGTAGTAGACGTGGAAGTTTCCCTTCGCGTACGCCTGCGCACCCAGATTGCCCTGTTGCGCCTGCTTGAACGCGGAGCCGGCGACGTTGAACAGGTTCCAGTCGGAGTGCTGCACCGTGAGGCCGGAGACCGTGATGTTGCGGGCGTGGCTGCTCGTCGAGGTGCCGGCGATCCGCAGCAGCGTGGTGACGTTGTTCGGTGCGAACACCCTCGCGGTCGACAGGTTCTCGCTGCTGGACTTGTAGTAGTACAGCGTCCGGCTGGACTTGTCGAAGAAGAACTCACCCGCCGTGTCCAGGAACTCGTAGGCGTTCATGAGCTTGTGGCTGCCGCCGATCTGGGCGTTGCCGTTATACGCACCCTGGGCGATGGCCGCACCCGGTTGCTGGAACAGCGCCACACGGTTCGCGCCATCACTACTCGTGGTCACCTGCCGGACGGCCACCATGGCCGTGGTCCAGGTCGTCCCCGTCTCGATCTCGATATCGTCCTGGTTGCGGGCGATGGCGGGAAAGTCGGAGAGGCTGTACTTGGCGCCGTCGCACTGCGACCCTGATTCCCAGGCCCACGCGGCCTGCCCGGCGGTGATGTTGTACGTGCCGTAGCACCCCGCCGAACTGATCGTCTTCGAGGCCATGTACGCCCGCTTGTCGTTGACATAGAGCGCACGTAACTTGTTGGCACGGTCGAGCGGCGCCTTCCAGATGTTGCCGCTGTGCTGGGTCCAGCCGGTCACCTGGACACCGCCGTCGAAGACCGGCGTCTCGTTGGGGTAGGCCGCATAGATGACCCGGTAGCCGTTGGTGCCGGAGTCACCCGACCCGAGCTCGATCGTGCTGCTCACCGGATAATTCCCACCGCGGAAGTACACGTTGATGTCGCCCGTCATGTTCGCGTTCACCGTGCGAACGACGTCCCGCGCGCGCTGTAGTGTCCGAAATGGTGAGGTGATGGTTCCCGGGTTGGCATCGTCGCCATCCGGAGCAACGTAGTAGGTCGCCTGGACCGCGGCCGAAGCCGGCATCTGGTTTGTGACGACGGCCGACAACACGGCGGAGACGAGCACCGCGAGTGCCAGCAACGCCCTTCCAGCGATAAAAACTGCTGACTTCACGTACTGTTCCTTTCATTCACCGCCGACAACTGTGTTCGATGGACAAATCGTCTCCATCACGCGCCGGCCGCCTGCGGCACGGATGGTGACTTTCGAAGGCCGGTGGTGAACACTTGCTGTTCGACCACACCTTGCCGGTAGCTACGAAAGTCTGTCGTGACCCGGCGGGCTCGGCGCAGGCCGAGCCCGCCGGTTCAGTTCCCTTCGATTCCGGTCAGGAAGATCCGGGCCGGAACCGGGTCATGCCGTCAGCGTTGCAGCGTGAGCAGACCCGGCCGGTACGGCAGCAGACCGTAGTCGCCACCGGAACTGGGAGACCGCCCCTGGTAGAGCAACTGCAGGTTGCAGGCGTCGACCGTCATGGTCTGGTCGGCGTTGCTCCGGATCAACTCGCCGTGGCTGATGTCGTTGGTCCAGGTCGCACCACTGTTGGCCTTACCCGCGAACGGGTTGCTCTCGCTCGTCGCCTGCGGCGTCCACGAACCACCCAGACTCGAGGACGTGAACGACCGGAAGTAACGACCCTGCGAACCGATCGCCTCGACGATCATCAGGTACTGGTTCT
>NZ_JADPUN010000296.1 GCF_015690345.1 Plantactinospora alkalitolerans | reverse complement strand
GACCGGTACCGACGACGGACCGGAGGCCACCGGCCGGACGACGCTGCCGGTCATCGCCCTGACCGGACCCGCCGGCGCCGGCAAGACCACCGTGGCGGTCGAGGTGGCCCGGCGGATCGCGGACCGGTTCCCCGACGGCCGGCTCTTCATCGACCTGCACGGCGTACGACCACAGCCCGCCGAGCCGGCCGAGGCGATCGGCCGACTGCTCCGGGCACTGGGTGTCGCGGACGATGCGATCCCCGCCGAACCCGACGAGCGGGCCGCCCTGTTGCGCAGCCGTACCGCCGGCCGCCGACTGCTTCTCGTGCTGGACAACATCGCGAACGAGGCACAGGTACGCCCACTGCTCCCGGCCGGGACCGGATGCGCGGTGCTGATCACCTCGCGGCGGATCCCCGCCGCTCTGCCCGGCGTGCAACTGGTCGACCTCGGCATGCTGGACCGCCGGGACGCCCTCGCGCTGCTCGCCCGGTTCTGCGGTCCGGCCCGGATGGCGTCGGACCGGGCGGAGGCGGACCGGATCGTCGAGTACTGCGGACGGCTGCCGCTGGCCATCCACATCGCCGGGGCCCGGCTGGCCAGCCGGCCACAGTGGCGCCTGGACCGGCTCTCCCGGCTGCTCGCGGACGAACGCCGCCGGCTCGACGAACTCACCGTGGGCGACCTCGCGGTCCGGGCCAGCATCGGCCTGAGCGTCGCCGCACTGGACGCGCCCCAACGAAGGCTGTTCGAGCTGCTGAGCCTGCTGGACGTACCGGACTTTCCGGTCTGGGCCGCGGCCGCGATGCTCGGGGTGCCGGTCTCCGAGGCGGAGGCCCTGCTGGAGGAACTGGTCGACGTCTGCCTGGTCGCGTCGGTCGGCGAGGACGTCACCGCCGAGCCCCGATACCGGATGCACGACCTGGTCCGACTGGTCGCCCGGGAGTTCGCCAGCGAACGCGAGGACCCGGTCGCACGCCGCTGCGCGATCGGCCGGGCCGGGCAGGAGTGGCTCCGGCGGGCCTGGCTGGCCCGGCGCTGGTTTCCGGGGCCGCCACTGCCGCAGGGACGCCGACCGGTCGACGAGGAACTGGTGCGCCAGCCGTCCGGCGACCCGGCCCGGACCGGCGGTGGACGGCCGTCCGAGCCGGCGCCTCCGGGCATCGACGAGGGCACCGGAACCGACGACGAGTCGCGGGCGCCAGGGCCGGAGCTGATCCGGGCGGCCCGGACCTGGTTCGAGGCCGAGCGGGCGGCGATGTCCACAATGGCCGTACAGTCCGCCGCCGAGAACCTGCCCGAGCTGGCCTGGCGACTCGCCGCCAGCCTGTCCGGGTTCTTCTACCTCTGCGGGTACTGGGACGACTGGGAGCGGACGACCGAGGCCGCGCTGCGGGCCGCCCGAGGCGCCGGCGACGACCTGGGCGTGGCGATGTCACTGTGGGGGCACGCCGAACTGATGATCGCCCGGGACCGTTTCGACGAGGCGGCGGACGCCCTCGCCGAGGCCGAGAGATACTTCGCGGCCCGCGGCGACCCGTCGACCCGGGCATCGGTGCTGGTCCGGATCGGCTACCTGCACCATGTCCGGGGCGACATGACGCGGTGCCGGGACACGCACGAGTCCGCGCTGCGCCTGTTGACCGGTCCGGAGACCGATCTGGTCCGGTCGTACGTGCTGCGTTATCTCGGCATGTTGCACCGTGACCTCGGTGCCCGGGAGCAGGCCCGGGAGCACCTGGCCCGGGCCCTGGTGGCGGCCCGGTTCAGCGGGGACCTGTACGGCGAGGCGCTGACGCTGGAGACGCTGGGCAAGGCGTACGGGAACTGGGGCGAACCAGCCACCGGCCGGGAGTACCTCGTCCGCGCCGCGCAGCGGTACGAGTCGATCGGTGACCGGATCGGTGTGCTGCACACCCAACTCACCGTCGGCGAGACGATGCTGGCGCTCGACGATCCCGGAGCCGCCCGCGAACTGCTTCGGGAGTGCCTGGCCGAGTTGCGCTGGCGCGGTGACCTGTTCGGCGAGGCCTCCGCGCTGTCGACCCTGGGCCTGGCCGAGTTGCAGTGCGGCGACCCGGTCGCGGCCCGGCAGTCCCTGGAGATGTCCCTGGCGTACTGGCGGGAGGCGGGGGTTCCGCCGTTGCAGGCTCGGGCGCTCGACCGGCTGGCGATGGTCCACCGGACGCTCGGCGACGTCCCGGCGGCCCGGCGGTGCTGGCTCGCGGCGCTGGACATCTACCGGCAGTTGGACTTCCCGCAGCAGGCCCGGATCGCCGGTTCGTTGGCCGACCTCGACGACGCGACGGCCGCGCACAACCGGGAAAGCTTCCGGAAAGAAGCGGGTTAGCCGGCACCGGCAGGCTCTCTGGGTAGAAGCCGGCGCACCATCGGGGTTTCCGGAAGCCTGGGACAGGGCCGTTCGGGAACGGCGCCGACGGAACCGGGGAACGTCGGACCCGGGCGGCGCGATGGCACCGGATCCGACGGGAAAGTACGTCGTCACGCTGGGTGGGCTAACGGGGGTACGCCCCGCGTGACGACGTGCCGGTTCCCGGCCGGCTCCCCGCTGCCCCGAGCGCCGGGAGTGCCCGATCCGCCGGCTATGCTTCGCCCACGACCGCGAGGCTTCGCGAATCGCGGGCCTCGACCAGCTCCGGGACGCACCTCCGCGAGCCCGGACCTTCCTCCGAGCCGGTGAATCGAGCGATGAACGAGACTTCTTCCCTGCCCGCCACGGTCTTCGTACACCCCTCGGCCGAGGTCGACCAGGGTGCCCAGATCGGTTCCGGCACCAAGATCTGGCATCTCGCCCATGTCCGCTCCTCCGCCCGGCTGGGCGCCGACTGCGTCGTCGGGCGGAACGTGTACGTGGACGCGAACGTCGTGGTCGGCGATCTGGTGAAGATCCAGAACAACGTCTCCGTCTACCAGGGCGTGACGATCGAGGACGAGGTCTTCGTCGGCCCGTGCGCGGTGTTCACCAACGACCTGCGGCCGCGCGCGCAGAATCCCGACTGGGAGATCACTCCGACGCTGATCCGCAAGGGTGCGTCGATCGGCGCGAACGCGACGATCGTCTGTGGTGTCGAGATCGGCTCGTACGCCATGATCGCCGCCGGCTCGGTGGTGACCCGGGACGTCGCCCCGTACCAGTTGGTGGCCGGCAACCCGGCCCGGCCGAAGGGCTGGGTCAACGCCCGCGGCGAGGTCGTCTCGCGGGACCCGGAGCGCCCGCCGGCCGGTGCCGACGCCGACCCGCGCTGACCGGGGGCGGTACCGCGAACCGCGCTGACCGGCGGCGGTACCCCGGCCGGTGTCACAGACGACGCGAGCCCTGGCCGATCCGGATCGGCCAGGGCTCGCGGTCGTCGTGCGGCGGGTTCAGCCGCCGATCACCACCCGGCGGACCGTGGACCACCGCGCCGGGTCGGTCACCCGACGGCCGTCCACCAGCACCTTGACCTCGGGCAGGTCGGCGGAGCCCAGGGTCCGGTACTCGGCGTGGTCGGCCTGGATCACGGCGGCGGTCACCGATTCACCGGAGTAGGCGGGCAGACCGAGCGCGGTCAGCTCGTCGTTGGTGTACATCGGGTCCGAGACGTACGGCCGGGCGCCCCGGCGACGCAGCGCCTCGACGGTCGGGAAGACGCCGGAGAACGCGGTCTCCTTGACTCCACCCCGGTAGGCCGCGCCGAGCACCAGCACCTCGACTCCGGTCAGGTCACCGACCGCCGCGGCGAGCAGGTCGACGGCGTACTCCGGCATCGCCGCGTTGGCCTCGCGGGCCGACCGGACGACGGTGGCCGCCGGGTCGTTCCAGAGGTACATCCGGGGGTAGATCGGGATGCAGTGCCCGCCGACCGCGATGCCCGGCGAGTGGATGTGGCTGTACGGCTGCGTGTTGCAGGCCTCGATGACCTTGATGACGTCCACCCCGACGGTGTCGGCGAACCGGGCGAACTGGTTCGCCAGGCCGATGTTGACATCCCGGTACGTCGTCTCGGCCAGCTTCGCCAGCTCCGACGCCTCGGCCGAGCCCAGGTCCCACACCCCGTTGGGCCGGGTCAGGTCGGGACGGTCGTCGAAGTCCAGCACTGCCTCGTAGAACTCGACGCCGCGCCGGGCCGAGGCCTCGTCCACCCCGCCGACCAGCTTCGGGTAGCGGCGCAGGTCGGCGAAGACCCGCCCGGTCAGCACCCGCTCCGGGCTGAACACCAGGGTGAAGTCGCGGCCCAGCTTGAGGCCGGAGCCCTCCTCCAGCATCGGCGCCCAGCGGTTCCGGGTGGTGCCCACCGGCAGCGTGGTCTCGTAGCTGACCAGCGTGCCCGGCTTCAGCCCGGCCGCGATCGCCCGGGTCGCGTCGTCCATCCAGCCGAAGTCCGGCACCCCGTCGGCGTCCACGAACAGCGGCACCACCACGACCACGGCCTCGGACTCGGCGACCGCCGCAGCGGTGTCGGTGGTCGCCGAGAGCCGGCCCGCCGCCACCGCCTCCTTGAGCTTGACGTCCAGGTCGGCCTCGCCCGGGAACGGCACGGCACCGTCGTTGACCAGCTTCACGACCCGCTCGGACACATCGGCACCCACCACCGAGTGCCCCTTGTCGGCGAACTGCACGGCGAGCGGCAGGCCGATCTTTCCGAGAGCGACGACGCAGATTTTCATGCCTACTACTTTCCTCCCTGGGGCAGCCTGCGCCGCAGTCGGGCCATGACCCGACGAGGCGTGACAGGTGCGATGGCGATCACGAGCTGGCCTCGGTGACTCGTTGTCGGGGTGATCACGAAGAACCGCATCCCCCGGCGGAACATCAATCGTGACACGGTCGGACGGGTCGGTGCCCGCACCGCTGCGGTGCCGACCCCACCGAACGCGGTCAACTGGGACCGGACCGCGAGCAGCGTTCCGCCGGCCGCGGCACCGGCGAGCAGCAGGTTCACCCGGAACTGGGCGCGTACGGTGCTGCCGGCGCTGTCCCGGCTGGTCTCCAGCGTGGTGCCGGTGACGTCTCCGGCGGTCAGCCCGATCGGTCCGGAGGTCAGCGACGCCAGGTCGCGACGCGGGGTCCGGGCGGTGACGGTCAGGGCCCGCTCCCCGTCCGGGCAGGTGTCCCAGGTGACGGCGATCGCCTCGAGCCTGGCGAGCCAGTCCGCGGCGGTGTCGGAGACGTCGAACCAGCTGTCCGGCAGGTCCAGCCGGGGGTCCCGGAAGCCGGGATAGCCGGCGTACCAGCGGACGCCGTCCACGATCGTCGGCGGCACACCGTGTTCGGCGTCCTGCCTGATGACCGCGAGGAGGTCGTCGACGGTGCCGCGCTGGGCGGTGGAGATCCGCAGCCGCGGCTCGATCTCCAGTTGGGTCCGGATCCGGTCGGTGAGGTACTCGTCGGCCAGCGCCCGGATCCCGGCCGTGACCTGCTCCTGGACGCTCCGGTCGAGCCGGAGGAAGTCGTCCTCGACCAGCCGGGCGACCTCCCAGGTGAAGTGCCGCAGGAGTACGGCGTCCCGCTGTTCGCCCGGCTCGATCAGACCGGCCACGAAATTCATGATCGACTCAGCGCAGCGCAGCCGCTCCACGTGCCGGGAACGGTAGGTGATGTTGTGCGCGTTCAGCCGACGCACCGCGTGGTAGAAGTCGTAGTCCGCCAGCACCGAGATCCGCTTCGCCCGGAAGCACGCCTCCAGGGTGAACGGCTGGTCGCTGCCGACCGGCATGTCCTCCGGATAGCGCAGATGGTGGCGCTCGACCAGCTCACGCCGGAAGAGTTTGGTGTTCGACAGCGACCAGGGCAGCGCCGAGTCGAACAGGCCGATCTCGACCTCGTTGCGGGCGAACACCGCCTGATGGATGTTGCGGCTGTTCACCCCGACGGCCTTGCCGAGCACCACGTCGGAGCCGTACTCGTCGGCCGCCTTCACCAGCCGTTCCAGGGCCTCCGAGCCGAGATAGTCGTCGGCGCCGATGAAGAAGACGTACCGGCCGGTGGCCTGGTCCAGGGCGCGGTTGCTCGGCGCGGCCGGGCCGCCGGAGTTCGCCTGGTGGGTCACCTTGACGGTGTCCGGATAGAGCCGGGCGAACCGGTCCAACTCCCGGCCGCTGCCGTCGGTGGATCCGTCGTCCACCGCGATGACCTCGATCCGCTCCCGGCCGATGCTCTGCCGCAGCAGGGAGTTCAGACACTTGGTGAGATAGGGCATGGTGTTGTAGACCGCCACCACCACGCTGACGTCCGGTTCGCTCATCGCGCAGTGGCCTCCGTGGCCCGCCGCCGCATCGTCGACCGCCGCGCCCCGGCAGCCCCGTTCACGTCCATGATGAGTGTCTCTGCCTCTCCCACAGGGGCTTCTCCCAGCGGACCTGGGCGAGTGTACGGCAACCCGCCGCCCACCGTCCCGGCCGAGTTGTTCCGCTTTACCCCGCTATCGCGGGCCGAACATGTCGTTCCCGGACCGGCCGGACGTGTCGCCCCCGGACGCGTCGCTACCGGACGTCCGGCACAACCGGCCGGTTTCCCGGCGTTCACCCTCGACGGCCGGCATCGGCGGACCCGGCCGACGGATCCTCGTCCGGGGCCGACGGAGCCGCGTCCGGGGCCGACGGAGCCGCGTAGTCGAGCCCGAAGGCGACCTGCGGGTTCCACCCGCCGGGACCGTACCGTTCCAGCAACCGGGCCGCGTACGGCATCGAGGGCGAGTCGGTCACCACGACGAGGTCGAAGGACGCACCGTCCAGGACGTGCCGCTGGACCAGGGACTGCGACACCTCACCCCAGACCAGTCGGTACGACGGCGCGAGCACCCTGCGGTGCACCCGGTCCGCCAGCCGGACCTCGTACGCCGCCGCCGCGCGCCGGGCCCGCTGCCGCAGCGGGCCCCGACCCGCCGCCCGGAACAGCCCCCGGGGGACGTCGTAGAGCAGGCCGTGACCGATCCGCATCGGTAGCCGGTCGGCCTCGATCCCCGACAACTCGACCACCCGGACGGCCGGGTCGAAGGAGACGTTGCGCCACAACTTCGCGTGGTCGATCAGTACGACCGCCTGCCCGCCGTCGGCGACGACCTGGGCGGATTCGTCGACGACCGCACGCATCCGCCGGGCGCCGAGGGCGAAGAACAACACCTGCACGGTCACTCCATCGAGTTGAGGGCGGCTTCCGGCGCGACCGGAGCCGGGCCGGCCCCGACCGGATCGGGGAACCACACCCGGCGGTGCGCCCGGGCGACGGACGGGTAACCGTACCGGTCCGCCAGCACCTCCCGGGCGTGCCGCAGGTCCACCTGCTGCGGGAACCGGTCGCGGAGCCGTCGGTAGCCGGCGACGATGGTGTCGGGATCCTCGTCGACGGCGATCAGTCCGCCCGCCGCGTCCTCGATCCCGGCCAGCGTCTCCTCCGGGCCGCCGCAGCGGGTCACCAGCACCGGCATGCCGGCGGCGATCGCCTCCACCACCGTCATGCCGAACGTCTCCAGGCGGCTCGGGTGGACCAGCAGATCGTGCCGGTGCATGAGTTCCAGTGCCGCCGTCGGCAGGACGAAACCGGCGAAGGTGACCGCGTCCGCGATCCCCAGCGCGGCCGCCCGGGCCGCCAGAGCTGCACGCAGCGGCCCGTCACCCACGAATGTCAGGGTCAGCGCGGGATCCTCGGCCCGGCACCTGGCGAACGCCTCCAGCAGCAGGGCCACGCCCTTGCGCTGGTTCAGCGATCCGACGTACAGCCAGCGGCGCAGCGCGGTGACCGGCCGTTCCCGGGGAACGCCGAAGTCCACCGGGTTGGGCATGAACCCGATCCGGTCGGCGTGCTGCGGAAACGCCTCGACCAGGACCGAACGCACCGCCTCGCCGACGGCGAAGAACCCGGCGGAGCGGCGGATCACCTCTTCGTACATCGCCCGGGAGTCGGGCTGCCGGAGCACGGCCGGCAGGAAGGTCGCGTGTTCCGTCACGAAGACCCGGGCGTCCGGGCGGGCGTTCTCCAGCGCCGTCCAGCCGCCCCGCAGCCCGACGTGCCCGTGTACGACCGGAGCGTCGATCGGTCGCCCGCCGAGCACGACCCCGACCGCCGCCGAGTGCCGTCGGGCGGCCTCGGCGTACGAGAGCCCGGAGTGCACCGGGACCGGAACGTAGACCAGGCCGGCTCCGGTGACCGTGCTGGTCTTCCGGGCACCTCGGGCAAGCAGATCCCGGTGCGCCCGTACGATCGCCCGGTCCCCGCGCCGGGAGACCGGGGCGCCCCACCCGTCGCAGTGGAAGACCGTGGCCCGGTCCCGCACCGACGCGGTCGCCTCGACCATCGCCCGGACGAACGCGCCGCCGAACGGCACCTGTCTGGTCGGGTACCAGGGGGTGATGATGGCCACGTCTCGGGTGGCGGAGACCCTCACCGCATTCTCCTCGTCCTGGTCGTCGGGCTGGCCCGCGAGTCGCTGGACGGCGGCTGTCGCCCCGGACCGAGGTGGCGGGTCGGCGTCGCCGAGGACGGCCGGGACCGCCTCTGGCGTAAGGCCCCGGCGAGTGTACGGCAACGCGCCTCGAACGGACATCTCGCCGATCCCTGGTAACGTCACCGGTTCAGTTACGCCGGTTTTCTACCACACCGGCCCTATCCTCCCATTCTCGGAAGGAGGGTGGTGATCGTGGGTGATCTGCTCACCACCGAGGAGGCCGTCGCCTACTGGGACACCCGGCACCAGCGGGAGGGTGCCCTGCGGTCCGGTGGCGACGTGACGTACGACGAGGCCACCAACCAGATGTTCTACACCCTGCGGCTCGGCATCCTGCTCGACGTCGTCGGGCACCACTCCAGCCCGGTCGCGCCGCTGTTCGTGCTCGACGCCGGCTGCGGCAAGGGCTGGTTCAGCCGGGCCCTGGCCCGGTTCGGGCACCTGGTCGACGGCATCGACCCGAGCCCGTCCGCACTGGCGCACTGCCGGGCCGAGGGCGGCGGCCCGCGCTACTTCCCGTCGACACTCGCGGGCTGGCGCAGCCCCTGGCTCTACGACGTGGTGCTCTCGATCGACGTGGTCTTCCACGTCCTCGACGACCACGAGTGGGAACTGTCGTTGCGGAATCTCGCCTCGCTGGTCCGGTTGGGTGGCCGCCTCGTCGTCTCCGACTGGGGTGCCGACGGAGACCGGGTGTACGGCAACTACCAGGTGGTCCGGGGCCGCGATCGGTACGTGCCGCTGCTGCGGGACTGCGGACTGCGGTTCGACGCCTGGCGGCCGTACGGGTTCCGGGGCAGTCCGATCGGCTTCCACGTCTTCACCCGTACCGCCTGAGCGGCCGCCCGGTCGCGACACCAGTTCACCCCTGCCGAAGGGACGAGACACGGTCATGCGCATCCACGAACTGCTGCACGCCCACCTCGACGGGGTGGAACACGTCGTCGACGTCACGGACGAGCGGATCGACCTGCGCGACGCACTGCGGTTGCCGGAGTCGGTGCGGTACACCAGATCCGGGGTCGACGAGGCGACGGAGGCCGGCTTCGGCGGGGGCACGCTGCTGCTCTGCGCACCCGGGCCCACTCCGCCGGCACACACCGACCCCGACGCGCTGGCACCGCTGCTGCGTGGACTGCGCCCGGGAGCCCGGATGGTCGCGGTACTCGGCTGGCGGATCGGCGAGCTTCCCTACCACCGGCTGCTCGGGCCCCTGGTGGACGGCCGCTGTCAGATCCTGGCGGCGACCCCCGTGGAGCGCGTTCCGGTACCCGGGGCGCAGAGCGCGATCGCCGTCGAGTGCGTGCGGCGGCTGGCGGCGGTGCCGTCGTACCTCACCGCCCCGGGCACCGCGACCGGGGGCGGGGCCGGACCGGACGGCCCGGCCGCCGACGCCCTGCCCACCCTGCTCCGGATGGCGAACGAGTACGTCTTCCTCGACCTGGTCTCGCGGCCGATTCGACGCCGGGTGATCGAGCTGGAGCGGGAGCTGGCCGACCGGGATGCCCGGCTGCCGATCCTGGAGGGCGAGCTTGCCCGGTCGCGGGCCCGGGTCGCCGCCCTGGAGTCGTCGCTCAGCTTCCAGATCGGTGCCGTGGTGGCGGAAGGCATCCGCCGTCCGGTGCACGCCGTGCGGCGGATGCCCCGGATGTGGCCGTTCCCGCAGCCGGGCCGGAACGGCGGGGACACTGCCCCGGGCGGGGACACTGCCCCAAACGGACCCGCTGCCCCGGACGGTTCCCGTCGCCCGGACACCGACGCCTGACGTCCGACGGCGGGCGGGCGCCGGGCCCGGGGCCCCGGGTACCGTTGCGGATGGCCAGCTGACGCTCCAGAGGAGTCGGGGAGCGTGCTCCGGTGGCCGGGTGACGTATCGTGTTGGCGCCAGGGGGCCGCGGACAGCATCGGTCCGGTGCGGGCGACGGGCACCATCCCGCCCGTGACCTGGCGAAACCCCTATCCCCAGGTCAACGCACACGCCAGGAGAAGACCGCAGTGAAGGTAGTCAGTGTCGTCGGGGCCCGCCCCCAACTGGTCAAACTCGCACCGATCGCCGCAGCGTTCGCGAACAGCGAGCACGAACACGTAATCGTGCATACCGGACAGCACTACGACGCCGACCTTTCCGACGTGTTCTTCTCCGGCCTCGGAATACCCGACCCCGCGGTCCACCTCGGCGTCGGCTCCGGCAGCCACGGCGTGCAGACCGGCAACATCCTCGCCGCCCTGGACTCCGTCTTCACCGCCGAGCGGCCGGACTGGGTGCTGGTCTACGGCGACACCAACTCGACGCTCGCCGGTGCGGTCTCGGCGGTCAAACTGCACATTCCGGTCGCTCACCTGGAAGCCGGCCTGCGCTCCTTCAACCGGCGGATGCCCGAGGAGCACAACCGGATCCTCACCGACCACGCGGCCGACCTGCTGCTCGCGCCGACCGAGGAGGCCATGCGGCACCTCGGTGCCGAGGGACTGGCCAGCCGCTCCGTGCTCGTCGGCGACGTGATGGTCGACGTCTGCCTGCGGATCCGGGACGGCGTACTGGCGGGCGAGCATCCCACCCCCGTGCTGCCCGAGGGCGTCGACGGCGACTCCCCCTACCTGCTCGCCACGCTGCACCGGGCGGAGAACACCGACGACCCGGAGCGGCTGGCCGGGCTCGTGGAGGCGCTGGCCGGACTGAGCCTGCCGGTGGCGCTGCTCGCCCATCCCCGGCTGCTCGCCCGCGCCGAGGAGTACGGCATCAAGCTGGCCCAGGGTGCGCTGCACGTCGGCCGCCCGCTGCCGTACGCGGCCATGGTCGCCGCGGTGCTGCGCTCCGCCGGGGTGGTCACCGACTCCGGTGGGCTGCAGAAGGAGGCGTACCTGCTGGGCCGCCCCTGCACCACGCTCCGTCCCGAGACCGAGTGGCCGGAAACGCTCGTCGACGACTGGAACCGGCTGGTTCCCGAGCCCGGCCGGCTGGGCCCTTCGGGCTGGTCGGAGACGGCCACCCGGCCGGCGCCGGCCGCCGAGCGGAGCGCGCCGTACGGCGACGGCCGGGCCGCCGTCCGGGTGGTGCAGGTCCTGCAGGAGCGGCTGCCGTCCTGACCCTGTCGGCCGCACCTCCTCCGGCCGGGTCGACCCGACCCGGCCGGCCCGCCGACGTGAATCTCTCTCGCGCGAACTCACCACGTCACCGTTCCAGCGGCTAGTCTCTCTTGATCGCGTGGCTCCCCGGCCCGGCACCTGAGCGGACAGTCAGCCGTCGGGGTCCGAAGTAGACGGATTATCGCTAGGACGGTTTCGTGGCAACGCTGTGGCAATTGATGGCCGAGCACATTCCCGATGACCATTCCCGCCAGGTGCACTCGCAGTACTACCTGGAAGAGGAGTTGACCGGCCCGGACTCGCCGCCGCTCGTCGTCGACCTCGGCTGCGGCAACGGCGCCTCCGCGCTGCTGGCCCGCAAGTGGCGATCCGACGTCCAGTGGGTCGGGGTCGACATCCTGCAGTCCGACTACGCCAAGGGCATCGAGGGCGAGCAGGTGCTCTTCTACGACGGCGTGAACCTGCCGTTCGCCGACAACTCGATACCGTTGATCTACTCGAACCAGGTGTTCGAGCACGTCCGCCATCCCGAGCC
Source organism: Plantactinospora alkalitolerans (assembly GCF_015690345.1). Lineage (GTDB taxonomy): Bacteria > Actinomycetota > Actinomycetes > Mycobacteriales > Micromonosporaceae > Plantactinospora > Plantactinospora alkalitolerans. Next base: position 18,953 of record NZ_JADPUN010000296.1, on the reverse strand, counting down.
GCTGCTGCGCGAGATAGCCCGGGTGCTCCAGCCCGGCGGGCTCTTCATCGGCAGCACCTCCCAACTCGAGCCGTACCACGCCTGGAGTCTGTGGAACTACACGATCTACGGCTTCAAGGTGCTCGTATCCGACGCCGGCATGGAACTCACCGAGGTGCGGCCGGGAATCGACGGGATCGCGCTCATGCACCGCCAGTGGTTCGGCCGCCGGCCCGAACACGGGAGCTGGTTCCAACGCTCGCCGTTGAACACGGAGATCGACGAGTGGGGCGTCGCGACCAAGCGCCGGGCCGCCCTGGTCAACCTGCGCAAGTTGCAGTTCTGCGGACAGTTCTCGTTCCGGGTGCAGAAGCCGGGCGGCCCGCCCCGGGTCCGGACACCGCGGAAGGACCTCGCGAAACCGCTCCCCGATCCGAACCGGCCCGCCGCCGGCAATCGGCCCTCGCTGCGCCGTTGGGCCCGCCAACTGCTGCCGGCACCCCGCAAGCAGAACTGAGCCGGGGCGGGCGGCGCCGGATCCGACGCCGCCCGCCCCGCTCGTCCGGTCCCGATCAGCCGGGCAGTCGTACCGCCACGGCGGTGTTGCTGGGCAGGTCGTCGGCGACCCGCCAGTAGGTCGGACTGAACTGCGCGGCGTCGAACACCACGTCGCCCCACATCCAACCCGCACCGCGTCGGCGCAGTACGAAGACGTCGATGCCGCCGAACTCGGTGTCCGCCGAGGCGCGGGCGAACTCGGCCGGGTCCTTGATCCCCGCGATCCGGACGAGTTCGGCGTGCCGCTCGTCCCACTTCGAGAAGGTGTTGGACGCCAGCCGCTCGACGGCGACGTAGCCCTTCCACGGGTAGTAGGCGAACATCCGCTCGTCGTACGCGAGGGTCGAGGGCCGGGCACCTTCGCCGAGCGTCCCCTCGACCACCTCCCGGATCGGCTCGGCCGGGAACCAGGCGACGGTCACACCCTTCGGCGCGTACCGGGGCCGCTTCCCGTTCGGCAGCGGCTCGGCGTGGGTGTAGGTGGCCAGGTTCGGCGAGAAGCTGTCGGCCGGCCGTTTGACGTCGTTGATCCCCCGTGGCCAGGGCATCCAGGTGCCCAGGCCGGCCATTGCGGTGACCACCAGCAGCGCCGACATGCTGAGCACGCCGACACCGCGCAGGGAGCGGGTGGTCACCCGGCGGGCGAGCGCCGGTACCGCCGTGATCGCGGTCAGGATGCCGGCCGAGGCGAACACCAGGCCGATCAGCCGGGTGGTGTAGTGCAGGTAGAGGGTGTGGCCGTTGCCGACGAAGATCAGCACCAGGGCCCACCGGTAGACGTACACGCCGGCCACGAGAAGCAGCATCGGGCGGGCCCACCACCGGGTCTTCCAGTACCAGATCAGCCCGAGCAGGCCGACGAGCTCGACGATGTAGAGCGGGTTGCCGAAGGGGCCGGTCAGGAACCAGATCCCGAGCGGGTCCTCGACGATCGCGGGCGAGATGAAGTAGTCGTTGACCCGACTGCCGTGGAGGGTGAGGGTGCCGTAGAGATACGGCACCAGGTACCAGGACGCCACGACGAACGCGGTGAGCCCGGCACCGAGCACGTGCCGCAGGTACGCCATCCGGTCGGCGGCGCCGTGCCAGGTGAAGGCGATGATGGCCAGGATGCCGAGCACGCCGAAGAGCAGGTACCCCTGGTAGGTCTGGACCAGCAGTCCACCGATGATTCCGGCGCTGAGCCAGTGCAGCCCACCCTCGGAGCGGGACCGGTTGGTGAAGGTCCGGAGCACCCACGGCACGAAGACGGCGATGGTGATGATCTCGTACGACTTCCGGGGCTGGTTGAAGACCCAGGGCGGCAGCACTGCCAGCGCCAGCGCGACCGGAGTCGGCACGATGCCCCGCCAGAGCAGGAACGCGAACAGGACCGCCGCCGAGATCAGGGTGGCCTCGCCGTACCCGATGAGCGACCACGCCGGGCGGTCGATGATCGTCGAGAGTCGCCCGAGCAACCACGGGAAGAGCGGCGGGTACTCGGCCGGCACCGACGGCACGATTCCGTCCACCGGCTGCCAGGTGGTGCTGAACCGGGTGGCCATCGTGGCCAGCCGGGCCGAGTCGCCGCGCAGGCCGGAATCGCCGAACGGTGTGCCGTGGTAGGACGCGACGAGGGTCAGTCCGCACCAGGCGGCGTAGCCACCGGCCAGCAACCCCATCAGGGTGTCGGAGTATCTCCGCACCACCAGCACGAGCACGACGACCCCACCGACGATCCCGATGGCGACCGGTCCCACCGACCCCCGCCCGGTGAGGGGGTTGCCGTCCAGCAGTTTCACCAGGAGCACGGCCAGCGGGAAGCCCACCGCCCAGGTCAGGGTCGCCCAGAACCCTGCCCCGGCCGGCATCATCGCGCGGGCCCGGGCAGCGATGCCAACCCGTGGTGGCGCCTCCCGAGGCGGTTCGACCTGGGCAATCTCCGGCGCAGTCGTCACCGTCATGTCCTCCCGTTGGAAATCGCGGGCCAGCCTAGCGGACATTGCCCGCGCACACGGGACCGGCCGAACGCGGCCCTGACTGAACGGAATCCGTTCCTGTCCGAACGGACGGAATCCGAAGATCGGTGCAACCGGAACGGCCTGAGCCCGATCACGGATGATCACGATCGGGCGTTCGGGCGTCGCCGGAAACGCGATTGGCACCCGGTGGAAGTGGTCAGGGAATCCGATCACGGTCCTAAGACGGCCGATCCGGCCGAGACCGCGCTAACCGACAATTGCCGCCGATGCCGCAGGCCGGCGGGCCGCCGGATGATGGCCGGGGGGCCGAGGTACCCAGCGTGACCAACTGTTGGTGTAGCCTGTCGCCGCGTCGGGACCTTCCCCGCCCCGGTTACATCCGCAGGAGGCAAGACTCCTTGGTCGACAGCGGATCCCCTCCAAAATAGCGAGTCCGAGTTTCAGCCAAGAACGCTGCGGAGTTGACCGCGCGGCGATCAATCATCACGAGTGGCGGATTATCCGATGACGATTGACCAGGTCATCCACGTACCCGAACAGGTCGGCACCGAGCACGACGAGGTCGGTGAGGTCGAGCTGTCGGTGGTAATGCCCTGCCTCAACGAGGCGGAGACCCTCGCCGTCTGCATCCGCAAGGCGTTGGCCTGCATGTCCGAGCTCGGCGTCCGCGGCGAGGTCATCGTCTCCGACAACGGGTCGACCGACGGGTCACAGGAGATCGCGATCGCGGAAGGCGCCCGCCTCATCCACTGCGAGCGGCGCGGCTACGGCGCCGCGCTGCGGACCGGCATCACGGCCGCGCGCGGGCAGTACGTGATCATGGCGGACGCCGACGACAGCTACGCGCTGCACGACCTCGGACCCTTCCTCGACCGGCTGCGCACCGGCGCGGACCTGGTCATGGGCAACCGGTTCAAGGGCGGCATCCAACGGGGGGCGATGCCCGCCCTGCACCGGTTCCTGGGCAACCCGGTGCTGTCGTTCCTCGGCCGGACGTTCTTCCGGGTGCCGATCGGCGACTTCCACTGCGGAATGCGCGGCTTCCGCCGGGACCGCATCCTGGACCTGTCGCTGCGGACCTCCGGCATGGAGTTCGCCAGCGAGATGGTCGCCCGGGCCGCCCTGGCCCAACTGACCATCGACGAGGTTCCCACCACCCTCGCCCCGGACGGCCGGACCCGGGCGCCCCACCTGCGTACCTGGCGGGACGGCTGGCGGCACCTGCGGTTCCTGCTCGCGCTGAGCCCCCGCTGGATGCTGCTGTACCCGGGCCTCGCGCTGCTCATCGGCGGCATCCTGGTGCTGGCCTGGCTGCTCGCCGGCCCGCAGCGCGTCGGCGGACTGGCGTTCGACCTGCACACGATGCTCGCGGCGGCCACCGGAGTTTCCATCGGAGTGCAGGCGGTCGCCCTCGCCGTGGTGGTCCACGCCCACGCGACGCAGTCCGGGCTGTTACCCGCCGACAACCGCATGGAGATGCGGATCGGCGACTTCGCGGTACGCCGGGGAGTCAGCATCGGCGCGCTGGTGGTCCTCGCCGGACTCGGCTGCTTCGGGTACGCCCTGTGGAGCTGGGGCGCGGCCGGATTCGACGAACTCCAGGCGGTCGAGACCATGCGACTGCCGATCCTGGGCGTCGGCCTCATCGTGGTCGGAGTGCAGTCCGTGCTGTTGTCGATCATCGTCGGGCTGACCCGGGTCGACGACCTCTGACAGGCTAATCGACCGGCGGTCGGGCGGTGCCCGGCCGCCGGTCGATTTTCGGCGTTTCGTGGTGCCCGGTCCGGCCGAGCGCGCTCGTGGTGCTCAGCCGGCCGAACGGTGGCTCTCGTGCAGGTTCAGGTCGAGCTGCATCGTCGCGACCAGATGCGGGTACCGACGGGCGAGCTGCCAACCGAACGTCACCGCGTAGACATCCGCCGCCACCACCCGGTCCACGTCGGTGAAGTCCACCCCGGCGAGCCGCTTGTGGAACATCCGGGCCAGCAGGCGCGGCCGACCCAGCCGGTAGAACGGCATGAAGACCCGGTTGTGGATCGCGTCGGCGATCCGCTGCTGGCCCTCCTCCGGCTGACCGCCGTCCCCCGACCGCTGGCCCCGGCCGGTCAGCCGCTTGGTCCCGGCCACCGCACCGCCGGGCAGCTTGTAGACCAGCAGCCGTTCGACCCGGCGCACCGGGTGCCGGTGCTCGGCACCGTCGAGGCTGTGCACCCGCAGCCGCGGATGACGACTGACCTCGGCCCACTGCTCCGGCTCGTGCTCGGACCAGGCGTCCGTACCCAGGATCGCCAGGTCGACCTCGACGCCCTCGGCCAGCAGGTTGAGGACGTAGTTGCGGACCCGCTCCGGCAGGCGGTGGGTGAACGCCAGCAGCATGACCCGGACCGGAGCCCCGGACGACCGCCCCGGTGCCGCCGCCTGGGCGCCGCCCGCGTCGACGGGCCCGTTCGACGGGGCCGGACCGACCGGTTCCGCACGCTCGCCCATGATCACTGACTCCTTCTCCGCACTCACGGTTCAGTCCTCCGACCCGGGCTCCGCCAGCGGTCGCTTGACCAGCGACCGCATCCGCGCCTCCAGGGGAGCGAGCAGCCCGTCCCGGGTGAAGCCGTCGGCGTGCCGCCGGGCCACCGCCCGCTGCTCCGGGGTGAGGTCGCGGGCCGCCTTGCCGGCCTGGACCATCGTGTGGGCCACCGCGTCGACGTCCAGGCTGTCCGCGTTGAACCAGAGCGGGTAGCCCGAAAGCACGTCCTTGGCGGCGATGCCGGGCGCGTGCACCGAGACGATCGGCCGCCCGGTCGCCATGTACTCGAAGATCTTGCCCGAGGTGACGTACCGGCCTCCGCCGGCAAGGAACACCAGCACGTCGCTCTCTTCGTAGACCCGGGCGACCTCGGTCTTCGACACCGGGCCGCGGTACCGGATGCCCAGGTCCTTCCCCTCGTAGCCGGCCGGGTCGTCGCCCTCCTCCGGCGGCAGGCCCAGCCGCTGCCGGAGGTCATGGTGGGCGTTGCGGAAGAAACCGAGGTGACCGTGGATGTTCAGCTCGGCGTCGGCCAGGTCCGGGTGCCGACGCGCCCGCGTCCACGCCTCGGTCAACTCCTCCACCGGCTGCTTGCTGGTCATGGTCCCGAGGTAGTCGAAGCTCAACGGCCGGGTCCGGTCCGTCGGCCGGTCACCGGGCGACGAGGTCAGCAGGTCCGCGTCCCAGCCGTTCGGCACCACCATCATCCGGTCCGCCACCCGCGGGTAGCGCTCGGCGTGCCAGCCGCGCAGCGCCTCGTTGACGAAGACCGAGGTGGCGGCACCGCCGAGCACCCGCTTCTCCCACTGCCAGGCGGGATGGCCGTCGGGGAAGGCGGGGCTGTCGGTGAACAGGTCCAACGTCCACGAGTCGCGGTAGTCGACGATGTAGGGCACGCCGGTGATCCGGCTGAACAGCCAGGCCGCCCCGAACGACGCGAACGGGTTGCCGGTGGCCAGCACCACGTCGAACCGGTTCCGGGCGTGCAGCTTCAGGCCCCGGGCGACCGCGTTCAGCCCCCACGAGGCGTAGTTCTCGGGGAAACCCTTGCGCTGGCTGAGGCTGTAGAGCTTCTGCGCCAGCAACGGCATCGAACCACGGAACCGGCCGTACTGCCGCAGGTCCTTGTTCCAGGCGAACTGGTTCAGTGACGGGCGTTCGACGGTGATCCTCGGATCGATCGTGGCGGTCAGTTCCTCGTCGACGGAACCGATGACGCCGTAGAGGAAGTCCAGCGGTGCCGCACAGGCGGTGACGTCCCAGCCCTTGGCGGCGAGATGGTTCGCGGTGGCCCGAGCCCGGTAGACACCACTCGCCCGGGAGGGCGGGAAGTAGAAGGAGAGGTACAGGACGCGCGGGCGCATTGGTGCACGCCTGACTTTCATCTGCTTTCCTTTGCAGCGGCGGATGCGGAGGAAGGGAGCGCCGGGACGGCCGGCTGACGCGGGACGGGCCCGCCGGATCCAGCGTAGTCATAACGGTAGGCGACCCTCGGCGCAGGCGAGTCGCTGCCGGCGGGACGTGCGAGGAGTCGCGCGGCCGGTGGCATCGACGCCGGGTCGCTCACCACGAACAGATCGAACGGCGGCCTGCCGGCCAGCACCTGGCGGCGGATCAGCCGCTGCTGCAGTTCGGCGGGGTCCTCGCCGTTGCGGGGCAGAAGGGCGCGATGGACCGGCGAGGCGATCCTGCGCTCGTACGCCCCACCGGCCCGCCGGGCGAACGTCTTCATCGGACCCCGGCCGAGCGCCCGGAACACCAGTCCCGGGCCGCTGAACAGCAGCGCCCGCTCGACCTTCCGGATCGGACCGTGCGCCTCCAGTTTGCTGAGATCGACGACCTGCACCTCGGGGTGGAACCGTTCCCGGCTCCAGGGCTTCGCGGCCGCGACCAGGACAACCGCCCGCCCGCCGTCGGCCACCACCTGCGCGGTCTCCTCGACCACGGCCCGCCTGCGGGTGGCGCCCAGCGCCAGGAAGAGTACCTGCATGATCACTCCTCAGGACCGTTGCGCGGGAACCGACAGGGCATCGGACGTTCCCGCAGCCGGTGCGTCGGCGAACCAGATGCGGTGGTGCGCCTGCGCGACCGACGGATAGCTGTACCGGGCCGCGAGTTCCCGGCGCGCCAGCGACAGGTCCACCTGTTGCGGGAAGCGCGACCGCAGTCGCCGGTATCCGGCGACGATCACGTCCGGGGTGTCCTCGACGTCGATCAGCTCGCCGGCCGACTCCTCGACGCCGGCCAGCGTCTCCTCCGGCCCACCGCACCTGGTGACCAGGACCGGCATGCCGGCGGCGGCGGCCTCGATCACGGTCACCCCGAACGTCTCGAAGCGGCTGTTGTGCACCAGCAGGTCGTGCTCGCGCATCAGCCGGAGCGCCTCGTCCGGCGGAAGCGCCCCGGTCTGGGTGACCGCCTCGGCGACCCCGAGTTCGGCGGCCCGCTCGGACAGCTTGCCGGCCAGCTCGCCCGCCCCGACCAGGGTCAGGGTCAGGGTCGGGTCCTCGGCCCGGCAGGTGGCGAAGGCCTCCAGCAGGAGGTCCACGCCCTTGCGCGGGATGAGGCCGCCGACGTACAGCCAGCGGCGCAGGTCGGTGACCGGCTCCGGACGGGACACGTCGAAGTCGATCGGGTTCGCGATGAAGGTGATCCGGTCCGCGTGGTGCGGGAACGCCTCCAGCAGGGGGGCACGGACCGCCTCACCGACGGCGAAGAACCCGTCGGCCCGGTGCAGCACCTCGTCGTACATCGCCCGTGCCTCGGGGGTGTCCAGCACCTGGTCGAGGAACGTGGCGTGTTCGGTGACGAAGATCCGGGCGTCGGGCCGGGCGTTGCGGATCGCGGCCCATCCGCCGGGCAGCCCGACGTGGGCGTGCACCACCGGAGCGTCGATCGGCTTCCCACCGAGCGCCGCCCCCAGGGTCGCGGCGTGCCGGTGCGCGATCTCGGCGTGCCAGCGACCGCGCGGGATCGGCACCGGCACGTACCGCAGCTGGGCACCGCCCACCGTCGGGGTCCGCGCCGTGGCGAGCCCGAGCAGTTCCGCGTGGGCGCGGCCGACGAGTTCGTCGTCGCGGTCCGACAGTGCCGCCACCCACGCGTCGCCGTGGTACACCGTCACCCGGTCGCAACCGGGTGCGGTCGCCCCGACCATGGCCTGGACGAACGCTCCACGGAACGGCATATCCCGGGTGGGGTACCAGGGCGTGACGATGGCCACGTCTTTCACAGGAGTTGCCGCCACCCGGATGTACCTCCAGCTCTCTGCGCTCGGGACCCTCGATTGTGGACCAGCTTGCCGTACCGGGCGAAACGGGCCCGGCACCGGACGCTACCCATTACCGGCACCTACCGCGAGGCGACGTCGTCCACTCCGGACCGCTGGGCGGGTGCGGGCACCGCGGCACCCGGACCGACGTCGACGGTGCTGCCGTCGGAGGCCGACCGCAGCACGGCGGCGGAGACCTCGACGGTACGCAGCCCCTGGCGGAGCGTCACGATGTCGCTCTCCTTGCCCTCCACCGCGTCCCGGAACCGCTCGTGTTCCACCAGCAGCGGCTCACGCTTCGGGATCGCGTACCGGACCATGTCGCCCTCGGCCACGCCCCGGAACGCGCGCAGCGCCTCCCACTCGGTGTCGATGGCGCCGTTGGCGTAGAAGGTGAGGTCGGCGGTGAGCGTGTCGGCGACGAAGCAGCCCCGGTCACCGGTGATCACAGTGGACCGTTCCTTGAGCGGGCTGAGCCAGTTGACCAGGTGGTTGACCATCGTCCCGTCGGCCAGCTGCCCGACGACCGCGACCATGTCCTCGTGCAGCCGGCCGCTGCGCGAGACGGTGCGTGCCGACACCGAGCGGTACTCCTGGCCGGTGACCCAGCTCGTCAGGTCGATGTCGTGGGTGGCCAGGTCCATCACCACGCCCACGTCGGCGATCCGGTGCGGGAAGGGACCCTGCCGCCGGGTGACGACCTGGAACACCTCGCCCAGCTCGCCCGCCTCCAGCCGGGTACGCAGGCTCTGCAACGCGGGGTTGTACCGCTCGATGTGTCCGACCCCGGCGACCAGACCGGCCGCCTCGAACGCCTCGACCAGTCGGGTCGCCGCGTCGAGGGACTGCGCGAGGGGCTTCTCGATCAACGCGCAGACGCCGTTCGCGGCCAGCTCCAGGCCGACCTCCTCGTGCAGTGCCGTCGGGCAGGCCACCACGGCGTAGTCGAGCTTCAGCGCGAGCAGCTCGGCGACGGTGGACAGCACCGGCGCCCGCAGCGTGCCGGTGGGGTCGCCGGCCGGGTCCACGACGCCGACCAGGTCCACGCCGTCCAGGCCGGACAGCACCCGGGCGTGGTTGCGCCCCATCGCACCGAGGCCGATCAGTCCCGCGCGCAACGTGCGCGCCTGGCCGCTCATTCGGCACCCGCCAGGCTGTTCGCGGCGTTGGCGATCCGCTCCAGCTGGTCCGGGGTCAACGCGGGATGGATCGGCAGCGAGACGACCTCCCGGGCGGCCCGCTCGGTCTCCGGCAGGTCCCACGGGCCGGGCTTGCCGTCCTCGCCCAGGTACGGCTTGAGCCGGTGGATCGGGGTCGGGTAGTAGACCGCGTTGCCCACGCCCTGCTCCAGCAGTTGCCGCTGGGCGGCGTCCCGGTCCCCGGTGATCCGGACGGTGTACTGGTGGTAGACGTGGCGCGCCGCGTCGGCCACCGGCGGGGTGATCACGCCGGTGATCCGGGAGTCGAGGAACTTGGCGTTCGCGCGCCGCTGCTCGGTCCAGTCGGGAAGCTGCTGGAGCTGTACCCGGCCGATCGCCGCCGCCACGTCGGTGAGCCGCATGTTCGCGCCGACGATCTCGTTCGCGTACCGCTGCTCCATGCCCTGGTTGCGGAGCAGCCGCAGGGTCCGGGCCAGCTCCGGGTCGGCGGTGGTGATCATGCCGCCCTCCAGGGCGTGCATGTTCTTGGTCGGATAGAAGCTGAAGCACCCGGCGGCGCCGAAGGCACCGACCGGCTGGCCGCCCAGGGCCGCGCCGTGCGCCTGGGCCGCGTCCTCGACGACGGCCAGGTTGTGCCGCTGCGCGATCGGCATCAGCCGGTCCATCGCGGCCGGGTGGCCGTAGAGGTGTACCGGCATGATCGCCACGGTGCGCGGGGTGACCGCCGCCGCGACCGCGTCCGGGTCCACGCAGAAGCTGCCCGGCTCGATGTCGACGAAGACCGGCTCGGCGCCGACCAGCCGGACCGCGTTGGCGCTCGCCGCGAAGGAGAACGACGGGACGATGACCTCGTCGCCGCGTCCGATGCCGAGCGCCAGCAGGGCCAGTTGGAGAGCGGAGGTGCCCGAGTTGACCGCGACACAGTGCCGGCCGGCCACGAGCTCGGAGAACTCCTCCTCGAACGCCGCCACCTCCGGGCCCTGCACGACCTTGCCGCTGCGGAGCACCCGCACCGCGGCCTCGATCTCGGCGTCTCCGATGACTGGTTTGGCAGGCGGGATCAGGTCTGCGTTCTGCCCGGCCATGGGCATCCTCCTGTAGCTGGGGGGATCGCGGTTGGCATGCGATGCTAGCTCGTTGTGCGGTAGGCGAATCGGGTGGTGCGGGGTAGGTCACGACCTGCGGATGGACCCTCGACCGGGCGTGACCGGGCTCGGTGCGTCGGTGGCGGGATGGTCAGGTTGGCAGGGCGACGCCCACGCTCCCTCCCGGGACGACGGCGTCCTCCACCACTTCGGCGGCGACGCCCCCCACGCCCAGTCCGGCCGCGATCGCGGCGGCCATTCGCGGCAGGTAGTCCTCCGGGAGTGGGGTGCGGGCGACGGCGAACCGCCAGTAGAGCGGACCGATGATCAGATCGACCGCGGCGTCCGGGTCCGTTCCCTCGGGAAGCTCACCACGACCGACCGCACGGTCCAGCAACAGTATGCCGATGTCCCGCTGGTTCGCACGCAGGGCCTCTTGCAGGGTCTGGGCGATCTCCGGATTTCTGGCCGCCTCGGCGAGCAGATCCGGGATGATCTGCGAGGCCAGGCGGTGTCGTAGGGCTCGGGCCACGATCTGGAGCAACACCTCAAGGTCACCCCGTAGGCTTCCGGTGTCCGGCAGCGGTAGGCTCTGCCCCGCAACCCGGGAAACGATCTCCAGCACCATCTCCAGCTTCGAGTTCCACCGGCGATAGATCGCCGTCTTGCCGACGCCGGCCCGGCGTGCGACCGCCTCGATCGAGAGGCGTCCGTATCCGACCGCGGCGAGTTCCTGCATCACGGCCATGCGCAGGGCAGCGGTGATCTCCCCTCGGAGTACCGCCGCTCCCGCTGGAGCACGCCGGTTGTCGGTCGCCACGTGGGCCAATATAGCGCGACGACGGTACGGTTGCGTCCCGACGTAGTTTGGACTACCTTCCACGGAGCGACGGCCCACTGGCGTTCCCCCGCCCTGGCTCCGGCCCGGGAAAGTCGCGCGCATCTTGACGCTTGCAGCCCGAACAGATCGGAGCGCCCAGCTATGGCCACCACGGCGGTAGCAAACCCCGATGCAGAGCTGACCCAGGCAGAGCTGGCGGCCCGGTACGGCCTGTCGGTCGCCGGCGAACGGCCCGGCCTCGTCACGTACATCAAGCAGCTCTGGTCCTATCGGCACTTCATCTCCGCCTACGCCAACGCCAAACTGGCGGCGTCGTTCAGCACCGCCCGCCTGGGTCGGGTCTGGCAGGTGCTGACCCCGCTGACCAACGCGGCGGTCTACTACCTGATCTTCGGGGTGGTGCTCAACACCAGCGGCGAGATCGACAACTTCATCGCCTACCTCTGCACCGGCCTCTTCGTCTTCACCTTCACCCAGTCGGTGGTGAGCGGCGGCGTCCAGGCGATCACCGGCAACCTCGGGCTGATCCGGGCGCTGCACTTCCCCCGGGCCGCCCTGCCGATCGCGATCACGCTGACCCAGTTCCAGCAGCTGCTCGCCTCGATCGTCGTGCTGGCCGGCATCGTCCTGGTCGACGGCGAGCCGCTGACCCTGGAATGGCTGCTGCTGGTGCCCGCGATGCTGCTCCAGTCGGTGTTCAACGCCGGCGTGGCGATGGCGATGGCCCGCCTCGGGTCCAAGGTCACCGACCTGAAGCAGGTCGTGCCGTTCGTGATGCGTACCTGGATGTACGGATCCGGCGTGCTCTACAGCGTGGCCAACTTCGAGAAGCACCTTCCGGGGACGGTCGCCTGGCTGGTGCAGCTCAACCCCCTGCTGGTGTACATCGAACTGATGCGGCACGCGCTGATGGAGACGGCACCGGTGACCGCGTCGCAGACCCAGTCCTGGCTGCTCGGCATCGGCTGGGCGCTGGTGGCAGGTGTCCTCGGGTTCATCTACTTCTGGCGTGGCGAGAAGGAGTACGGCCGTGGCTGAGCAGACCGTTACCCAGACCGACCTCTCGGCGACCACCACCGGCGCCGGCGGTTCCCGGATCCCCACCGTCGTGGTCGACGACGTGCACATCGTCTACCGGGTGCACGGCGCCGGTGCCGGCGGCAACGGCAGCCCGGTCGCCGCCCTGAAGCGGATCGTGACCGGCGGGAAGACCGGCGCGATCACCGAGGTGCACGCGGTCAAGGGCGTCACCTTCACCGCGTACCGGGGTGAGGCGATCGGCCTGATCGGCAGCAACGGCTCCGGCAAGTCGACGCTGCTGCGGGCGATCGCCGGACTGCTCCCGGCCAGCCGGGGTGCCGTCTACACCCAGGGGCAGCCGTCGCTGCTCGGGGTGAACGCGGCGCTGCTGAACGACCTCTCCGGGGAACGCAACGTCGCACTGGGCTGCCTGGCGATGGGAATGACCCCGGCCCAGGTGAAGCAGGTCACGCCGGACATCATCACGTTCTCCGGGATCAACGAGCGCGGCGACTTCAGCTCGCTGCCGATGCGGACGTACTCGTCCGGCATGGGTGCCCGGCTGCGGTTCTCCATCGCGGCGGCGAAGAAGCACGACGTACTGCTGATCGACGAGGCGCTCGCCACCGGTGACGTACGGTTCCGGCGGCGCAGCGAGCAGCGGGTCCGCGAACTACGCGCCGAGGCCGGAACGGTGTTCCTGGTCAGTCACGGTATCGGCACGATCCGGGACACCTGCGAACGGTCGATCTGGCTGGAGTCGGGGCTGATCCGGGCGGACGGTCCCACCGACGAGGTCGTCGCCGAGTACGAGAAATTCATGAACCGGACATAACTCTCCGCAACCAGGAGACCGGCTGTCGGGCGGCGTCACACCCGCCGCCCGGCGGCAGCGGTGCCGGCGGCCGGGCGGTCAGGAAGCTGATGCCCGGCCGGTCCCGCGCTAGGGTCCTAGGGTCACACCAGTCCGGCCCGGTGCGAATCCGCCCGCCATGCGCCGTTTCGGCCCAGATGGCGTGAACGACCGAGGGAACACCGGCACATCGATGGTGCAGAGTCAGTGAGGATCGGCAATGGCGCATGACCCGGCGACGACGCCGACCGGCCAACCGGCCACCGCCGGATGGCGGCCCGACCGGACGGTGGCCGTGGTGCTGGCCGGCGGCACCGGAACCCGGGTCGGGCTGGGCATCCCGAAGCAACTGCTGAAGATCGCCGGAAAGCCGATCCTCGAACACACCATCGCGGTCTTCGAGGCCGCCGCCGAGATCGACGAGATCATCGTGCTGATGGCGCCGGGCCATCTCGACGCGGCGCGACAGATCGTCGACAAGGCCGGCTTCCGCAAGGTCAGCCAGGTGATCGAGGGCGGCGACACCCGCAACGCGACCACCCGGCTGGCCCTGGACGCGATCGGACCCGACGACTGCAACGTCCTCTTCCACGACGCGGTCCGGCCGCTGCTGAGCCCCCGGATCGTCCGGGAGTGCGTCAACGCCCTCTGGACCCACGCCGCCGTCGACGTGGCCATCCCGTCCGCCGACACGATCATCCAGGTGGACGAGGACGACTGCATCACCGGCATCCCGGTCCGGGCCAGGCTGCGCCGGGGCCAGACGCCGCAGGCGTTCCGGTCCAGCACCATCCGGGAGGCCTACCGGCTGGCCGCCGACGACGCCGGGTTCAGCGCGACCGACGACTGCGGAGTGGTGCTCCGCTACCTGCCCGACGTACCCATCAAGGTCATCGAGGGCTCGGACGAGAACATCAAGGTCACCCATCCGGTCGACGTACACCTGGCGGACAAGCTGTTCCAGCTCGCCGCCGCGCAGGCGCCCCGGCTGGTGGACGAGCGGGCGTACACCGAGGAACTGAGCGGGCGGACCGTCGTCGTCTTCGGCGGCAGCCACGGCATCGGCCACCGGCTGGCCGAGGTGGCCCGGGGGTACGGCGCCGACGTGTTCCCGGTCAGCCGGTCGAGCACCGGCACCCACGTCGAGCGGGCCGACGACGTCGCCGCCGCGCTGCGGACCGCGTTCGAGGCGACCGGCCGGATCGACCACGTGGTGGTGACGGCCGGCGTACTCCGGATGGGTGCGCTCGCCGAGATGGACGAGCCGACCATCGAGCAGATGTTCCAGGTCAACCTGATGGCCCCGGTCACCATCGCCCGGCAGGCACTGCCGTACCTCCGGCAGACCCGGGGCCAGCTACTGCTCTACACCTCCAGTTCGTACACCCGGGGACGGGCCCGGTACGCCCTCTACTCCGCCACCAAGGCCGCCGTGGTGAACCTGACCCAGGCGCTCGCCGACGAGTGGTCCGAGATCGGCGTACGGGTGAACTGCGTCAACCCCGAACGGACCGCCACGCCGATGCGGACCCGGGCGTTCGGCGACGAGCCGGAGCACACGCTGCTGGCGGCGGACACCGTCGCCCGGGTCTCCCTCGACGTTCTGCTCTCCGGGCTGACCGGCCAGGTGGTCGACGTCCGCCGCTCCCCCGGCGACCCGGCCGGCACCCCCGTCGAGCCGAACGCCGGTCCGGTCGCTCGGGACGGCCAGACCGCTCGGGACGGCCAGACCGCTCCGGACGGCCAGACCGCTCCGGACGGCCAGGCCGAGAACGGGAACGGGCTGGCTGGGCCGGTCGCCCGACAGCGCTCCATCGAACCGCTGCCGTCGCCCCGGGTGGGCACACCGTAGCCACATCGTCGTCGGAGCCCGTGCCACCGCCGGGCGCTCCGGCAGGGAAGGAAGATCATGCGTGGTGATCTGGTCAGGAAGCTGGCCATCCGGTGCCTCAGCGCCGGCCTGGCGGTCCTGTCCTTCCTCACCCTCGCCCTGACCTCGGCCGAACTGGTCGGGCTCGCGCTGGCGGTGGCGGCCGCGGCCTCGGTCTGGGCCGAGCGGCGGATCAACCCGCGCTCCGACCTGGTCGCCGAGCCGGTGCTGCTGATCGCGGGTGTGCTGGTCGGGTACGCCCGGCTGGTCCCCGAGGCCCGGTGGACCCTGGTGGTCACCGGGGCGGCGCTGCTCGGGCTCACCCTCGCCGAGCGCCCGCTGCGGGACGCCGCCGAGTGGGAGGTCCGGTCGGCCAACCTCGGCGTACGCTCGTCGCCGCTGCTGGTCGCGGGGCGGCTGGGTCCGGCCGTCCTGCTCCTGGTCGTCGCGCTGGTCGCCAGCGCGGCGCTGAGCCTGCCGGCCTGGCCGGCGTTGATCGTCACCGTGCTCGTCGGTGCGACCTGTGCCGTGGGCGCGATCATGCCGATCGCCCTGCGGCGGCTGCGGCCGTCGGCCGGACAGAGCCCGGTCACCCAGGCGCTCCGCCGGCACCAGCCGGAGTTCCTGCTCTACTTCACCGCCCCGCCCGGGTCGGAGTACCAGGTCATGATGTGGCTGCCGTACCTGGAACGGATCGGCCGGCCGTTCATGGTGCTGCTGCGCGAGCCGAACTTCCTGGCGCCGGTTTCGGCCGCCACCAGCGCGCCGGTGGTGGTCTGCCCGACGCCACGCTCGATCGACGAGGCGATGGTGCCCAGCCTGCGGGTGGCGTTCTACGTCAACCACGGCGCCAAGAACAGCCACTCGATCCGGTTCTCGCACCTCACGCACATCCAGTTGCACCACGGCGACAGCGACAAGGCACCGAGCGCCAACCCGGTCTCGGCGATCTTCGACAAGATCTTCGTCGCCGGTCAGGCGGCGATCGACCGGTACGCCCGCAACGGCGTGGTCATCCCGAGGGAGAAGTTCGCGATCGTCGGCCGGCCGCAGGTGGAGTCGATCGCCGTCACCCGCGAGCCGATCCGGGACCGGGCCGAGAAGGTCGTGCTCTACACCCCGACCTGGACCGGCCACCACGCCGACGTCGACTACTGCTCGCTGCCGGTCGGCGAGACCCTGGTCCGCCGGCTGCTGGACCGGGGTGCGACGGTCATCCTCCGGGCCCACCCGTACACCTCGCAGAATCCGGCGTCGGCCCGGCAACTCGCCCGGCTCGAACAGGTGCTCGCCGAGGATCGGGCCGCCACCGGTCGGCAGCACGTGTTCGGCGCCGACGCGGCCCGGAAGATGACGCTGGTCGAGTGCGTCAACCGGTCGCACGCGCTGGTGTCGGACGTATCCGCGGTGATCTCCGACTACCTCTACTCGGCGAAGCCGTACGCGGTGACCGACCGGGTCGGCGAGGGCGAGCGGTTCGTGCAGAGCTTCCCGTTGGCCGGCTCCGGTTACGTGCTGCGGTCCGACATGTCCAATCTCGACGATGTGCTGGACCAGTTGCTCGACACCGATCCGCTGGAGCAGACCCGCTGGCGGACCCGGACCCGGTATCTGGGCGACTTCCCCGCCGAGGCGTACGCCGACGGGTTCCTCGACGAGGCCCGACGGCACCTCGACGTCGCGACGGGGGCGCCGACCGTACCGGCACCTCGGCCCGCGCCCGTGTCGTGATCTGGAGACGAGGATGATCAGGGCCGGTCACGACCGGGACGAACTCGCCGGCCTGCTGCGCCGCGACCCGCACCTGCACGCGTACGAGCTCGGGGACCTCGACGACTTCTACTGGCCGTACACCAGCTGGTACCGGCTGGGCGACTCGGTGGCGCTGGTCTACCACGGCGGCGGCGTTCCGGTCCTGCTCGCGTTCGACCGCTCGCCGCAGGCACTTACCGAACTACTGACCGCGCTCGTCCCGCTGCTTCCCCGGCGCTTCGACGCCCATCTGTCCCCGGGCGGGGAGGCGGTGCTGGCCCGACACCTCCGGGTGGAGCCGCGCGGCCCGCACCTGAAGATGGCTCTCACCGACGCCACCAGGCTGGACCGGGTGGCGCCGGCCGGCGAGCTGCTCGGCCCCGCCGACGTACCCGAGTTGGCCGCGCTCTACGCGGCGGCGTATCCGGACAACTGGTTCGACCAGCGGATGATCGAGACCGGCCAGTACGTCGGGGTACGCCGCGGCGGCGAACTGCTCGCGGTGGCCGGGGTGCACGTCTGGTCCCCCAAATACCGGGTGAGCGCCCTGGGGAACGTGACCACCCACCCCGGCGTCCGGGGGCAGGGACTTGCCACGGCGGCGGTCGCGGCGCTCTGCCGGCGGCTGCTGGACACCGTCGACCAGGTGACCCTGAACGTCAAGGCGGACAACGTCGCCGCGATCGCGCTGTACCGACGGCTCGGCTTCACCCCGATCGCCGAGTACGGGGAGTTCGTGGTCGGCGGCCCGCCCCCGGGCTGATCATGCACGGTCGAACGGGTGCCGAACGACGTCCGCCGGCCCACTCGTCCGTCCGCGTCGGCAAGGGACGCACGGACGGACGAGGTGGGCCGGCGGACGGATCGGATCGGCGGTGGGCCGGCGGACGAACCGGACCGGCGCTACCGGGTCAGGACGAGTAGCCGCGGGTGGCTGCCCAGTTCGCCAGGTCGATGGTGGTCAGCCAGTAGGTGCTGTCGTCGCCCGGGATGGCCGGGTCGGCGATCTTCACCGTACGGCCGTTGTCCCGGTAGCCGACCACGGTCAGGTAGTGGCCACCGGGGTAGCTGTGCCAGCCGCCGTCGACATCCGTGGCCGAGCCCGCGATGTTGGCCACCACGGCGTACCCGTTGCTGACCGCGTGTACGACGTCGGCCTGGAGCTGGTCCATCTGGGCCGGGCTCGCCGCGCCACCGGAGAGCATGGTGCTCCGGTAGAAGTCGGTGCCGATGACCTTGTTCAGTACCCGGGTGGTGTCCTGGGCCGAGTTCGTTCCGCTCATGGTGGTGCCGAGGTCACCGGCCACCTCGTCCTGGCTCGGCCGCTCGCCACGCGCGGTCAGGGCGATCCGGGTGGCCGCCGGGCCGCAGTACCAGCCGTTGATCTGGGCCTGGAACTGGTAGTCGAGCACCTTGCTGGCCGGCGGGGCCGGCCGCTTGCTCGGGGTGCTGGTCGGGGCCGCCTTCGCCGCGCTCGACGCCGCACGGGTCGGCTCGGCGGTCGCCGGGTCCGACGGGCTGGCCGGTGCGGCCGTTTCCGGTGCGGTCGTCGTCTCCAACGCCTCGGCCTGGGCGGCCTTGGCGGCGGACCGACCCAGTTCCGCGACGGCCACGGTCGAGGTGTCGGTGGGCGTCGCGGACTGCCCGGTCGACGCGAGCGCGACGCCGGTGGTGGACGCGGCCGCCGCGACCACGGCCGCGGCGAGCGCGAGCCGGTTACGTCGTCCGGACGCGGCATTTCTAAGCCGTTGGTAAACGGGATGGTTCAACGTGATCCTCCAGGGAAATACGCATTACCAGTCGTTGTATCCGACCGGTTACGCGTCGTTTCTATCCGCTGTCGAGAATGCGACGCGAGGCCGCGCCTATCAGCGCGGGGACAGTTCTTCCGGCCTGGCCGTCAACGGCGCACCGTGGTTCGGCACCATCTCCGGGCCGCTGCGGGCCCGCCGGCCCGAAGCGGGTCGCTGACCCCCGGCCAGACAGCGGTTTGTGACGCGAGAACGGCTCGGGCCCGCCGGCGCATCACGCACCGGGGTGCGACCTCGCCGGGGCCCGCAGCGGCCCGGAGATGGTGGC